>JAGLSU010000018.1 GCA_023135935.1 Planctomycetota bacterium
ACAAGGACCTAAACCTTGCGCGTCTGCCAGTTCCGCCACGCTCGCGAAAATACCCTAACCCTCGGATATCTTCTCTATCCGCTTTTCAGCTTCAGCCAATATCCCTCTGCAGTGAGATATCAGCGTCATACCATTTTCATACTGCCCTAAACTGTCCTGCAATGCTGTCTCACCGCTCTCGATTTTCTTAACAATCTCGGCCAGCTTCTTTATGGCCTGCTCGAAACTCAGCTTGCTGACATCAATTTTTTGCTCTTTTTCTACCATTTTTTCACCTTTACTTGTGCCTTTTTACTTCTTTATTACCTTACTTTCAATCAATTTTTCCCCAGCCAACTCCGTTACTATTTCCTCACCGACTTTTACGTCCTTCAAATTCTTCACCAAACCACCCGTACTCTTATTCGTCGTAATACTATACCCCCGCCCCAATATCGATTTCGGATTCAAACCTCTAAGCCGATTCTCCTGACCAGCCAATTCAATCTGACGCCTCCTGACAATCTCCGTAACACCCGCCTCCACACGACTCTTCAAATTAGTCAACACCAACGCCCTGTCCTTCAAGAACCGTTGCGGCTCAAGCTTAACCACCTGCTCATAACTCGATGCCAACTTACCCTTCGCCTCAGCCAACAATTGTTTCATCGCGACAAGTACCCGAATCCCCAACTCATCCAATCGCTGTTGACTCGTTTGTACCAGCCAGTTCACCTGCGTATTCAACTTCTCCTCATGCCATCCCAACTGCCCCAAAACTTCCTGCATATCAGGCACAGCCAAAACTCCCGCCTTCGTCGGCGTCGATGCCCGCGCGTCCGCAACCAAATCCGCAATCGTAACATCAACCTCGTGACCCACCGCACTTATCACCGGTATCTCCGATTCGAATATCGCCCTCGCCAACACCTCCTCATTAAACGCCCACAAATCCTCCAACGAACCGCCGCCCCTGCCGACTATCAAAACATCCAACCGCAACTTCTCATTCCGCCTGTTCACATCTCCTATTGCCGCCGCGATTTTCTCAGCCGACCCTTTACCCTGCACAGCCACCGGATACAAATACAATTTCACGCAACTCCACCGATTAAAAATACTGTCAACTATATCATGCACCGCTGCCCCCGCCTCACTCGTCAATATCCCAATCCGCTGCGGATACTTTGGCAATTCCTTCTTGTGTTCATCCTCAAACAACCCCTCCGCCTTCAACTTCTTATACATCTGCTCGAACGCAAGCTGCAAATCGCCCTTGCCCGCCGGTGTTATCCTCTCCACATAAAACTGATACTTCCCGTGCGGCTCATAAACATCAACGCGCCCACCAGCCAATACAGCCAGCCCGTTCTCCACCGCGAACTGAACCTTACTGAAACTGCCCTTCCACATCACGCACGGTATGACAGCCGCCTCATCCTTCAAATCAAAATAACAATGCCCGCTGCCCGCGACCACCCAGTTTGTTATCTCGCCCCCAATCGTCAATCGCGAAGGCAGATTATTCGCCAGCACTGCCTTAACGACCGCAGTAATCTCACTAACCGTATATATTTTGCTCTGATTATTCACCATCACACCCCCAATTATAAACCCCCCGCCTAATTTAGCAACACACAACCCAAATCCGTTATGTTTAGCCCCCAGCACCGCTGGGGGTTGCTTTTCGTCATCTCGACCGGAGCGCAGCGGAGTGGAGAGATCTGGCCAACGAATGGTAATACCTATCCTCTTGCAAATACTACCAAAACAGGTACAATTTACCCACCACCCACGGAGACACAACTACAGATTGACTAAAAAAAGATTTAGGGAAAAAGTAAGCTATGGCATATGAATCTCAAAATTTAAGTGAAGATCAAAAAAAAGAGGTTATTCAAATCTTCCACAATAAGATACTTGCGTGGATACTCATTTCCTTCGCAATACTCGCGGGCCTCACCGGCATGAGCTTGTGGGGCATCATGAAGCGTACGGAAAAGAAAATGGAGGATTTGGTAGCGAAGCAGTTTGATGAACCGCAAATTCAAAAAGTTGTTCGTCAAGTAGCGGCCGAGCGAGCTTCTGTCCTTATGACGGAACAGATTACTCCTGAGGTAACTAAGTTCAAGGCTGATGTTGCCGATCAAATTAAGACACTTCACTCACTTGTTGCGAAAACGCGGAAACTTGAGGTAGCGAGTCGGGAGCATGAACAATCAATACAAACGGTTCTTGGAGGACTGCAGCAGAGTCTTAAGCAAAGCCAAGATGCACACAACCAGCTTTCCACGGTAAAGTCAGACATTGTGGAAATGCAGAAGTATCTAGCTACTATTCAGTACTATCAAATAGAGGGCGCTAACCGATTTCCAAATCCATACACAAAAGAGATGCTTGGTGCCCTAAACAAGCTTGTTGCTATTGCTATTCCTGATGTTGCCAAAAGAAACAAGTTCATCATGGAGCTCCAAGGCCCTCAAGGACAAAAGAAATAACGGGAACTTTTTATATAATCTCTATAATAATTGTTGGTTAGAGGTAAAATATATTCTCAATGTTTTGTAGGAAACGTTAATAATGTTGAAAGAAATACTTCTTATTTTGGCGGGTGCTATTAGTGCGACTTTTGGTGGCTTTTTCGCCACATTGTACCAAGCCAAACAAGCCCGTAAAATAAGGCGGGAAGAAATTATAGGTGAAAAGCAAGTAGAAATATGCCAACAGGTTGCGACACGGATTGCTACTCTTAAATCTATTCCAGACCAAATCTCACTAGAAGAAGCTAGTAAGTACGTTTATGAAAATGAGACTTGGTTCTGGGACAACTGTCTATTCTTACCATCAAAGTTCAGAAACAAGTGGCTTTCGATTAGGTTAAATCTTAAAAAAGCCGTGCGACGTGTAAATCAAATATATAAATTAGAAGAACCGAGTGAGAAAATAGAAGAAGAGTTGGGTAAATTAGAAGATGGGATTGCTAAGATGATTGATGAAGCAGAAAGCATAATTCTTCAAGAATTTAAACTGCCCAAAATAGAAGTTGAAAAAATTCCACTGAAAAAGGCTTCGAATAAAACTTAAATCTTCGGCAGCTCCGCTTTCAGATACAAAACTACTTCTTTGTCACCTCTTGCATTCAAAACTTAATCGAGATTTACTAAATTCTCGAGTTTCTTTATTAGAGTTCGTAAAGCTTTTCGACCTTTGGCGGTAATTTTGCAAAATGTCTTGGGCTTACGCTCGACAAAAACCTTATCTACTTTTATGTAGCCGGCTTCTTCCAGCTTACGAATCTGCACGCTAAGATTCCCATCGGATAGCTTGAGAGCATCACGCAAATATGTGAACTCCAATTTGTCACCGCCGACAAGAGCGGAGATTATCCCTAACCGAGTCTTCGATAATATCAACTCATCAAAATTCGACTTCTCAAGTCTACCCATTTTCTTTTTCCAGTTTGCGGTAATGTAAATCTACAGTAACAGCGGACAGTATTACACCTGTGCCAATTGCAATGCCGAGTATCAATAGAGGATAATCTTTGAAAATGAATGCCGCAAACATTCCTGCCGTAACTAAAATTGTTCCACTAAGGAAAAGTCTTGAATAAAGGACTCCACACAAAGCCATTAAGCTGTTTGTCATGAAGGCATAAATGAAAGCTGATTCGTAGTACATTCCTTTAAACAAACCTAACATATCAAAGATAAATACAGGAACCACTATTATCAGCAAGCCATAAGAGATAGAGCCTAGGAATTGAGGAACAAATCCTTGTTGCCGGAGTTTTTTGAGTAAGAAGTGCCCTTGAATTATTGAGCAAATAACCCCGACCGACATCAACGATATCTGCAGCGGCTTGAGCCAATGGTAAAGCTGGTTTTTTACCAGGAAATGAGCCCCGACATATGCGGTCATAGCAATCAGCCCCCACATTACAGTATTACTTGTTTTGGGTTTAATTAGTAGGCACGTCTTTTCCATCGCCGAACGCACAAACTTAAGGTCCTCTGCGCTACCGTGCTCTTCAGCCTCACCGCGCTTTAAATTTGAATCTTCTTTATTCATGGCTTTCCTCCTGTTTACGGTAATTCCTACCAACGATTATTGCCGGTATAGTACAGCCTAAGCCTGTCGCTAAACCGAGGATTATAAAAGAATAATCTCTTATAAAAAACGCCAGCAACATACCAACAAAAATTAATATTCCGCCTAAGAGCCATATTTTTGAATGAAGAGTTGCGAGTATACCCAGATGCATGCCCAGTGCCATTGCATACATAAATCCCGCACCGCAAAAGATTTTATCGAACACGCCCATCCTGCCCCAGAAGATTATGGGGAACATTATAACCCCAAAAATCCAAGCAACTTGTTTGACCAGCTGCGGAGCAAAGCCATCTTTCTTCTGACGTTTAGTAATTATGAACATTGTAGCAAAAGTGCAACACAGACCGAAAGCCAGAAGAGATAGATGCAAAGGTGCGATCCATTCGCGAAGCTGGAATTTCCTCAGAAAATGTATGCCAATATAAATAATCATACAAATCAGGCCCCACATAATCGCAAGACGTGTTGCCGGCTTAACCTGCCGATAGCTCTTTTCTATTGCCGACCGCATAAACTTAAGGTCATCGGTATCGACTTTCTGCCCTTCATTTAAATTCTCGTCTTTCATGATTATTTCTCCTTTTAGTAAAGCACTTTATTTTATAAAGTACAGTCTATCAAAAAACCATATGTACTGTCAATAAGGTTTTTATAATTTTTCTTAAATTTTCAGCCCCCTCCCTTTTTGCCCCGAAAAACCACCTATTCTGCCCTTTGTCATCCCGAGCGAAGTGTAATACACCCCCCTTGTCATTTCGACCGAAGCGAAGCGGAGCGGAGAAATCTCTTTTTAATCCTGCGAATGCAGAAATCTGGCCCCAGAATGGTAGTACTAGAAATGTTTAGCCCCCAGCACCGCTAGGGGGTGTTGGGGGGTACAAACCGATAACATAGATTACAGATTATGCTAAGAACATGGGTAACAGTTGTTAGTTTATAAAAACCGTCCCGCAGGGACTCCTTAATTTTGCATTTTTATTTTTGATTTTTAATTTTTCATCAACACCAATAAAAAAAGGGCTGCAAGTATCTTTACTCACAACCCTTTAATTACTAAATGATAATTAAATTATAAGTTTTACGCTCTGTGTCTTCTCCTCAAAACCAATCCGCCCAAACCAAGAAGTAAAATCGTCCCCGGTTCCGGAACAGATTCAGGATTTACTAAGATGTCTTGTTCGTACGAGCCCATATCGCCGGTAAATGTCACTGACTCATTTACAAACCATGCCTCATGCATCTCATTGGTGGATATATTTTCTGCATAAACCGTGATTAAATCACCTGCGACAGCACCTTCATCGATAGCAGCGGTACTAAGGTCATCTTCATACATTCGCAGCTGCCCGTAATCACCTGCACTTGTAATATCAATTAAACCGCAGGGCTTGTAATCGGCATCTAAAAACCACACCCGAAAACCAGTAGGTATCGGCTCATTACCAGGTTCATCCAGCTTTATTATGCCGAAGTAATCGTCCCAGTCGGATGTCGAAGGTACACCATCATAATCTGCCAATTCAAGCACTTTCTCAGTCGTATCTGCGAAGAAACCGACCGGCACTACAGCGGCAGTTACTTGATATGTTCCTAAGAGTACGAAAAGCAAAATTACAAAACTCAACTTGAAAATTTGATTTAACGAAATGCTTCCCATCATCTCCTCCTCCTCAAAACCAAACCACCCAAACCAAGCAGCAAAAGCGTAGCGGGTTCGGGGACAATTGTTATTGTTGCACTGCCCAGCATTCCGGTGATATCGATATCCGGGTCAGTACTCTCCAACACCCTCGTCACACCATCGGTCCCTCCTGTTGCAGAAATGGAAAAAAACGTCTCACCGATTACGTCCAGTGCCCTCGCCTCGAAAGTGGTTACAAGGATACCACCCGGTGTTGCATTGACTGGTTCGCTGAGATTAGCCACGGTCCCCCTGAAAAGTCCATCACCATCGGCCGGTGGATTCACTCCGTTCTCGTTTAGGTCATAATCATCAGTAGCCGGAAAACTCGAAGATGCCAAAGTCACAGCCCCGGTATCGTCCAGACCTAAAATTTCCAGGTAGTCTGAATCCCAGGTGAATATGACGTCCATAGATACAAACGATTCCGTCGGCGCGGTCGAGACCGCATACAGACCAATGCCGAAAACATCATCCACAGAAACCGTCTGGTCAATTGGTCGCCACTCCAAGCTAATGAGGGCATAAGCCGGAGATGCACAAAACAAACCGATTATTAACGACATGACAACTACATTTGCTTGTAACGAAAGCGTTCTCTTCATCATCTCCTCCTCTACTACCTTAAAGTTATAAAGACAGCCGCTCTTTTTATGTGGGGGGAAAACCTGAAATGCAATAAATAGGGCCTTCTCACCACTCCTCTTTGTTGGCGGACAATGCCTTCAAATTTTGCCCGCGCTTCGCGGAAAAGGTGCTATAGCAAAGACCCCTGGAATGCTTTTTCTCCGCTCTTACTTAACAATAATTGTATGTCACTTTGGGATTAATTGTCAAGAAAATTATCACACATTGCCCTTTCTTGCCCTTGCTCCCCCCTTTTTCACCGCCTAAACCACGAAAGAAAAGGCCACAAGTATTAAACTTGTGGCCTTTTCTTCCTTATCATTTAGCCCCCAGCACTGCTGGGGGTTTTCGTTATATTCGGCCTCCCCCTTGTCACAGAATCCAAATTTAACTATAATCAAACACCAAAGACCCTACGTAGCTTTACGCGAAGTAGGGCCACCAACTACGGGGTGACAACGAGATACGAACTGTATAAGCATGGTTAGTAGTATGGAGGTGAGTTTGAGCAAAATGGATACAGATAGGCATCTTTTTGAGTCCGCTTTTGATTTTACTGCTTGCGAATCAAGTATTCTTCTTAATCAAAAACCGGCAAAAGTTTGTATCGATGACATCACTTATACTGGAAGCGGAGAGGTTCGTATGGGCTTAGCGTCTCGTGCTTCTATTTATCTTTATGGAACTTTTCAGGATGTTCCGGCGAAAGATATGATGGGGGTGATGTTTGGGTCTAAGGAGATTTCTTCGTTTCATATTAATGAACAAGATGTCGAAGGATTCAACGTAAAGATAGGCGGCAACGTAGATGAGCGAGTGATGACAGTGAAATGGTGTCCCAAATCAGAACCAATCTATGGCGTGGGTGGGGCATCAACTAAAATGAATCAGGTCGTTTTCCATCTTTTCAACTTCAAGGATATTCTTGCAAAACACAGAAGTTCTGAGAAAAAAGGAGCTGGGATATGCAGCATTGGACATGTTGATCTTTCTTGTAATGGCTGGAAGGTGCAATTACGTTCGTTGGTTGAGACGTCAGATAATTTTAAGAAACTGAAGTCAGAAGGCGGTTACCAACTGACACACATTGGTTGTCTTCGAAAAAATAACGGCACGGTATTATCTGGGAAAGAAACCAACAAAATACTTAATGCACTTCGATTTTTTATTTCTTTTGCTAAAGGTGCGTGGTGTGAGCCAATATGTGCGGTCGGCTTCAATGCGTCCGACAATCGTGTATGGGAATCTTGGTCATCACCAAGAGATATCTGGCATACTCCACCCTCTTGGTTTGATCCGCACCATTGCGAACAGCTAATAGAACTCTTTCCGTATTTTATGACTAAATGGGAAAAGGAGGACTGGCAAGAAGCGTTACGTGAGACCATTTATTGGTATTTGAATGCTAATAATTCATCACGAGGTATTGATGCAGGTATTATTCTTACTCAAGCAGCCATTGAACGCTTATCCTACGAATATACTGTTAAAGCCAAACGGCTTGTAACTGTTAATGGTTTTAAGGATTTATGGGCATCGGATAAGTTTCGCTTACTGTTTTCATCTCTTGGGATACCCATTGATATTTCCAGCCAAACTCCTGAATTACAGAAATTGGCAAAGAAGTTTAAATGGCTTGATGCACCTCATGCTTTGACTGAAGTAAGGAATTCTTTGGTTCATCCCGAACACAAGCGTCGAGGCCAGTTTGATTCTGCTTTTTATGAGGCATGGAACCTTGGGCTTTGGTGTTTGGAACTATCTATTCTTCGTATTTGCGAATATTCAGGAAGTTATTCGAATCGCTTAGTAGGCGACAAATACGTTGGAGCTGTCGAGAATGTTCCATGGGCAAATTAGCCCATAGCGGATTTACCCCCAGGACCACCCCGTTTTTAAATATTCAATTTTCGATTGTCAATTTTCGATTAATTTCCCTATTCCACCTTCGGCAGTTCCGCTTTCAGGTACAGAACTACTTCTCTATCACCCTTAACCAAGCTGTAATTCGAATTAAATCTCTCATCCGGAAAATCATCAATCTGCTTATACGCAATCCTGTGCCCCTTCGTAAACGTACTCGGCTCAACAAACTTATACCCCTCACTACTAAGCCAATCCTCCGGCGCAAATTCCTTACCCCTTTTCAAAAACGCCTTAAAAGGAACCATATCCCTCACCGCGTCTTTTCGCGGCCCCTTAATTGTATATCCCTCCGCAAGCAATTCCTCTAAATACTCAAGCGTTCCTATTGGTCCAACTAACTTACCTTCGTCCATTTTTAACCTCGCTGCATTTAAAACTTGTTTTTATCTGACCTAAAAAAACCAACCTCTATATATAAACTTTTTCCCTTAACACTCAACACTTTTCTTCTTTACTACCCCCTCCTTTTCATCGAATTTCCTTGATTCACAACCCCAATTTTGATACCATAAAGATACGAAATGGGTGGCTGGGGGCCGGAGGTCTTAATTCACCATTTAAGCAAATGAAATTTTAATTTGCGCTCAAAGTCTTTGTATCAGGAGCAGGGTTGATGAATCCGTACTTGGAAACTTTAGGTGTAATTCTCATAGCCATAGCCGGCGTCCATCTCGGCAAAACATTTTCAAAACTCAAAAAACATTACTGGATACTCGGATACCTCGTACCGCTCACACTCATACTAATGCTCTCCGCAGCCAGATTCAGCAGCACCCTGACTTTCATCCCGCCCTTCTCATACCTCATGGCCGGACGAACAAGATTCGTCGTCCTCGCCATCGTCGCTACAATCGGAATAACAACGCCAATATCGCGACTCCCGCGAAAATTCGAGAGAATCACAGTCTATGTACTTATGGTCATAGTCGTAACATGGTTTTCGGTCCTGCCGTTCCTCGTACCGGCCCTGATTAAAAACAAACTGCTGAACACAAAAACCCTACTCGACGTTAATGGCATCTGCTACCAGACAACCGATTATACCTGCGGTCCCGCCGCAGCCGTTACAGCCCTCGGAATATTGGGACTCCAAGCAGAAGAAGGTCAATTGGCCGTACTCGCACACACCAGCCCCGTAGCCGGAACCTTACCCCACTGCCTCTCCGACGCGCTGCAAAATCAATTCGAACGACAAGGCCTGAAATCACAATACCGCTCCTTCGATTCCATCGAACAACTAAAAGCCGCTGGCACCACCCTCGTCGTACTAAGCGAAACATTCCTGCTAAGTCACTGCGTCGCCGTACTCGATATCTCCGACGAAGTGATAACTTTAGCCGACCCCGTACTCGGAAAAATGTTAATGTCTCACGACGAATTCAAACAGGTCTGGAAGTACGCAGGAATAGTTTTGAAAAGAGATGTCACTCAAAACATCTAACAACTTTTTTGATAAAACACTAATTCAACACTATCCTCAAATTCCCCCGCCTACCTATCTTAAACCGCGCCGTAACATCATAATCCCACTTTGCAATTTTTCTTAAAAGACAGTGACATACAGATGTCACTCCACCACAAAAAATCTAACGAAACCATATAAATTAAAGATACCTTTGGTGATATGAAAAATGTCACGACCCCCTAAGCAATCCACACCAAGCCGGGCTACTTCCCTGGGGGGGAGTAACCCGGCTCGGTTTATTTATTCGATTCGCTTCCGGTAAAGCCGAGTCTCCAATGCCCTCTGCCAAATCGTCCAGTTCGAATCGCTCATTTCATTATCTATCGCCGCAGTCACCTGATTCATCTTTGCGTCCAAATCATCGATATAATTAACCATAAATGCCTCAGCCGTTGCCGGTAGCTTCGGAGAACCGAAATCGTATTGCCCGTGATGCGACAAAATAATATGACCGAGGCAATCCAATACCGAGCTTTCGATAGCCGCACCATTTTTCGCAACCGCATCAGCCTTTTGATTCATCATCAAAAAACTTTGAACAACGTGACCTATTAACTGTCCCGAATCCGTATACGAAAATGCCATATCGTAACAAAGCTCTTCCGTCTTACCCATATCGTGAATAAATATCCCCGCCAATACCAAATCGCCCTGCACCTTAGGATACAGCGGCAGTATCTCACTTGCTACTCGCAGCATATTATGCGTGTGCTCCAATAAACCACCGAGACAATTGTGATGCATCTTCATCGCAGCCGGAGCTTCACAAAATTTTGTCATCAATTCTTCGTCGCCTATAAACTCATCAACCAATGCCTTCAACTGCGGATGTTTTATCTTTGCTACGATACTTTTGACTTCCTCGAACATCTTGCCTGTATCTTTATCCGTCTTCGCCAGAAAATCAGATAGGTCAACACTATTTGCATCCACAACGCTTATGTTATTTATAATTATCTGCAGATTACTTTGATATAACTCACTCCTGCCGTTCACCTGAACAAAACCCGGCTTCGGAAGAGCATTATAAATCGCTTCGCTCGCCTGCCACATCCGACCGTTCAACTGTCCGCTGCGGTCACAAAGATACATCGCTATATACAAATCTCCACGCGTCGTACTCCGCAAAATCGGGTCCTTGGCCATATAAACGTCATTAATTGTCTCGCCCGCCTCGATTTCATTGATAAATTTGTGACCCATTACTCGCTCCATTAAATAAATTTTGAATTTACCAAATCATATTATCTGACCGTACTTTATGCAAGCGGAGATTTAATATTACCCCCGAATTTGCCACCCAATCCCATTTCTTAACGAAAGAACAAACAGCCAGCCGCACCCGTATCACCAATAACGGGAAAAATAAAAACTTTTAGCATAAATTTTTATTGTCAATTAGCCGACGAAGTATATAATTCTGTCGCTGAAATCTAGATGGTAATTTGCCGAATTTGCGAAATAAAGAGGTGCAAAACGAATGGCTAAAAAGAAAAAAAAACCCAAGAGCAAACTAACAGCAGCGGAAATAGAAAAATTCAAAGACATACTGCTGACAAAAAGACAGGAAATACTTGGTGATGTAAACCACATGGAGGATGAAACACTCCGAAAACCAAGAAGCGACCTGTCAAATGTACCTATCCATATGGCCGACGCGGGAACCGATAACTATGAAATGGAACATACACTCGGATTGATGGACGGCGAGAGGAAAATACTCGTAGCAATTGATGGTGCACTCGGCCGAATCGAAAACGCAACCTACGGTATCTGCGAGGGTGACAACAAACCAATACCAAAAGGACGATTAAACGCGATTCCTTGGGCACGATATTGCGTTGCCTGTGCCGGACTTGCCGAAAAAGGAATCACCAACGGCTTCACCGAACAACAAGGTGATTTAGATGACGTCAATTATGGCGATAACGAACCGAAGGAAGGTGGCGACACCGACCAGTAATCGCCCACTTAGATAACGTCCTCAAATTCCTGCCCCGCTTTTACTTCTTGCAACTTCCCTGGCTTTGGGCTATAAAATCACATAAAATCTACCCGCGCACTCAGTGCCAAAATTTGATATGCGAGGCATGAAATATGAGATATAGCCAGATGTTAATACCCACCGTTAAGCAGGTCCCAGCTGATGCCGAAATTCCAAGCCATCAACTAATGCTGCGGGCAGGACTAATACGAAAACTCGCCAGCGGAACATATACCTACCTCCCACTCGGCTTCCGATGCCTCCAAAAAGTTATCAAAATCGTCCGCGAAGAAATGAACAAATCCGGCGCCCAGGAAATCCTCATGCCTGCCATTCAGCCAATCGAACTCTGGCAGCAGACAGGCCGTGACGTCGATTATGGCGAAACCATGGCAAAATTCACCGACCGTCATGGCAGATTGAACGTCATCGCACCCACAGCCGAAGAAGTTGTCACAAGCGTCGCCGCCGGAGAAATAAATTCATACAAACAACTGCCGATGAATATATACCAAATCAGCTTCAAATTCCGCGACGAGTTCCGCCCGCGTTTCGGCGTACTGCGTTCTCGCGAATTCATCATGAAAGATGCCTACAGCTTCCATGCCGACCTTGAATCACTCGACGAAACCTATAAACTAATGTACGACACATACGGCAATATCTTCACACGCTGCGGCCTCGATTTTGTTATCGTCGAAGCCGAATCCGGCGAAATGGGCGGCTCCGG
>JAGLSU010000019.1 GCA_023135935.1 Planctomycetota bacterium
AATCATGAATCGCCGAGGCGCGGCGAGACATTTGTGACGAGAAAGATTACCCGTGCGGCGACACGGATTAAGTTGGGTTTACAGGACAAGTTATATTTGGGTAATTTAGATGCGAAGCGTGACTGGGGATTTGCGGCGGACTACGTCGAAGCGATGTGGTTGATGCTTCAGCAGGACAAGCCGGATGATTATATTGTGGCTACAGGTGAGAGTTATTCTGTGCGAGAATTTTTGGATAAGGTTTTTGGCCATCTCGATTTGGACTGGGAGAAGTATGTTAAGGTGGACCCGCGATATTTCAGACCCGCTGAGGTTGATGTTTTGTTGGGTGATGCGAGTAAAGCGAAAAAGAATCTTGGTTGGGAGCCGAAGGTGACATTTAGTGAGCTTGCAAGAATAATGGTAGATGCCGACATGAAGATTGCTGAGAATGAGAAAGTATTGAAGGAGCATGGGGAGAAGAATAAATGAGCGGTTTTTTCAAAGACAAACGGGTAGTTGTTACAGGCGGTGCCGGTTTTCTCGGTAAGTATGTTATCGAGGGATTAGAGAGGAGGGGTTGCGAAAATATTTTAGTTCCTGAGATTGAAAAGTTTGACCTGACGAAGATGGACAACATTGTTCGGATGTATGACGAGATGAATCCGGATGTGGTTATTCATCTGGCTGCAGTGGTTGGCGGTATTGGAGCGAACCAGGAGCATCCGGGCAAATTTTTCTATGAGAACCTGGTAATGGGTGTTCAGTTGATAGAGGCGGGTCGGCTTCGGAATATAGAGAAGTTTGTGGCGATTGGTACGATTTGTGCTTATCCGAAATTTACGCCCGTTCCGTTTAAAGAGGATGATATTTGGAATGGATATCCTGAGGAGACTAACGCGGCGTATGGTTTGGCGAAGAAGATGCTTTTGGCACAGTCGCAGGCGTATCGTGATGAATACGGTTTCAATTCGATATTTTTGCTGCCGGTGAATCTTTACGGTCCGGGTGACAATTTTGACCCTGCGAGCAGTCACGTGATACCCGCATTGATAAAGAAGTGCGTTGACGCGATTGAGGCGGGTGACGACCATATAGTTTGCTGGGGAACCGGTGAGGTTTCTCGGGAGTTTATTTATGCGTCTGACGCAGCAGAGGGGATTTTGTTGGCGACGGAGCATTACAACGGTTCAGAGCCAGTGAATATTGGTGCCGGATTTGAGATAAAGATAAATGAGCTCGTGGGAAAAATTGCGAAGTTGACAGGTTTCGATGGTGAAATCAGATGGGACAGCAGTAAGCCGGACGGTCAGCCGAGACGTCGTCTGGACGTGTCACGGGCGAAGGAGTTTTTCGGGTTTGAGGCTAAGACGTCGTTCGATGAGGGGTTGAAGGCGACGATAGATTGGTACGTAAGCAAATCGTAAATAGTAAAAGGCCAGCGAATAGTGGGAGACAGCGGAATATTCGTGTCACTTAAAGAAATCAAACCAGGTTGGTTGTATTTATCAGTTCTTTTTGTTTCACTTTTGGTTTACACAATCAGTTGTGCGCCGAGCAGTTTGTGGATTGACAGCGGCATGACTCAATACCGCGTTTGGCACAATGATATCGAAGGTGGTTTAGGTTTGGCTTTATCTCATCCGGTTTTTTACATGGTGGCTATAGCGGCGAAATGTGTGCCGTTCGGTGAGTTCGGGTGGCGGGTTAATATGATTTCCGCGGTGGCTGGTGCTTTGGTTGTAGCGAATGTGTTTTTGTTATTGCGTTTATGGTTAGGTAGAAATTTTCCAGGGATAGTGGCGGCTGTCAGTTTGATGTTGTCTCATACTTTCTGGAGTCACTCAAGTATTGCGGAGGTGTATACTCTTTATGTGGCATTATTCAGTATTGAATTGATAATGCTGCTTTTATACGTTCAGACCAAGCGGACGAGTTATCTATATTGGCTTGGATTTTTTAATGGTTTGGCGATTGCCGAGCACATGTTCGGTTCGATACCGCTATTGTGTTACGCAGTATTTTTTATTATTTTGTTAGTTAAAAAGAAGATTGGCTTTGGGCATTTAGCAATTATTATTCTATTTTGGATTCTCGGTGCGTTGCCGTACGAGTATCTGATTATTAAGAACATAATCCAGGGTGGTGACTTTGTCGGGGTATTATCTTCGGCGGTTTTCGGGAACAGGTGGCAGGGGGACGTTCTTAATATTTCTTTGTCAATGCGGATAGTAAAAGAAAACATCATGTGGATATTGCTGAACTTTCCGACTCCCAATATTTTATTTTTATTTTTCGGTGTGGGTATTTTGTATAAAGCAAGTTCGAGCAAAGCATTTGTAAATATTATTTTGGCGTTATTGATATTATTTTTTGGATTCGCTTTTCGCTATACGATTGTGGACAGGTATGTATTTTTCATGCCATTTTATTTTATAGCATCGATTCTGATGGGAGTTGGCAGCTGTTTGCTATTAGATATGAAATACCGGAAGCAATTGATTTGTTTGGTTTTGCTTTTTTCGTTATTGCCGATACCGGTTTATGCGGTTGTTCCGAATATTGCAAAGCGGGTTGGGATGATGAGTGGTCGCAGCAGGGAGATACCATATAGAGATGACCTCAAGTATTTTTTGCAGCCCTGGAAGACGGGTTATCGTGGTGCGCAACGTTTCGCAGATGAGGCATTAGCACAGGTTGAGAACAACGCGATAATATATGCTGATGGGACTACAGTGTATGCGCTTTCATACGCCCAGGAAGTTGAAGGTAACGGTGTTGGTATCGATGTGGTATCTGGTCATGCTTCGTTTAATAATTTGAAGGGGTATGACGAAACGGTGATTGACGAGCTTTTTTCCAATCGGGCTATTTATGTTGTTTCGCCGGTGGAAGGTTATTGTCCGGAATTCTTACTTGATAAATACGATTTCGTAAAGACAGGTGTTTTGTACAGAGTGGTAGCGAAAAAGTAAAAAACATTTTCGTTGAAAGGTTTTTAAATGAAAAGGTTTGCTGTAATAGGAGTAGGCGGCTACATAGCTCCGCGGCATTTGGAGGCCATTAAACAGACTGGTAATGTTTTGGTGGCGGCATTGGACAAGCATGATTCTGTCGGTATTTTAGACAGATATTCCACCAGCGTTGATTTCTTTACGGAGTTCGAACGGTTTGACAGGCATCTTGAGAAATTGAAACGAAGTGGAGATGGTGCGGTTGATTATGTAACAGTGTGCTCGCCTAATTATCTTCATGATGCGCATGTAAGGTTTGCGTTGCGGATTGGTGCGGACGTGATATGCGAAAAGCCGTTGATGCTTAATCCCTGGAATGTTGTGGCATTGGCTGAAGACGCGAAGGAAAGCGGCAGGACGATTAATACGATAATGCAGCTTAGACTTCATCCGGCGATTATTGCCTTGAAGGAGCGTATCGACAAAGCGCCTAAGGACAAGGTTTTCGATATTGATTTGAGTTACATAACGTCGCGAGGTCATTGGTATCAGGTTTCCTGGAAGGGAGATGTCAGCAAGTCGGGCGGGATTGCGACGAATATAGGGATTCACTTTTTTGATATGCTGGCTTGGATTTTCGGTGGTGTAAAAAAGAATATTGTGCATGTGTATGAGCCGACAAGGGCCGCAGGTTTTCTGGAATTAGGTCGTGCCCGAGTGAGGTGGTTTTTGTCACTGGACCGCAATGACCTTCCGTTTAGTCCTGAAGAGGGCAAGCCGATGACTTTTCGGTCGATTAAGATTGATGGTGAAGAGGTCGAATTTTCAAGTGGTTTTACAGAACTTCATGTCAAGAGCTATGAGAAGATTTTGGCAGGAGAAGGTTTTATGCCGGAAGAAGTATTGCCCTCGATAGAGTTAGTATCTGGTATTCGTAACGCTGCGCCAATAGGTTTAAAAGGCGATTATCATCCTATGTTAGGCGGTAAAAAAGTTTTTTAAGTTGGCAAAATAGCGGTCGTGGTGTAGAGTGTCCTGCCTTTGATAGTTAAAAGGAGAAAAGCGATGTCGGCTGATAAAAGTTCTTCTGAGAAAGCCAAATACTTTGTGCACGAGACAGCGATAGTTGATGATGGTGCGGAAATTGGCGATGGCACGAAGGTCTGGCATTTTTCACATGTAATGAGCGGCGCCAAGATAGGTCAAAGATGTATACTTGGCCAAAATGTTTGTATTGCCAGTGACGTAGTAATAGGCAGCAACGTTAAGATTCAAAATAACGTTTCGATTTATACGGGCACGATAGTTGAGGACGATGTTTTTCTTGGTCCGAGTTGTGTTTTAACAAATGTCACTAACCCTCGTTCTCAGGTTGTCCGCCGCAATCTTTACGAGAAGACTATATTTCATCGAGGGGTAACTGTTGGCGCGAACGCGACGATTGTTTGCGGAATCGAGTTGGGTCGTTACTGTTTTATAGCGGCAGGTGCGGTTGTTGCGAAGGACGTTGCCGATTATGCCTTGATGGCAGGCGTTCCTGGTAAGCAAATCGGCTGGATGAGCAGACACGGTATTCGTTTGGACAATCCTGACTCGGAAGGGATTATGATTTGTCCTGAGAGCGGGTATCGTTACAAGGAAGTTGAGGCGGGAGTTCTGAGGTGTCTGGATTTGGATGAGGAATTGCCGCTGCCGGAAGATAAGGCTGTTGGCAAGATATCGTACGATGAATTTAAGAATAAGTAACCGGTGAGTAAGAATTAAGAGGAGAATATATAATGCAGGTACCACTGTTGGATTTGAAAGCACAGTACGCAACAATCAAGGATGAGGTTTTGGCGGCAGTTTCTGAGGTGCTTGAATCGCAGCAATGTATTGGAGGTCCCAAAGTCGCGGAACTCGAAGAGAAGGTGGCGGCATTGAGTGATTGCAAGTTTGCGGTAGGAGTTAGCAGTGGGACAGATGCGATTTTGAATAGTTTGATGAGTCTTGGTATTGGTCAGGGTGATGAGGTAATTACGACGCCATTTACATTTTTCGCAACGGTCGGATGTATCGAAAGAGTTGGTGCCCGGCCTGTATTTGTTGATATAGACCCGAAGACATACAATATTGACCCTTCAAAAATAGAAGCAGCTGTGACTGATAAGACCAAGGCAATTATGCCGGTACATCTTTATGGTCAGGTAGCGGAGATGGACCCGATTATGGAAATTGCGGCCAAGCATAATCTTGCTGTGATTGAAGATGCGGCTCAGTCGATTTCGAGTACATACAAAGGAAAAAAATCCGGCAGTATAGGAACGGTTGGTTGTTTTAGTTTCTTTCCGAGTAAGAATCTTGGCGGTATCGGTGACGGCGGGATGATAGTTACGAATGATGAGCAGCTTTATAATCAGCTTTTCATTATGCGTAATCACGGCAGTAAGCCGAAATATTATCATAAATTTGTAGGCGGTAATTTTCGTCTTGACCCCATACAGGCGGCGGCGTTACTGGTGAAGCTTCCTCATTTGGATGATTGGTCAGAGGGTCGACGTCGCAACGCGGCTTATTACAACGAGAAGTTCGAGGGGACAGCTGTGCAGACGCCTTATATCAATCCTGATTGCGTGACAATTTATAATCAGTATGTGATTCGTGTGCCGAAGCGAGACGAGTTAATTGCGCATTTGAGAGAGAAGTCAATCGGTTGCGAGATATATTATCCAGTTCCGATGCATTTGCAGGAGTGCTTCAGTTATCTTGGTTACAAGGCAGGTGATTTTCCGGAATCAGAGAAAGCGGCGAATGAAGTTATGGCATTGCCGATATATCCTGAGCTGACGGATGAGATGAAGGATTTTGTTACTGAACAGGTGAAATCGTTTTTGTCATTTAACTAAATTCAGGTGGAGCAATGATAAGAATAATATGTGTATGTGGTGCCCGTCCTAATTTCATGAAGATTGGTCCGGTTATGCGTGCTTTTCATGCGAGCGGTAAATTCGAGACTCTATTGGTTCACACTGGGCAGCACTATGACGAAAAGATGAGTAAGCTGTTTTTTGATGAACTTGGCATACCTAAACCGGACGTAAATTTAGAAGTAGGTTCCGCTAGTCATGCGGTTCAGACGGCTGAGATTATGAAGCGTTTTGAGCCCGTGGTTCTGGAATTTAAGCCAGACTATGTTTTGGTTGTTGGTGACGTTAACAGTACAGTTGCATGTGGTTTGGTAGCGGTTAAGCTTGGTGTGAAACTGATACATATTGAAGCTGGTTTGAGAAGTTTTGATAGGGCCATGCCTGAAGAGATTAACCGAATTGTTACGGATAGCATAAGTGATTTGCTTTTTGTAACCGAACAATCCGGCATAGACAATCTCAATAATGAGGGGATAAGTTCCGAGAAAGTTCATTTTGTCGGTAATGTTATGATTGATACTTTAATGGCTAATCGCAAGAAGGCTCAGCAGTCTGATATTCTCGAACATTTGGGGTTGGAGAAGGGCTGTTATGCGGCAGTGACGCTTCACCGTCCCAGCAATGTTGATGATATTGACAAATTTTCTGAGATAATAACAGCATTTGAAGAAATCGCAAAGGATATGAAATTGGTTTTTCCAATTCATCCTCGTTCGAGAAATAATTTAAAAGGTACGGTATTAGAAAATCGTATCGATGCCATGAGCAATCTGATTCTTCTTGAGCCCGTAGGGTATCTGGATTTTTTGTGTTTGATGAGTAACAGCGCGTTAGTGATAACCGATTCTGGCGGTATCCAGGAAGAGACAACTATTCTTGGTGTGCCATGCATGACGCTTCGTGAAAACACAGAACGTCCGGTGACTATAACAGAGGGTACGAATAGATTGGTGCAGACAAAGACAGAGGATATTCTGAAGAATTATCGCGAGATTAGCGAGGCTGGCGGAGATAGCGAGCATAATATTCCGAAATTCTGGGATGGCAAAGCTGCTGAAAGAATCGCAGGAATTATTGAGAGCCGAGTAGAGATATGAAGAAAATAGTCAGGATAATAAAACGGTTGATGTCTTTTGTTATATTGCTTTGCAAGCATTTATTTTTTGAGGGATGTCAATATGTTCAAATGTTTGTGTATGAGTACAAATATTCCAAATCCCCAGAAGTAAGATTGTCAAAATTAAGGGTGCTATCGCATGCCGTTGATAAAGGGTTGTGTGTATCTGCCCGTCAAGATGATAGGGGGTATGGTAAGCACGTACAATGTAAAAAAATTATTGAAGAATTGAGTAAAACTGAGGTCTTAAATGACCCAACTTTAGTTTGGGCACGTGAAAAGAACAAAGAATATGAGCGTGCTAAGACGGGCAATATTCGCTTGAAAGGCGAATCATTTAAAGTTCCCACCGATGAAGAGAGGCAGAAGATACTGCGTTTTATACGTACAAGACGTTCGGTAAGAAGTTTTAAACCAGAAGGTATTGAACCTGATATATTGTCTGATATAGTTGACACTGCAAGATGGGCTCCAAACAGTTGTTGTCGCCAATCTGTTTTTTTTAATATAAGTAAAAATCAGGAAGAAATTACACAAAGCATGAAAATAACTCTTGGTGCGACATGTTTTGGTGAAATGATTCCATGTTTTATTTGTGTGTGCGGAGACGTCAGATTTTACCCCTTGGTTGATAAAGGATTGTTATATATTGACGGAGCACTTGCTGCTGAGAATTTGCTTTTGGCTGCACATGCCTATGGTATTGAAGGTACGATATTAAACTGGCGTCCACATATGCCGTCGCAGGAAAAAGCGTTAAGAAAGATTCTGCAAATATCACCCTATCACACTATAATTATTAATATTGCTTTAGGATATCCGGATTTCATACCACCTGCACCTGCCCGGAAGGATTTGGGCAGTGTATGGAAACTGACAGGAGCTGATTAGTATGAAGATTGTAGTTTTACCTCAGGTTACTGCAAACAAGGGGGACAGGGCTGTTTTACATTTTATGTTGGAGGGATTTGTTAACGCCGGAGTTGACGAAGTAACCGTTGTAACCACGAATCCGGCCATGTGGGACGGTTATAGTAACTTCAGAGGAATGAATGTTCGTTTTGTTCACCAGGCTTGGATGATACATGCCCGCGCAGAAACAGAAGTTCCGTTTAGGTCTTTCCGTTATTATTGTTTGAGAGTTGTTAGTAAGCTACGTGCAAAGTTTTATGGGAAATTTGGTTATTATTTGTTAAGAACAGCCGTGGTTAGAGGCAAGTTTCTATTACTTGCAAAATTAATGTGTTATTTATGTAATAGGGAGCAGTGGAATGCCATAAAAAGGTGTGATGCCGTAGTAACAAGTGGCGGACACAGAATAACCACATTATTACGGCCTGATGTTGTAGGACAGGGAACATTTAGTATGGCGATGGTTATCTTAGCATCTAAAAAATTGTATCTTTGGTCTCAAACTATTGGAGCGTTTGATTTCAAAAAAGATATAAATCGGCAACTTATAAAAAGAATCATAAACCATTCTGAGCGTATTTATGTTCGAGATATAAACTCTACCAAGGAACTGAAAGCTTTTTCGTGTGATGAGTCAAGAATACATCAAACGTGCGATTCTGTTTTCGGGCTCAGTCTGTCGGTTATGGAGCACAGTGAAATTCCCCCTTCCATCAGGGGCCGGGTCATTGGTTTGTCAGTATATACAGGGAAATCTGGACGTAACATAGAGTATCAGCCGTATATTCATTCACTTGCTCAACTGGCTAGAAGAGTATCGCAAGATGGTTTTACGGTCAAATTTTTCCCAATGCACATAGCTGATATTAATGAAAATCAATACTTCCTGGATATTATGGAACAGTCCGGTTGTGCCACAAAATGTCAAATAGTTGATAGTCATATTGATACAATAGAGCACTTAAAACAGGTTTCTGAATGCCAGTTGTTTGTAGGTCATAAGACTCATTCAATTATATTTGCACTTCTGACAGCTACCCCGTTGATAGCCATTGCTTATCATATAAAATCTTTAGATTTCATGAAACAGTTTGGTCTTGAGGAGTATGGTTTTGATGAGTCTGAAACATCTCCGGAAAAACTGATAAGTTTGTATGAAAAGATACTTATTGATATAGACCGTGTTCATGATACAGAAAAACAAAAGGCAGATATTATGGGCAAAAAAGTCAACCAGGATTTTATGGAACTTATTTCTCACTTGCGTCAGACTTCCTGATGGAAGGTGTTTGCTATGTTGAAGAGATATTTGAAAAACCCAAAAACCCTGAGAGTACGCTGTTGCGGAAGACTTACCGGTTTTTTAAGCCTCACTATCCTTGGCTTTTAGTTGATTACAGTTATGAAGGCTAAAGTTGTTTCCTGAGAACTCATGCGAATTCGAACACGTAGTTTTGTTATAATGCTAAGTAATAGTCTGTCTATGATTTCTATGATGGTGCTCGGCATTATTTTGGTGCGTCTAATTGACAAACAGACCTTTGGTACCTACCGTCAGGTGAAGATGGTGTATCTGTTTTTGGCAGGTGTTGTATCCCTTCAGCTTAGCGAAAGTTTGTATTATTTTATTCCCAAGTTCGGTCTTGAGCATCGACGTACCATTGTAACACAGACATTTCTTTTTACGATGGCTCTATCTTTTATTATTGGAGCGGCGATGTTCTTTGGTGCAGAGTTTATAGCAAGGAGATTTCATAACCCGGGGTTAGTTCCTCTTCTTCGAATATTTTCATTGTATCCTTTTGTTGAGCGTGCATTGAAACTTGTCCCGGCATTTATGATAAGTATAGACAGGCCTATTCGAGCAGGTGTATATACTTTAACGATGACAATTTGTCATATTGGTATTGTGGTGATAATGGTAGGGGCTGGTTTTGGTCTCCGTGCCGTTATGTTGTCCATAGTGTTAATCACCAGCATTGTCGCATTGGTTGGTTGTATTGATATGGTAAGGTTTTCGCCTTTTAAGAACTGGCGTATAGACCTTAGTTTGCTTAAGGAGCAGTTTCATTATACCTGGCCATTGTTAGCTACTACGATTGTGGGCACAATTAACCTTCAGTATGGCAAGATTCTTATATCCAGTTTCTTTGAGCCGTCTACATATGCGGTTTATTCATGTGGTGCCATACAGCTTCCTATTGTTGGTATGGTAACCGTCAGTGTGGCGGCGGCTATGATGCCCAGTCTTGTTGTGATAATGAATGAAGGTAGAATGCATGATGCCCTTAATATGTGGCAAGAGGCGGCTCGCAAGTGCAGTTTAATTATTTTTCCCTGTTTTGTTTTCTTCTTTGTGATTGGTTATGATTTGATGGTTCTTCTTTATGGAAGCGAATATTCTATGGCTAGTTGGCCTTTCCGGATATACCTTTTTTCGCTTCCTCTCAGGGTTGCGGTATACGCAACGATGTTTCGTGCTGTCGGGCAGACTCGTTCCATAGCAATAGGTGCTGTAGTGGCGTTAGTTCTTAATGTAGTGGTGAGCACGACGCTGGTTATTCTGGGCAGAAAGGGTATAGTTTCGTATATAGGTCCTTCCATTGGGGCAGTAGTTGCCACCATAGGGTCGTGGATATATTTACTTTGTCAACTTCGTCGTATTACATCCGTGCCGTTTTCCCGCATTATGCGGTGGAAAGAATTAGGTCAGATATTAATGGTGAGTATAATTTGTGGTGTAATTATTTTTGTAGTGCGTTTGCCTGATTGGCCTACAACAATAAAATTAGCAATTCAAGCGGCAAGTTACTTCGTGTTTTTCCTGGTGGTGTTATTATCGACAAGAATGTTAAAGGAAGATGAAAAGCACATGCTTTTTCTTCCGTTCAAGTTTTTGATGAAGAAATTTAGGCGGGTTAAGAGCTAAGAAATTTGTTAAATACCTTGGGCATTCTCGCTGAGGATGAAAAAAGAATGGTATTTGACTTCGGGTGTTATGTGAAACAAAAATTGAGTTTTGGTTGCAATTCAGAACCCAAAATTTAAACATAGCTTTCTTAAAAACATTCTGACAGCCTCTTACCTTACAGCATCTTCAAAGACATATTGTGCCATAAGTTAATCATAGATTATAATGCAAAACAAAAAAATACTGCTGATTTCACCCTACTTTGCGCCGTCATCGGCCGTTGGACCCAAAAGATCCATAAAATTGGCACTGGCGATACAGAAATATGGGTGGGAACCTTATGTAATAACGATGAAGACAGCGTGTTATAACGATATAGATCCTTCGCTCGAAATGCCCGAACTTTCAAAGATTTCTATAACTCGAGTACCTTGTGGGAGCTTGTGGAACCATGGTAAAATATGGAGAAAAGCTAAACCTGGACTGCCATTATTATTTGCTAAGATTTGTCGGGCACTAGACAAGTTTACCACGCCCATACGACCGATAGATGACTATTTCCCCTGGAGTTTTATGGCTACCGCTAAGGCCGTAAAACTTGTAAAAGACAATAGCATAGATTTAGTTTGGGCGTCAGTACCTTACTGGTCCGGAATGCATTTGGCCTATCGCACCTGGAAACGTACAGGGGTTCCTTATATTCTGGATTTCAGGGATGTCAGGAGGAATCAGGAGATTTCAAAATTATCTGCACAGGATAGACGAATAATACGACTTGAGAGTAAAGCTATTGAAAACGCCGCTGGCATAACATATGTAGCTCCCAAACAAATTGAAGCGTTAAATTCAACTCACAAAAAATCTAAACAAATGCCCTCGAAGCTTGTTTACAATTGGGTCAAAAACTTTCAATCTCGCCAGGATTCACATTCAGGCTTTGACAATCCTACGATTATTTATGGTGGGTCTTTGTATTCCGGCACAAGGAAAATAGATGGTTTTTTCGAAGCACTTTCTAAATTAAAGACACACAATAAAAACAATGAGCACAAAGTGCAGTTTAGGCATTTTGGTCTCGATAATGAAATTGGTATGATAAAATCATTGAGTGTCAAATACGGCATAGATGATATTGTTTTCCCAAGTGGTCTAATCACCTCTCAGAAGCTAGCTGCATATTCTCACAAATCTGACATATTACTTCTTGTCGTAGGGCACAATACTGGCAATGTAGAACATGCCAATGCAATCCCTGCAAAGCTTTACGATTATTTTGGAGCCAAACGCCCAATATTGGTACTTGGGCCCAAAGACTGCGAAGCGGGGAATATAGTTCAAAAAACAAACAGAGGCATTGCTGTTGACGATGATGACCCCATAGGAATTGAAAAAGCTATCAAGCTTTTATTGGAGGGCAAAACAGAAACAGGTTCCGTGGATTTAAGCGATGATGCTATCAGTGAATTTTCAGAGAAAACAGTGGTCACAGGTTTTGTTTCATTCATAGAAAGTATCTGTAACTAAAATTTGTTTTAATACTCAACCCAACAAAACATGCAATCTATGATTTAAAAGTGCAGGTATGAAGATAGTTCCATATTCTCAGTGTTTAAAAAAGATAGGGAATTGAGCTATTTTAAGGGCGATGACAAAAAGCGATTTTTTGATGAGTTCAAAGGTTATTGCGAAGTGATACAAAGTCCTGAGAGCCTTAAAGAGAAATCACATAAAGAGGTTTTGTAATGATAAATTTTGCTCACAAATTACTTTTTAGAATACCATTTTGTCGCAGGTATTTACTGCCGAAGTTCAAAGCGTTTATCCAGCGGCGTTTCCCTGTCTGGTTTCTGAGGCATCAACTTCAAAGAAGCGCACAAATAAATCCATATGCCGACGATACACAATATGGTTTCTATGAAGGTACGAGTGTATATACTTTGGGGATAATAAAAGAACTCACACACTTTCACCATCATTATATTGCTGCATGTCGAGAATTAGACGTTTCTTATAAGGTGTTAGATATCAGCGTTAGTAATTGGATTGATGTAATTAACAAATGCCAATGCGATGCATTTTTGATTTGGCCGTCAGCGATGATGACCATTTACAAACAGATGTATGATGAGCGGCTCAGGGTGATGGTGCGTGATATGGGAAAGATTATTTTTCCGAGTTATGACGAACTATGGATGTGGGAGAGCAAAAGGCGAATGCGTGACTGGCTGGTTGCTCATCAAATTCCTAATCCTGAAACTTGGATATTTTATGATTATGACCAAGCTCATAGCTTTATAAAAACGGCTTCTTTGCCTATCGTGTTTAAAACCGACCATGGTGACAGCGCGAAAGGCGTAAAAATAATACGGACACAAACAGAAGCCAATCGAATTCTTAAGCAGGTATTTTCCATAGGATATAGACTTGAAGGTAGTCATAGATGCGATTTGCAGTGGGGCAGTGCTATCTTTCAGCAATATATTCCAGATGCAGTTGAGTGGCGTATAATCAGGGTAGGAAACTCATATTTTGGATATATGAAAAAACAATATGGAGATTATGCCAGCGGTTTTGGCGATGCTGTTTATGGCGACCCGCCGGTGAAGCTTTTGAATTTAATGCGTGACCTGACTGAAGCCAATAATTTTCGAAGTATGAGCATTGACGTATTAATAGGTGGTGATGGTCAAATCTATGTTACTGAATTGCAGTCGCTTTTCGGAGATACTGTCGAACATCGAAAATTGATAATTGACGGAAAGCCAGGCCGATATTTATATAATAAAGCGAAAAAATCCTGGGAATTTCAAGAGGGCATTTTCGACCAGAACGTATGTTGTAATCTTCGCGTGGAATATGTTATCAAGATGCTTGAAGAACAGCGTGTCTAAAAATTGTACCTCGCAGAATATTTAGGAACAAAGATAATGCCTGGAATCAGTTGTATATGCGATTTTAATGGAAACTTAAAAGCGGACAATGCTTCTATCAACCGGGCTTTGGATTCGCTGGTTCATACTCCACAGTATCAGTCTAAAACGTTACTGGCTGAGAATTCGTATTTTCTTGGTTATACAGCTTATGATGAGTACCCAGTCTATACTTTTGAGAATGAAACATATTTTATTTGTCTTGAAGGCCGAATATACGAAAATGATGATTTGGATGTCCGGTTAAATAGCTTAGCAGAAAAAATATTTCGGCGCGATGATTCCTCTAAAGATGATATAGCCCACTGGCTGTTGAATACTGACGGGGATTTTATAATTGTCATCCTGCATAAACGTGAAAATGAGATTGTTATTATCAATGATGTTTTCGCTCGCTTGCCTTTGTATTATTTTGTGCAAGACGAGAGAATAATTGTCTCCAGAGAGATTAAGTTCATAGAATCAATCCTTGGAGGCATAAGATATGACCAAATGGGAATCGCTCAGTTCCTGTTATTTGGATATACCACCGGCATCAGAACATTGTTTGATGATATTTCTTATTTACTGCCTGGAACTTTAATAAGAGTAAATTTCAATACTGAGAAAATAGAAGTTGACAATGTTAGCGAGTTTAACTTTGAAGAAATGGCAAATGAAAGTGACACTTCTGAAGAGAACATAAACGAACTGACCGATTCATTTCGGTTAGCTTGCCAAAATCGATGCAGTTCCTATGCCAACAACATCCTTGCTTTAAGTGGTGGACTTGATTCGAGGGCAGTTGCAGCTTGCCTTGCCGACAAGAAGGCTGACGTTATTAGTGTAACTCGCCTTAGTGCAAATAAAAAGGAACTGCTGGATGTTGAAATTGCAAAAGAGGTAGCTGGTCAGCTTAAATTGAAATGGGAGTTGGTTAGTCCTGCTTGTCCACGTGGCAGTGAGCTTTTGATGTTGTTAAAAATGAAAAGCGGGATGAATTCGCTCGAAATGGGCTTTACGGTTCCTTTTCTCGAAAAAGTCAAAGATGCCTACGGTCCAGGCACTATCTATTTTACTGGCGATGGTGGAGACAGAATCAAACCACATGTAAAAAGTTTGACAACTCTAAATGACACAACTGATTTGGTCGATTATATTATAGCGCAGAATCAACTTTTTACATTGGATGAGGTTTCTGCTTTGACGGGAATTCCTGCTGGAGAGATTTCTGAGGAAATCAAGAACACGGTTTTGTCATACCCGGAAACAGATTTAGAGCAGAAATATGTGCATTTCATGATTTATGAGAGTGCTTTCAAGTGGGTTTTTGAGGGCGAAGACCGGAATAGATATTATTTTTGGAGCGTAACGCCTTTCTATTCTGTTCATTTCTTCAATAATGCAATGCGCTGCTCAGAAAATTCAAAGGCGTATTACGATCTTTATCGTAAATTTCTCTTAATGCTGGCGCCTGAAGCGTCAACAATAGATAATGCGGACTGGAAGCTTCCAATCACCTCGAGAAAACTTAAACCGTATTTGCTTTTGAAATCTGTTTGTTCAACATTGCCCGAAACAATTAAAACAGCTATCAAAACCTTAATAAAAGGTAAGAAATTAATTAAGCACAATCCAAATTTCATCAGATGTTTACAAGAACAGACAAGCAATCATCTTGCTGCATCTGATTATTTTTCATCTTCCGAGCTCAAGCAGATTATCAAGAACGTTGATAAGTACAAGATGTCAATAGTTTATAACCTTTTCACCATTGCTTCGATTATGGAGTATTTTGATACCGGAAAGAGCTCTCTCGAAAAATATTGTAACACGGATTTTATCTAAAGTTTCTTAGGTTATTTGTCTGAAAGATAATCTTTTATGTACAGCGAAAACGAATATATAGGTGAAATAGGTGAAGCGGCTCCTCTTTATGAGCAGCAAGAACACACCTCTGATATTCCCTTGCCACCAGGAATGCCCTTTATGCTTCTTGTGGCTTGGGCTGCAATTTGTCTGGTAGGGTTTGCCGCAATCTTTATTATGAAGCAACCCGTTATCGGCGTATTTATTATAGGTATTCCGACTTTTATCGGAATGATTATCCGTCCAACTTTTGCCCTGTGTGTGTTTATGTTAATTTTACCAACCGGAGCAGGCGTTGCCGTGGAAGGGGCATTTACACTTAACAAAGGAGTTGGGTTGGCACTTGCAGCGAGTTTTATGATGAATTTGTTAATAAGTCGAGCGAGACTTAAGATGTCAAGTAAGGCTTTATTGTTTGCGGTAGCCTATTTTGTTTTGGTGATGTTTTCATTGTTTATAAACTCATATCGTAGTATTGTCCTTCTCCGGCTTGTGACAAAAGCACAATATCTCGGGTTTTCATTAATTGTATATTGGATACTCACATCAAATACGAGCAAGACATTACTGTGGTGTTTACGTTCTTATGTTATTGGGTCGCTCGGTACGATAGCATTGACATTTATTACAGGTGCTGCCATAAGAACAATAGAAGCCGAATCTGATGGGCGATATACCGCTACTCTCGGTAATGTTATAAATGCGAATCATCTTTCCGCATTGGTTGCGCTTGCATTGTTGGCTTCGATTTATCTGATTATCAAAGATAAAAAACTATTTTGGCGTCTGATTTATCTGATAGGAATATTAGTTTTGCCAATAATGCTTTTGAAAATCGGGTCTCGCGGTACTTTAGTAGCTTTGACCTTCACGATGATTTCACCTCTATTGTTCATAAGGCAAGTGTGGCAAAAGCCCAGCCGGGCAATATTGTTAGTTGTTTTTATTGCGATTGTTTCGCTGTTGGCAATTTTCTATATCAAAAGTGGCAGACTTGGTGGGAAACTAGAGCAACGGCTTACTGATGTTAATTATGCAAAGGAAAGTGTTGGCGGTAGGATGCGTTTTAACCGAGCAGCGATGAGAGTTGCTACAAGACAATTTGCTGGAACTGGTCTTATTGGATGGTTTGAAAAAACTTCAGTATCCCACTATCCGCATAATGATTTCTTTTTTATTTTAGGTATTTATGGTTTGCCTGCGGCATCGATGTGGTTAATGATGATGATTTTTACAATGTTATTAATAAGGCGTGTGCCGCTATCTCCAGAGAAACTCTATGCAAGGTCAATTTTGTTCTTTTTGCTAATGATAGGTTTGAAGGGTATGTATATTGACATGAAGTTTTACTGGTTGTTTTTGGCAGTAATTTGGTCAATTGAGAGATATAGTTTTTTGAGTCCTGAACAATCGGAACAATTTGAATATGATGATGATGTATTTTACGAAGGCTTACCCCAGGAGAGCGGCCTGTGAACGTGTTAGCTATATCAAGTAATTACCCACACGAAAATGATTCTACATGTGGAGTTTTTGCAGCGCGCCAGTTTGCTGAAATGCACAAGTTGGGTGCGGATTTGACTGTTTTAGTTCCTCATGCTTATGCACCCCGGTTTATCGCTTGTTTTGAACGTTATAAGGCATTTCGCTGCTGGAAACTGATACGGCGTGATGGTATAAATGCAATTATTTTTCGGTTTTTGAGATTTCCTGGTCAATGGATGCTCAAGTGGGATGGACAGAGTGCTTTCTGGTCTGCAAAAAGCCTTGTCAGCAAAATGCACAACGACAAGCCCTTTGATATTATCTATGCTCGTGGTTTTTGGTTTGAGGCGGATATTGCTGTAAGATTGTCGAAACTTTTTGATATACCCGCGGTTGGTGTTGGAATTGGTACTGATGTAAATGTAAGACCGACACACAGTGCAAGTTTTCATAAACGTTTTGTTCAAATTGCCAATAGATTAGATTGCACCATGGCTACAGGCCAAGGCGTTGCCGACAAGATTGAGGCTGTGAATGGCAAAAAGACTACTGTTATGGGTGGTCTTGTCGACCTTCACACATTTTCCCCACTAACTGACAAGAAGCCTGTTAAAGAAGAACTCGGCTTGCCTGTTGATGATTTTATAATTTTGTTCGCAGGGCACATTATAAAAGCCAAAGGCCTATACGAATTAGTTACGGCCTTTCGTGACGTAAAAGATGTTTTTCCCCGTATCATACTGAAGATTTGCGGCAAAGGCGGCGAGCTCGGAGCTCTGCGACGGCATATAAATAATTGCAATCTTTCACAAAGTGTAGAGCTTGTTGGAAATGTGGAGCCGAGCGATATGCACAGATGGATGCAGGCAAGTGATTTATTTGTTATGCCGTCATACAGGGAGGGGATGCCAAATGCCGTCATGGAAGCAATGGCTTGCGGATTACCTGTTATAGCAACAGCCGTTGGTGGATTGCCGGCAGCAATAGGAGATTGCGAGGGAGCTATACTTGTTCAACCGAAAAACACAAGTCAACTCAAGGAAGCTCTGTTGCGAATAATTGGCGACGTTAACTTGCAGGTGCAAATGGCTACTGCTTCGAGAAAAAGGGCTGAGGAGAGATTTGATATTAATCGCAATACGCAAATTGTAATGAACCGACTAAGTAAAGTCATTAATGAATACGAAAAACAATAATACAGCATGTTACTCAAACTGGATATGAGATTCTAAATGTGTACTAAATTCAGGTATAGTGCTGTAGTTATTATTATATTCTATACGAGTCAATGTTTTGCACAGATTTCCTCAGAGTTTAAAAACTAAGAGATAAATAAAGAGAGATAATATGCCGCAGCAAAAAAGAGAATCTGTATGTCATATTTCTACGGTTCATCCTTCCACTGATGTACGTGTTTTTTATCGAGAATGCGGTTCTTTAGTAGAAGCTGGATATGAAGTACATTTAGTTATTCCCTGCGAATGTTCCTGCACTAAAAATGGGGTTCATTTACACTCTATCCGGCGGGTCAAGCATAGATTTTTGCGCATGTTGTTTATGCCTTGGGTAGCTATGAAGGAGGCTTTAAAAACTAAATCCTCGATATATCATTATCATGACCCTGAACTTTTATTAATGGGGTTTGTATTGCGATGGGTTTTTGGCAAAAAGGTAGTTTTCGATATACACGAAGCGGTTATACGACAGCTCACGAGCAAGTTTTATTTGCTGCAGTTTACAAGAAAACCAATATCTCTCTGTTATAAATTTTTAGAACGTATATTCACAGCTGGACAAGCATTAGTGCTTGCCAATAAAAATAGCGTAGCGGATTATCCACCAAGTGCATATCTGGTGCAAAATTATCCTTTGTTGAATGAAGAAATAATAGCTATGGCAAACGATAAAAAGCAAAGGTCTAAAGTTCCCGTGCTCATATATGTCGGTGTTGTAGCTGAAGTTCGGGGAGCCTGTCTTTCAGTTGACCTTGCAGCTAAACTTGTCGAACGTGGGCATGATTTTAGAATGCAAATCATAGGGGCTTATACTACTGAGGAATTTGGCAAAGAGCTAAAATTAAAAGTTGAAAGGTTGAATCTGCAGGACAAGGTTTTACTTACAGGCCGTATGGATTGGTTAGAAGCTATGAAGCTCGTTTCAAAAGCAACAATTGGTATGTGTTTACTTCTGCCTACACCCAATTACACTACATGTTTGGCAACCAAAATAATTGAATATATGATGTGCGGGGTACCTGTTTTGTGTTCTAAGTTTGACCATTGGGGATTCTATGTAGAAGGTGAACGTGCTGGTATGATGGTAGACCCCAATAATATTGACGAGGTTGTTGAAGTTTGCGAACAGATGCTTGGCGACCCGGATGAACTTGCAGCTATGGGCCAACGCGGCATGGATGCAGTCCGTACGAAGTTCAACTGGAATACGGAATTCAAGGTTTTGTGTCAGTGCTATGAAGATTTGCTGAAGAAAAAAAGATAGATATAAAAAGGTTTTTTAATGTGTCGTCGTAAGCAGTAAGTCTGTGCCATCCGAACCATGTGTTGCCTTTTTGCCCTGAACCTATCAGGGAAACATTTGAGGTTGACCGGTTGGAGACAGCAATCTTGCTGCCCAGGCGAGTAGGCAGGGTTGTGCGTTTTCCATACTGAAATTTTGAGTATTTTTTGTGATATTTGGTCCGCCATTTGTTAAATCATATGCGATAGATATAAAAAGGTTTTTTAATGTGTCGTCATAAGCAGCAAGTCTGTGCCATCCGAACCAGACATTACCTCTTCGTCCCGGACCCATTCTTCGGATATATTCATCGCGTCCGTCTAAAAAGTTGTTGAAATGAAATGGTGCTTTATCCGGAGCCCATACTTGATGCTTGAGTGTATTAATAAAGCCATCGAGTTTTTTTCTATCAACGAGGTTTTGAGAATAACTTTTCGCGGCGAACCAAGCAGTGCGATTGGCATGAGAGGTGTCTTGAATAATAATTCTTGATGTCCAATACCATATCCAACCGTTTGTTTGCTGATTTCGAATTACTCCCCAGTCTTTTGGGACATACTTGCCGATTTCGGATGCGTTAGCGGGCATTGCATCCATATTTGTACGAGTACCAATATACAAATTAACCAGTAATTTTGCCCATTTTTTGTAAGGATACTTGTTGTAACCGAGTTCATGAAGATTCATGCAGATAGTTGCGAAGTGCTCACGTTTATCTCTGGCACCGTTCAACGCGACCAGTAGATACATATTAGTTTTGTCTCCATGATAGATTTCCGTTTTTACTCCCGGCCTGTAGTGGAGCCACTTTTCGACGATATTTTTCTCAACAAAGTCAGCTATTTTATCCCAGCCTGGTCTGTTGGCTTGGTGCAATGCGTTTGCAACAAGCATGAAACCTGCGGAACCTTGCAAATCCCAGAGTTGCCCGTGTCCGCCAGTTATTTTTTCGAGGTCTTTTGAAAAAAAGCAAGGCCAATTGCCTCGCAACTGATTATGCCAAAATAATGGTTTTGGTTTTGCTTCCGCGTCTGATATCGCTTTGAAAACACGTTCTCTGGCTTTTTCAAGATAGGCGATATTATCTGTGGCGTGCCAGATGTCGATGAGTGCCTGAAGTTCCTGGCGGAGGTAATAGACAGCAAATTTTTCTGCTAATGTTTTGTTGGCGTTTTTAATGCGATGTTTTTCGTATTTTTGATTAAAAGTTGCAACAATTCTTTTGAATAGTGCCGAACGATTTCCTTCGTCGAGTGGAGATATTTTTAGATTTAATGCCGGTAGATTTTTACCAAAGTTATTGTTTGGTGAAATAGCAAATATTTTAGAGCAGGCCAAAACAACCGCCAATACCACTAAGATTTTGGCTGTGTCTTTCATGACTCTAAGATAGCAAAATATTGCAAAAAATCGAGTTTATTTTTCATTTTAGGTATATGGCTATGTGAATAATATTGAACCAGGTATAAAGTTTGTTAAATGACGTTACTGATATCAAGCTAAATTATCATGCGGTTAGTTAGTATGAGCTGAAAAGAAGTTATGAATATTCTATACATTCATCAACATTTTGCTGTTCCAGGTGGAAGTACCGGTACGCGGTCTTATGAATTTGCGCGAAGGTGGGTTAATGCGGGCCATAAGGTGACGGTTGTTACCGGTCGTTATGATGTCGGCGGTTTGGAAGTTGGCAAGGGACTTATCCACAGGCAAACAATCGACGGAATTAATGTTGTTATAGTTGGAACGAAATACGGCAACAAGCAAAGTTTTCTACGCAGAATAATATCTTTTTTATGTTTTATGGTTTTAAGCGTTTGGGTTGGACTTAAGACAAAAAATGTTGATGTTATATATGCCACGAGTACACCTCTTACGGTTGGTATTCCAGCGATGGCCCTGAAATTTTTAAAACGTGTACCTTTTGTTTTTGAGGTTCGCGACCAATGGCCCGAAATCCTTATTGAATTGGGCATAATTAAAAATAAATTATTAATAAATATACTTTTATGGCTTGAAAGAAAAATTTATAAAAGTGCTGTTGCCATTGTTGCCCTTTCCCCCGGTATGGCTTCTGGTGTCAGGACAGTTTTAAAAGAAGACAAAAAAATAGTCATAGTTCCCAATAGTTCCGATACATTGTTGTTTAAACCAGGCGTTGATGGTTCACAGATAAGACGTGAATATGGGTGGAAGGGTAAGTTTGTAATTTTACATTTCGGTGCCATGGGTAGAGCAAATGGTTTAGATTTTCTTATTGATGCCGCTGAAAAATTAAAAGAAAAGCATGAGATTCGGTTTGTTCTTGTTGGTGATGGTAGTGAAAAAAGCAGACTAATAAGTAAGGTTAAAGAAAAGAACTTAACCAATATTGAAATTTTAGATTCAAGACCTAAATCTGATTTGCCAAAGCTCGTAGCTGCATGCGATATTTCTACTGTTATTTTTGCTGATTTTCCTATTCTTGAGCATAACTCAGCTAATAAATTTTTTGATTCATTGAGTGCAGGCAAGCCGGTACTGCTAAATTACTCTGGTTGGCAGAGAGAGATTCTTGAGGATAATTTTGCTGGTTTTGGCTGTGATTTGTATAATCTTGACGAGTTTGTTGAAAAGGTATTGTATCTTTCAAGTCATCCTCAAGAGGTTAAACAGATGGGTTTAAATGCACGAAAATTAGCTATTGAGCGATTTGACAGAGATAGATTGGCGCAGAAGGCGCTTGATGTGATTACTTCCTTATAATAGTGGGGAATAACTGCTATGGCAATTAAGCCATAGCCAAGGTGTATATAATATGGATTTTAGTGTTTCAACATTGATTTACGAGAAGGACAATCCACAATATTTTGAGATTGCCTTAGAAAGTATATTTCAACAAACTGTAAAACCGACAGAGGTTGTATTGATTGTAGATGGACCTGTTCCCAAGGTGACATCACAAGTCATTGAAAGGTTGGAGAATAGTTACGAAAATCTCAAAGTGGTTCGTTTAAAAAAGAATGTAGGGCATGGTGAGGCGCGTAGATTGGGATTAGCAAATTGCAGCTATGACTTAGTTGCTATTGTGGATGGCGACGATATATGCGCCCCGGACAGGTTTGAGAAGCAACTACTGTGTTTTGAAAGTGATAAAGACCTAAGTGTTGTTGGAGGTTATAGTTGTGAATTTGAGGGTGATGTGAATAATGTTACCGGGATACGAAAAAGTCCTCTTGGAGACAGTGAAATAAAACAATACTTGAAATCACGTAGTCCTTTCAATCAGCCAACTGTAATGTTCAGGAAATGTTATGTGGATAGTGCTGGTGGTTTCATGGATTGGTATTGTGACGAGGATTATTATTTATGGATTAGAATGTTCCTGGCTGGATATAAGTTTAAGAACTTGCCAGAAAATTTGATGTTTGTAAGGATGGACGAGGATTCATATACGCGAAGAGGTGGGCTGAGATATTTTAAGAGTGAAGCTGCCTTGCAGATATATATGTATAAACATAAGGTCATCGGTTTTATACGATTGATAATTAATATTTTGATACGATTTGTAGTACAGGTATTAATCTCGAGCAGGTTAAGAGGATGGGTATTCAAAAAGTTTTTTAGAACTAAGAAAGGCTGAGACTGGGATATGGAAAAAAAGAAATTTAAAATTGGTTACACAACAGGCGCGTTCGATTTGTTTCATATAGGACATTTGAACATATTAAAGAGGTCAAAGGAATTATGTGAGTTTTTGATAGTAGGGGTCAGTACAGATGAATTGGTGAAATCGTACAAGCAAAAATCGCCTGCTATTCCGTATGATGAACGTGTCGCAATTGTTGAAGCAATTCGGTGTGTAGATAAAGTTGTTCCTCAGGAAACACGAGATAAAATGGCAGCTTATGATGAGTATGGCTTTGATGTGATGTTCGTAGGCGATGATTGGAAAGGCAGTGATATTTTTATGAAAGTCGAAAAGGAACTTAAAGAGAAAAATTCTGAGGTGGTTTATTTTCCATATACAAAAAGCACTTCATCTACTTTACTTGTAAAAGCTTTGACGTGTTTGATTGAGAGTGAAAAAAACAAAACCGAATAAAAAAAGACATTGCTATTTATAAGCAGTGCTTATAATCTTTTCAAGAGAATGCGGTCAATGGGTTCGTAACCTATCTGGTAAGTAAACCAAATGCTTTATTTACCAAATGGCGCAAGAGGTATCAGGAGAACTGCCAAATATCTGATACAAAACTCGTTGGGTCACTTTGTAAAACTATCTTCCAAGGAGGACTACTATATGGACAAAGAAACTATCTCTCAGCGATTTATAAAAAAACCATTCAAGACATTTCTTACGTTATTAGGGGCACGCATGTCGGCAAATTGTCTTCACTGGCTTCAGATGATTATTAACTATATGAAGCTTGGACGTTGGATGGCTTCTAGTGATTTCCAAATCAAGAAGCGGGTTCGTGACAGGGCTGAAGTCTTTGACGTCGTGGTAAAACAGGTTTGTGACAAAAAAGTTTTGTATCTTGAGTTTGGTGTTCACAGAGGTACTAGTATGCGATACTGGTCCAGTGTGCTTAAACATCCTGAAGCTAAATTACATGGCTTCGATAGTTTCGAAGGTCTACCTGAAGATTTTGATGTTGATGGACCTATCGTGGAGAGTACGCATGATCGCAAAGGAGCAATCCCGCAAATCGACGATTCCCGTGTAAAGTTTTTCAAAGGCTGGTTTGAAGAAGTTTTGTCAACCTACCAATTACCAGAACACGATGTACTCGTCATAGTGTTAGACGCCGACCTGTATTTATCAACTTTGTGTGCCTTGAATCATCTCCGTCCATATATCAAGCCAGGCACCTTCATCTACTTCGATGAACTGTCTCGCTTGGATCATGAACCACGAGCTTTTGCTAGGTTTATGAAAGAAAGTGGTCTTAGATTTCGCCTTGTTTCTATTGAGAACTCACTCAACAGAGCTTTCTTTGAGTGTGTCAAATGACGTGGCTATTGCAAATTATTGTATACAACTGAAAATGTGTCATTAGGTAGTACTGTACGTAATCATCGGCTAACCCATTGGACGTTATCTTAAACTCCATGCCAACTTATAAAGAATATATCGATTTTTGCCAACAGATATGCAATACAGGGGTGCCTTTGTATACTGTTGAAAAAGCTTGTGAAAATATTAGTGAGCTGAACAAACCATTTATCATAATCAAGCACGATATTGAGGACAAGCCTGAAAAAGCACTTAAACTAAGCAAAATTGAGCACAGTTTTGGAATCACAGCTACGTACTATGTACATTCGTTCTTTCTACGGAACCCAAAGAGTGTAGATATTTTAAAAGAAATTGTCAGCTTGGGGCATGAAGTCGGATATCACTATGACGTACTCGATAATAATGATGGGGATAGAAATAATGCAATACAGGAATTCAGAGAAGCATTGTCTCGTTTTTCGGATAATAGTTTTACTATAAAAACAGTATGTCCTCATGGAAATCCATTAAAAAAACGAGTAGGTTATTCAAGCAACAAAGATTTTTTCCTAGATGTCGAGATACGAAAATTATTTAATGAAATCGTTGATGTATATATTACTTTCCCAGACATGCTTGATAAGGACTATAGGTATATAACGGATGCCGGTTATGCGTATTCTTACCGCGATGCTAAATCCACAAAAACAGATGCGACTGAAGAATTTTTTCCTCTTAATGATAAAGATGAAATTATTAAGATGATTCAAGATGGTCAATCAATGATAATAAGTACTCATCCACATAGATATTCTTGTTTTGGTTGTATTATATCGGTAAGAATTTCCTTATATAAGATAGCTAAGTTTGTGGCGAAAATGTTATATAAGGTGAGATGGGGGAAATATTTAATTGATAAGTTTTACTTTATTGCGAAGAAGATTTAAACTGATTGAGGGTATTATGCAAGATTATTCAATGAAGCAAATACAATCTACTATTTTAGAAGTAATGAGTTATGTTGATAAATTGTGCAGAGATAATAGTATAGAGTATTATATAATGGGAGGGACTGCTCTTGGTGCCGTTCGCCACGATGGATTTATTCCCTGGGACGATGATTTAGACATTTTTATGACCCCCGACAATTACGAGAAATTCAAGTCGGTATTTTCAGCACAAAATAGCACAAAATTTGAAATACAGGAATGGCGGCTTGGCGATAATCTCCTTGAATACGCGAAGGTACGTATGAACGGTACTACCTTTATTGAGGCGAATTTCAAGGGGAATCGCGATATGCATCACGGTGTGTATATTGATATTATGATATTGCATAAATGTCCAAAGAGCCGTATCAAGAAAGGTCTGCTTTTTTTGTTTTCGCGATATGTACAAGTTCAGGCTTTAGCTGAACGAAATTGGATTCCAAAATCAAAACTTCAGGCAATTATTTTGGGATTTATTCGTCTATTGCCAAAGCATTTTATGTCTGGCTATTTTTACAAGCAGATATATAAATATGACAAACGAGATATGCAGGATTATCAATATTGCTATTTTTTAACTAAGGCAAGATTTAATCAAGCGATATTCCCTAAAGAAATGTTCATGGAGCCCGTAGATATTCCATTTGAGACTACAAAATTATTAGCTCCGACTGATATTCATGGTTATCTTAAAATGCGTTATGGTAATTATATGGCCCTTCCACCCGAAAAAGATAGGGAAGCTGCCAAGCATGCGGAGATAGTAGATTTAGAAAAAGATTACAAAGAGTATTTTGTATAGTTTCTGTAATGCTTTTCTTTTTGTATTGTGCAAATAGTGAGAAGATGGATGCAAATATATATTAAGGATTTGAGGCAAAATGCCTGAAAAAAGCAATGTCATCTCGATTGATGTTGAAGACTGGTACAATTCTTCGCTTGACCTTTTTAAAGATAGCGACGTTAAACACGGGGGCCGGCCTGACCCGAGCGTGGTTGGCAATATGGTTACTACTTTGGAGTTACTCGCCCAAACGGAAAACAAAGCTACCTTTTTTGTCTTAGGAACCGTTGCTGAGCACTATCCGGATATAGTGAAAGAGATGCTGAACGCCGGTCACGAAGTTGCTACTCACGGATATTCACACAGGTTGGTCTACAACATGACGCCGCAAGAGTTCGAAGATGATATAAAGATATCACTGGAGCATTTGTCCAATGCCGGCTGTACCGAGGTTGTAGGTTACAGGGCGCCTTACTGGTCGATAACAAAACGTTCGCTATGGGCTCTTGATGTTTTGAAAAAGCTGGGTTTTAAATATGATTCAAGTATTTTTCCTATTCGACGCGGACTCTATGGTATTGCTGATGCCCCGACTGGTCCCCATGAGCCAAGACAAGGGCTTTGGGAGTTTCCTCCGGCTACGATAAGGTTTATGGGAGTGAATTTGCCGATTGCAGGAGGTGGTTATTTGAGGCTTATGCCTTATAAGATAATATCAAGAGCTATCAGAAAAGCTAAATCAGAAAAAATCCAGGTTTTCTATTTTCACCCCTATGAATTGGACCCTCTTGATACCAACCTTAAACACAAAGCCAAGTCGCTTAGAACTGTGCTATATTGGCTTCAGCAGAAAACAGGCAGAGCGGGCAATCCGGATAAACTGCGAAAACTTCTCTCGGAATTTCGGTTTACGAGTTTCAGAGAGTCTTTTTCGACTCATTTTAAATAAAAACAATAAGGTGTATTTCTATGAAAGTATTGATAATAACCGAAGAGGACGAGTTCTATATTCCCTTGTCGATTCAGTATGTTTTTGATAACTGTCCTTTTGAGATTATGGAAGTTGTTTGTGTAAAGAATCCTAGTTTACATGGTAAATTCAAAACTGCCCGTAAGTTTTACGGTGCCTTTGGGTTGTTTCCCATACTATCGCATGGATTGAGGCTTGTAAAAGCCAAAGTTCTTGATAGTTTTACATGGCTGAACTTTACGAAACGGTATTTTTCAGTTA
>JAGLSU010000002.1 GCA_023135935.1 Planctomycetota bacterium
GACGTTGATTGAAGTGCATTTGAAAAGTGGTGTCACCGACCCGGTAGCGGAATCCGTGACAGCTGCGATAGCTGATATGGGCCTTGAAGTTGAGCATGTTCGGACGGCAAGGAAATATATTCTTTTGGGTGCCGTCACTGAAAATCAAGTCGATACAATCGCGAAGAAGATTTTGGCGAACGATTGTATTGAAGATTGTGTTATAGGCAGCGAAGCGGAGCCGCCGAGTCCACATCTGAAACCTTACGAATTTAAGATAACGCATTGGCCTATCCGTGACCTTGATGGTGATGCCTTGGTGGCCTTGAGTAAGGAAAAGGATTTGTTTTTGAATCTGGTCGAGATGCAGACGATTCAAAAATATTATAAGGAACTCGGCAGAGAACCGACCGACATTGAGTTGGAATCGCTGGCACAGACGTGGAGCGAGCATTGTGTTCACAAAACGTTGAAAAGTTCCGTTGATATGACAATCGACGGGCAGAAAGTGCATTTTGACAACCTTTTGAAAGAAACGGTTTTCAAGGCGACTAAGGACCTTGATAAGGATTGGTGCATATCGGTTTTTGAGGACAATGCCGGAGTTATAGAATTCGATGAGGATTCGGCAATTTGCTTTAAGGTTGAGACCCATAATAGGCCTTCAGCATTGGACCCGTATGGCGGGGCGGCTACAGGTATTGGCGGAGTGGTACGCGACCCGATGGGTACGGGTATGGGAGCCAAGCCGATAGCGAATACGGATATATTCTGTTTTGGTGAGCCGGACAAAAAGCTCGAAGATATACCAAAAGGTGTTTTGCATCCTCGACGTGTTATGAAGGGTGTTGTCTCCGGCGTGCGCGACTACGGTAACAGGATGGGGATACCGACTGTTAACGGCGCGATTTATTTCGATGACAGATATATGGGTAACCCGCTGGTATTTTGCGGCAACGTTGGTTTGATGGATAAGGAAAAGTGTTTCAAGTATCCTCAAAGCGGCAATCTGGTTGTAGTAGTTGGCGGCAGAACCGGACGGGACGGGATACACGGGGCGACTTTTTCAAGTGGTGAGATAACCCACGAACATGAGACTATTTTTTCCCATGCTGTGCAAATCGGTAACGCGATAACAGAAAAGAAGATGCTCGATGTTTTACTTGAGGCGAATAAGCAAGGACTTTATGAGGCTATAACCGATTGCGGGGCAGGTGGGCTCAGCAGTGCGGTTGGCGAGATGGGAAGCGAACTCGGAGCAGAGGTTGATTTGGAAAAAGTTCTGTTGAAGTATTCCGGTCTCAGCTACACCGAGATTTGGATTAGTGAAGCGCAAGAGAGAATGGTTATAGCGGTCAAACCGGAAAAGCTCGAAGCGATAATTAAGATTTTCGGCGACGAAAATGTCGATGCTACGGTGATAGGAAAATTCACCGGCGATAAGAAGTTGACATTGAAATACAACGGCGAGCAGGTGGCTGAACTTGATATGGATTTTCTGCACGATGGTGTGCCGAAGTATTCGCGGGAGGCGGTTTGGAACAGTAAAGATTTAACCGAGCCGGCGATAGCAGAAAAAAATATTTATAACGACGAACTTCTGGGGATTCTTTCGTCGTATAATGTAGCGAGTAAGGAATGGGTAATTCGTCAATATGACCATGAGGTTCAGGGCGGTTCTGTAATTAAACCGCTGACGGGAGTGGAGAACGATGGACCGAGTGATGCGGCAGTGATGAAACCGAAGTTTGATTCGGACAAAGGCATTGCGATTAGTTGCGGGATGAATCCATTATATGGTGACATTGACCCGTACTGGATGGTTTTGGCAGGGATAGACGAGGCGATAAGAAATTTGATATGTGTTGGAGGCAGAGCCGACCGGGTAGCGCTATTAGATAATTACTGTTGGGGCAACTGTACGAAGCCGGAGACATTTGGCGCATTGGTTCGCGCATCACAGGCCTGCTACGATGGGGCGATGGCTTACGCCGCGCCGTTTATTTCGGGCAAAGATTCGCTGAACAATGAATTTTCGTGTGAGGACGGTACGCAGATGTCAATTCCGTCAACGCTTTTGGTAAGTGCGATATCGATTGTTGATGATATCAATAAGTGTGTGACGATGGATGTCAAGCAGGCAGGCAACTTGATTTTTATTGTCGGTGAGACCAAAGACGAGCTGGGCGGTTCACACTATTATAAGATTAATGGTGAACTCGGAGCCAATGTTCCGAAGCTGGATTTGGAAAAGGCGGTTAAAATTGCCGAGAGGATTTCGACGGCTATAGCTGACGGTCTTGTTGTCAGTTGTCACGATTGCTCGGAAGGTGGAGTTGCGGTGGCATTGGCGGAGATGGGTTTTGCCGGTGGGCTTGGAATAGAAGTTGATTTGAAAGGGTTGCCGGTAAGCGAAAAGCAATTGCGGGTGGATAGCTTGTTATTCAGCGAGTCGAACAGCAGGTATATCATGGAGGTTAAGCCGGAGAATTATGATGCCTTTGCGAAGCTGATGCTTAATTTACCGTTTGGTCAGATTGGTAAGGTGACAGAAGCGAAGAAGTTTTTAGTGAAAACGAGAGATGGTAAGGTTGTTATCGAATTGGATTTGGACACTATGAAACAGGCGTGGCAAAAGCCACTTAATTGGTGATGGAGAATTAGTGGTTAATAATAATTAATTGTCAAAAAAGATTAATTATAAATGTCAGCTAAGATTTAAATGAGAAACTCTACTATTAAAAAGCCAATTCTTGTAATTCTGTTACTCGCAATTTTTTCCGGTGAACTAACAGCGGGTAAATCACAAAGGCTATATCCTACTCACGAAGAACTTATAAAATTTATTCAGAATACAGTTAAGGTAGAACTTCTTTACAAAATCGGAATTGAGAAGGAAGTAGTTATTACGCCAGGTCAGATGATCCGTCTTAATTTTGAGGACAATCCTGCCAGAGTCAAAGATTTCATTTTTTTCTATAATGATGAACATAAAACAGTATACATTTATTATCGTTACGTTGGTGATACGGAAAAGAAATATCACGGTGTAGAGTTGCATTTGGAAAGTAGGAAGTGTTATAGAAGCATTTATGCCGCAAGAGGGATGCCGTTGTTGCATCTTTTTTACGAACTTGAGCCTAAGGAGGACAAGCCAGTTGTGAGATTTCGCACCACCATGTCACTCTCAGAAAAAGACCGAGAGAAGATAAAAGAAATAGATGAAGTGAGAAGATATAAAAGGGCAAGAGAACTACAGGCAGAATTGCAAGCTGTATCAGAGTTAGAATGGGACTTCGACGAAAAAATCCAACCTTTGAATATTATTATGGATGATCCTAACAACCCAAACATAGTTAAGTTGCGAAAAGAATATGATATGGAAAGGCTTGTTAGCGGTGCTAAAGATGATTACGAGAAACTTAGATTGATAACGGGGTGGGTACAGAAACAATGGAAACATAATGGCAATAACAAGCCTTCAAAGTCTGATCCTCTGACTATTCTCAAGGAGGCATCTGAAGGTAAAAGCTTTCGATGTGTTGAGTACGCAAAGGTGGTTGCAGGCTGTGCAAGGTCATTAGGTATGCCTTCGCGTACACTTGCCCTAAAACGTTCAGATGTTGAAAATGCCAAATCCAGTGCTGGACACGTTGTGGCCGAAGTCTGGCTAAATCAATTCAATAAGTGGGTGTTTGTTGATGGCCAGTGGGGCGCAATCCCCGAAGCAAATGGAGTTCCCCTTAATGCAATAGAGTTCCAGAATGCAATTGCTTGTGAGCTGGCTGGTTTAAAAATACGTTTCGCTACAGAAAGAAAACAAAAAAAGTATCTTGCTTGGATTGTACGTTATCTTTATTATTTTGACTTTAACCTGGATCAGAGATTCTATAACGCGGAAACTGAAGAGGAGCGGATTTCCGGTTCGAAGGGCAAGATTATGCTTGTTCCCAAGGGTGCAAACAAGCCAAAAGTGTTTCAAAGGAAGTACCCAATAAAGAACTGCACGTATATTTCTAACCCCAAGGCCTTTTATCCGCAAATGAATAAGTGAGAATTGCTAGGCTGTGATCAATAGTAGTACAAAAACAAAAGAGTGAAAAGGTAAGATATGGGACAGGTAAAAGCTATAGTATTGCGGGCGGCAGGGATTAATTGTGATATGGAGACGGCCCATGCGCTCGAATTGGCAGGAGCGGCTTCGGAACGAATACATGTCAATCGGCTTATCGAAGATAAGAAGGCGCTTGAGCAATATCAGATACTGGTTGTGCCGGGTGGGTTCAGCTATGGTGATGATGTGGCTGCGGGAAGAATTTTAGCCAACCAGATGGTGCATCATCTTTCGGATGCGCTGCGGAAGTTCGTAGATGACGGAAAGCTGGTGCTTGGGATTTGTAATGGTTTTCAAGTTCTGGTTAAGACGGGAATGTTGCCGGGCTTTGATTCGGGTAACGGGCAGGGTGACGTGACGATAACTTATAACGATAGCGGCAAGTTCGAGGACAGGTGGGTGTATTTGGTGCCGCAGACGGATAGGTGTGTGTTTATCGAAAAGGGCAGACAGATTTATTTACCAATAGCACACGGCGAAGGAAAAGTTGTTACGAAAGACGAAGCCGTTTTGGAAAAGCTAAAGAGCCAGGGATATGTCGCGTTTAAATATGTCGATAAGGACGGTAATGAAGGGCAGTATCCTGTTAATCCAAACGGTTCGATAGAATCGATAGCGGGTTTGACGGATGGTACGGGCAGGGTGTTGGGGCTTATGCCGCATCCGGAGAGACACGTTCGGCTGACTCAACATCCACATTGGTCACGCATTTGCGGAGCACAAGGCACAAGTCATAAGTC
>JAGLSU010000020.1 GCA_023135935.1 Planctomycetota bacterium
AAAGTATTGCCAATAACATCGAACTGCCTCCTGGATACTATGTCGAATATGGTGGACAGTTTGAAAACCAGCAAAGGGCTATGACACGGCTTACAATTATTGTGCCGATAGTCATCACGCTGGTGTTCCTGATACTGTGCCTGGCATTCGGCTCTATAGGTGAGGCCCTGCTTATAATAATAAACGTTCCGTTAGCTTTGATTGGCGGAATACTTGGTCTTTTCCTTGCTCGAGAGTATTTGTCGGTCCCTGCGGCCGTCGGATTTATCGCTCTGTTTGGTATCGCAGTACAAAATGGCGTGGTCCTCGTAAGCTGTATAAATCAACTGCGAACAGAAGGCATAGAAACCAAAGAAGCCATAATCACAGGAGCTCTTCAGCGTCTGCGCCCTGTATTAATGACGGCAACAACTACGGTACTGGGGCTGTTGCCTCTGCTTTTGTCAAGTGGCATCGGTTCCGAAGTTCAAAGGCCATTAGCTGCGGTGGTGGTATTTGGCCTGACATCTGCAACCTTGCTTACACTTTTTGTGATTCCAGCTTTTTATCAATGGTTTGCAATTAAAGTAAATGACTAACAGATTTTTCAGGAGATTATATTATGGAAAAGAAAGTATTGAAATTGGTAACAGTTATGGTTCTTGGGGTGCTGACTGTAGTCATCTCAGGCTGTGTTACGGATCGAGTAAATCTTGCAGATAGTGGTATGCTTACTTTAGAGCAGCATACCACAGGAAAGGTTTACATCGCATGGAGCGATGCCTATGAAGATGGAGATGGTTTCGTAGTAACTGGTGCCCTAAGACGGCGCGACACTATCGGCTTGCCTATCAAAACACATGTGGATATTACAATACAATCGCCTGATGGAACTATCATAGACGAATCTCGTTCGTCAGATGTTCATGTCCCTAGACGCATTATAGGTAGAGGTCAAAGCTTGAAACGGTTTAGAGTGCGTTTCTCTGGCATACCTCCTCAAGGATCATTGGTACGTTTGGTCAGCCACAGTGGCCTACACAATGATGCCACATAGACTCTGTAGTAATAAGGGACCAATAGTGTACGTCTTCAGCAAAAATGACACGCGGATTTATATGTTCGTTGGCTGTTTTAGAGCGAAGCTCAAGCTCATTTTAGACAACGGATTGAACATCCGTTAGCAAAGAAACACTACCAGCACATAACTTCTCGTAAGACATAGCTTTGCATTTAGTTTAATTTTAGCACCTCGATTCATGTCTCCATTTTGACACCAATTTGCTCGAATCTCTACTTACTCAGAATGGTGTTTCGACGGCAGTGACACAGAGGCTACTGGAACATCCATCTCCCAATCTTACAAACAGGGTATATACGAATGTCGATCCCGTCTTGCGTCATGCGGTAGAGCAGTTGCCAGTTGCTGACTGGCTGTGATGATAGATTGACGCTGAATTATTTTGTATGCACATCACAAATCATGGGATTATTTCGTCCGATAACATGCAGCTTAGTTTGCAGTAGATAGGTCGAAAGTTAGAGTTTTCTTCAAAAATATGGGGGGGGGGGTAATACTGCGTTAAGCAGGGCAAAAATGCTGTCGAAGTAACAATGTTAGAAAACTGTAATTGCAGAAAACAAAAAGGGTTGCGATTCTTAGGAGAACGTAACTATGTGCAAGAAAAAAAAATCCTTAATGCAAAAATTTACGCTTATCCTGGTAACCTTGAGTTTGTTTGGTATTGGGACGGAGATATGCGCACAACAGCAAATTTCAGAACCGGCAAAGGGAAGTGAGCTGCTTGAGTTGTCATTTGAGGAACTGATGGAAGTGTCGGTAGTGGTTTCAGCCTCCCGGCAGGCCCAAAAGCACAGCGATTTATCAGTGCCTGTTAGCGTAATAACCGCTGACGACATTCACTACAGCGGGCAGACAACTATTCCGGATATACTGCAGTTTACCCCCGGTATAGACATACTGCAATACGACCGAAACACATATGCCACAGGGGTTCGCGGCCTGCACGGCCGTTATTCCAATCGAATATTGAGCCTGCTCGATGGCCGAGTCGCGGACAGTCCGATATGGGGAGGGCCGGAATTTTACAGATTGCCGCTTTTTCTGGAAGATATTGAGCGAATTGAGGTCGTTCGTGGCCCGGGAGGAGCTGTATGGGGAGCGAACGCCTTTACCGGTATTATCAACATCATTACCAAAGACCCAAACGACTGTCTTGGCTGGTTTGTTTCCACAACCTTGGATACTTTCGGCGACAGTTACACACATATGCGCTGGGGACAAAAGAAAGATAAGTGGAGATGGCGTTCGTCTTTTGGTTATGAAGATAGAGAGACATCAGAGGATTCTATCTCTAATGACCACTTTAGGTCGCATGACTTCAGCCGCAGGTGGCGATATGATATTAAAGCTATCTATGAACCCCTCAAAACGACAAAGTGGACTATGGGCGCGGGGTACTCTCATATTGAAGCGGGCAATTTTGACTCCGGAGGTGGCAGTTACAGCAGGGAGTTGAGACGATTCGAGACGGGGCGAGCTTACACGAAGGTCGATAAGGTTTTTTCCGAGACAAGCACAGGACATCTGCAGTAGTTCGGGAACTTTGTTATCACGAAGTATCCGGATGCATTAAATACTCGCGCGATCGATAATGACATAGAGGGACAGCTTAACTTTGTTCCGGCTGAAAACCATAGCGCGTCGGTTGGTGGAAACTTCCATTGGGCTCACATCAGCAGCACTGCAATCGGCGGAGACCAGGGGTTTACTTTTAGAAACGGCTCGGCGAATGAATATTTGGCTGGGTTGTTTGCTATCGACAGATGGAAGGCAACCGATAAGTTGACCGTTGAGGGGCAAATCAGAGGTGACTGGTATTCAGAAACCCAGCTCGACTGGTCGGGCAGGTTGACTACGCTATATACACTAAACGAGGAAAGAAAACGTATCCTCCGTTTTAGTGCTGCCAAGGCATTTCGTGCGCCGCTGATGACACAGCGTGAGGGCCAGAAGCATGCCGGCACTCACTACGCAGGTGGATACTGGTTTAATATCATTGCACCGGATGACCTTAAAAACGAGGAAACATGGTCGCTTGAAGCAGGGTATTCCGAACAGCTTGCCAGTTGGCTGACGTTTCGTACGGATTTTTACTACCAGAGATTCGAGCGTTTAATAGGGGATAAGAATCTAACCGATACGACATGGCCGTACAACAGAACACTGGAAACTTTAGACAATCTCGGCGGAGCAGATTCTTACGGCTGTGAAGTGGAGTTTAAAGCTAAGGCAAAAGCGGGTGAATTCTCATTGTGGTATGCACTTAACGAATTTCAGCAATCCCGGAACAATACACAAGTGGATGCATACCTGCCCGCCCCGCATAAGGCCGGGGCAACGGCACGCCTGTATCTTCCTTATGATAGCGTATTAAATATGAACTACCGGTTTACTTCCGCGACATCAGGCAAGGACGCAGACCTGACTATTTACACCAACCCTTGTGTTTCGCACCGTTTTGATATAAGCCTGGCGAAGAAACTTGGCAGCAGCAATGGCGAACTGATGCTTGGAGTCAGCGACCTGTTCAACAGAACCAACGACCCTGTTGAGGACACATGGAAGCACCCCACGCCCGGCCGAACGTTTTTTGTCCGACTGCAGCTAAAATTCTAAGCATAGAATAAATTAAAGTGGCAAAAACAATCTGGTAAATACCAGGAAATGAAAATTAAGGCTTATATACTCGCAGTTTTGATTCTAACCTTGCCTTTAGCACTGGTTACAGCAAAGTCCAGTACTGAATCAAGCAAATATGATCAGTACCAAGTCAAAGCTGTATTCTTATATAACTTCATAAAGTTCACGGATTGGCCGGAAGAAAAAATCACTCAAAACAGCGACTCAGTAAAAATCGGCGTAATCGGCAAAAGTCCTTTTGGAGACCATTTAGAGCTTATTGCCGGTAAGCAAGCTAAGGGTAAGAAGATTGCAATAAAATTGTTTAAAAGCCTTAAAAAGTGGGACAAATCCGAGACCAAAGACAACTTCAATGCCCTTAAGAGATGTCACTTGTTATTTATCTGTTCCTCAGAAAAAGAAAATCTAAAAGAAATCTCAAATTCAATTAAAAACTACTATGTTCTGACAGTTAGTGACATAGATGGTTTTCTAGAGACTGGCGGAGTTATCAAATTTTCGGTCGTTGATGAAAAAGTATATTTTGAAATCAACATTATCGCTGCCAAACAAGCTGAATTAAAACTCCGCTCTAAGTTTTTACGGCTGGCGAAAAGAGTAATGAAAGAAGAACCACCGCAGAACACAAAGAGTTGACTATTATCTGGAACTCACGGTGGGATAAATTCATGTCTCCAGTTTGTCTCCAAAGGGGTCGATTCTTACGAATTCTGAACGTACCAAACATCAATTTTTTGCCTAAAAATCCATTTTTAATTAAAATTTTTAGTGAAAATAGTATTGAACATACGATGCTTATCACGCCCAGAGCGACACACCCTAAATCCGACCACCAGCCTCCCCCACCGCTAAAACGGCTCTACAAATCGAAGCTGGTGTCACTGTATCGAACGCTGTGTATCTGAACTACCGTCAAAACCGGCACGCCTAGAAACGCCCCCCGCAAGCGTAGACCAAAAATCGAGCGAAATGCGTAACAAAAAAGCCAACCGTAAGTGGCTGGCTTTGCTAGAGCTAACAAAATAGCGGGGAAGGTCTTCGAACATGCGACCTCCGGGTTATGTGGCCCGGTGGTAGTTTTGGTATAATTGCTTTCAGAACTTATGTTTAAAATGCCATTCTTGCCCAGCCTTTTTGCGAACCGTCTAATGGCGGTAAGTCGAGGATTTTGCGGCCAAGATCAACGTAATAGCGATAATTGTCGAGCGGTACGCCATTCGGGATACGATGGTCGAGGCCGAATATTATTCCGCCAGTTTCACGCATCATAGGCTGCATTTTATACTCCACCTCAGCACAAATTTCCTCTTTGCTTTTAAATAGTACGAATTTATCAATTCCGCCGAGCATTGCCAGACGGTTACCATATTTTTTTCGCAGTTCGACAATGTCCATACCGGCATTCGGCTCACAGGGATGAATTACATTTATCCCGCAGTCCAGAAAGACATCCAGCACCGGTCGCATGTCTCCGTCGCTGTCCTGATTGAATAGTTTTGTGCCGTGAGATGATACTAAATCCCAACACGGTCGGTAATAGGGATAGATAAATTCCTTTACCTGAGTCGGGCCAATTAACGGGCCGTTCTTGCCTGCCATATCATCATGCACGAAAAGCTGATCGATAGTGATGTGCTCGCATACTTGTTCCAGGCATTTCATAGAAGTATCGCGAACGGTACCGAGGATATCGCAAATCATCTCAGGGCAATCGAAGAATGCTAAGCATGCTCGCTCTGTACCCATTAACTCTCGCAATATGTCCCAGCCACCGGGGATTTCAGCTTTAACCAGCACACCTTCGGTTTGTTTCGCTTTTGCCTCTGCAAGCTTATCGAAGTCAATACGGTCCTGGTAATACTCGAAATATGGTTTCAACCGCTGCCAATCTTCCGGTTTGACGACGGGATAATCGAGTGGCAGTGGAATAGTAGCGGTCTGCTTGCAGAGTTTGGTTGTGCGTCCCATATGGTCCCGTTCAATAATGTACTCTTCCGTTTCCTCAATCACTTGTCCGGGCGGAGTATTAAAAGGGCCCATGTTCGCACCGCAATCGATGTATGGCACATAATCCCAATCAAATGCAATCATATCGATTTCTTCTTGGCTGGCTCCTTGCGCCTTCCATTCTTCAGGCAAACCAATCAAAGGGCCAAAAAGTTCACTAAACATTGGCCGTTCAAAATTGCCAAAAGTCATAAGTTCAATATATTGCTGTCTTGTAAATTTCATATTTTCAACTAACGCTGACAGATATCAGCAATCAAACCCTGAATACCCAAACTGCTCATATAAAGAGCAAACATCATGACAAAAGTAAGCATCACATAGTCTGGTGTAGTGTTTTTATACTGTCCCATGATTTTTTTGCTGCTGGTAAGATAAATTATTGCTCCAACAACCAATGGGAGAATAACAGTAATAGCGGCCTGGGAAAGCAACATCAGAAAAACAGGTTTGAATCCAAGAATTACGCCAAACAGGCTTGCAATACTGAGGAAAAAGAACGTGATACGATTACCGTTTGTTTTTGTGTCATGGTTCAGCCCGCGATAATCCTGAATCAGCCAGGGAATCACTAACAGGTTGGGCAAATGAGACGAAAGCCCTGCTGCTACAATACCAAAAACAAAAAACGTTAGAGCGAATTCACCAAAGATAGGTTCCAACATTGGTATCATCTCAGTAATGTTGTTCAATTTTAAGCCACGCGTATTCAAAGTAACAGCGGCTGTTATCATCACAGCGGCACTGATTACAAACATCATCGAAGCACTGACAGCAGCATCACGACGCTGTATCGCGCGATGCTCCATAGTCCATTTTTTTTCACGGACTAAACCAGTTCTGATAATGAATACAAATACGGAAACCGTTGTTCCCACCATGCCGGCAATTATTACAAAGGGGCTGTTGTCACTGCCTGTTGCCGTTTCAGGAATTTTGGGAATAAGTCCATTCAATATGGTATCGGGTGATGGAAATTCAATCAGCATAGTGGCAATAAATGCCGCGCCCATAATCGAAACGAGTACCGCTAAAACTCTTTCGTAAATAACTGTTGTTCCGGTCCAAAGCAGATAATAAAGTACAGCCGCCACGATAGCTGCCCAGACAGTAGCGGATATTTCAATAGGGAAAACTGTTTGTGTCCATACATGCAGGACATCGGCTATTATGCTCAAAACCCCCATCAGTGCACTGACAATAATCGCTGAAAGCAATACAATAAGAACTATTGTAAAAGCCGGATGGATATGTCGCCTAAAGCCTTCGATAGCCGTCTGTCCGGTCACCATTGTATAACGGCTGAATAGCGACATCAAATAGTAAGTCACAACACAGCTGACAAGCACTGCCCAGAGAAGGTCCATCCCAAAATTGGCGCCAGCCTTTGACATGGCAGTTACACTTCCGGTACCGACATTATAACCAATCAGAAAAATTCCCGGCAAAAGCGAGTTCAGCAATTTCTTCAAACTTGTTTTGTTCATATCACAATTACTCCGCACTTGTCATTTTCAGAGTTAAGCCATAGAGCACTACAGTACCTTCTTCAGGCGTAATATACAACTGAGGCAAGACGACGGGTTCGGCAAGATGTATTTGTTTTTCAATAACCTGCACGGTCACATTGGATTTGTGGCTATTCTTCAGAACATAAGTTTTATCCTGAACATTTGACTGGGGTACCGGCTTTGTATTGAAACGAACTTTCACCTGCTTTTGACCTGAAGCAGAACCGGCATATATTACCAGGCGATAATCTCCCGGTGCTATTTTTTTATGCAAGTCCACAATGGGCGATATTGACAAGGTTGTTGGAGCATCAATGACAATGCCTGTCCTTGTGATTTCCCTAACTGCTCCAGAAACATCTCCAGAAATACTTACATCAATATCCGCATTATACTCTATCGCTGGCTTATGCGTTTCGCGCTGGCCTCGAACTGACCAGTAGCGGCCCTGCTCATCGATATGAAAGGTATATTTACCAGGCGATTGTGCCAGTGGTTCAAAATGGGTTGGGCCATAGTTGATACGAATAGTCTCGCAACCCGCAGCCTGACAAGCCGCCAGATAGTCTGTGAGCCAACGAGTGCCAAGCGAAATAACCATCGCTTCTTCGGTCCTGTCCTTGCCTGCTATCTGAGAAAGGCGAGAAAACTGACGGATTGTGTCTTTCGGGTCCTCGGATTTAAGTAGTGTCCTGGCTTTTGAAAAATCCCCTGCCTCAATCGCATTGCGTCCCGGCCGATACGCAAGTTCCTGCACCTTACAGAAGGATATGAGCATATTCTCCAATTTTATGAAGTAGTCCACTCGCTGTTTCTGTGTTGGTGTCATTTTTGAGGAATCGGCTTTAGACAGAAGTTCTATCCTCTCGCGACATTTTTGCATCATCTGTTCGTAGTTGGGGATATTTTCATCGCCCTGTGGGCCGTTTACGAAGAAATGGTCACGTGTTACGCGACCAAAGATGGGAGCATCCGTTGCCCAACGATACAGATAATTACCAAGTGATTGCTCCTGTTGGTTTCCGAAATAGTGCTGTGCCATACTCATGCAAGTCTGTTTATAATATTCATTTTTCGTATTGGACCATACTTGGTTGCTATGATTTTCGAAATACAAATCCAATGGCCGATTCATCCAGTGGATAACACCAAAACCTCGCGATTGCAATTTCGACAATGTATCATTAAAATTTTCGTGGCAATGTAGCGGCCGACCGATATATTCACCATCATCATGATGCGCCCAGATTATGGGGACAATACGTCCTTTGGCAGTGGCTATCGATTCATATTTTTCCGGAATGTTCAGGAACGAGCCGCTACGATATCTTGGCATGCAGTCGGCATCGAGCGGTATAATCGTCACTTCTTCCGGTAGAAATTCCACCAGCGATGGTACCCAGCTATGTCTCCAGCTACCCATTGCAATTTTCACTTCTGGTTTGCCAATCTCATTTAAGGCTTTTCGGAAGGCCCCTACCACTTTATTCAGGGCGAAAGCACAAACTCCTTGATACATTTTTCCCGCATCAGGATTTTGTTGGATATGTAGATTGTATTCCTGCTGCCACTGTTCCGGCAGTTGCTTCGCTTTTTTCAAGCGTCCCCATTCTACTGCATTGGTGCGCCTCCAGAGAGCAAGGGTGTCGATTTGAGGGTAAAGTTTGAACAGGGCCCTGACCTGTGTTTTATAAAATTCATACCCCCCTTTCGTATCCGGCCTTGGCAGCCACAGCTTACCATTATGAAAGCGGTCCTCTTCAGGAAGTGTAAGAATCATATTTTGCGGTATCATCGAACTGGTATCAACATCCAGAGCGAAACAGATTTTCATGCCGCAATGCTGTGCAAGAGAAAAAACTTTCTTCATCATTGCTTGTTTGGCTTCGATACGCTTGTCATTGGGAACAAGTGCTGCTTCGCTGCCAAATTCGGCAGTCGGAAAAATATCTCCGCCGGGCAATCGCCTTACATTGTTAATATGCTGGTTACCCCAATCCCGTCCCCGCTTGGTTGTCCCAACATAGCCTACCGGTTTATTCATCCCATTAAACGTAAACGTAAACATGGGATTGTTCCCATAGGCATGCACCATGATGGTATTGTATCCCATCTTTTGCGACTGAATAATCCACTGTTCCCAATGCTTATAATCCCAACCCGTGCAGCCGGAAAGAAAGTTATGCCAGTTGAACACGATGCGGTTGTCTACCAGCGGATGATCCGCCAGGTTCCAAGGCGTAAAATCAAACGGTTCATTTCTGGGGGCAGGTAAGGTCTCTGTCGACAAGTAAAAGCCGCAACCCAGTTTCTCCAGCAAACCATAAACGCCATACATTACACCGGCATCGTCTGCTCCTAAGACTATACCTGTCTGCTTTCCATCAATTACGCTGTTGGTTACGACGTAACTTTCAGGGCCCTGCAGCGATTTGTCAGTAAGATATTTTTTCAGTTCTGGTTGGGACTTAATTGTACCAATTCGAATTGAGCGGCTTACAGGTTTTTGTGAATTACCTTTTGAAATAGCAAATTTCTCGGATGGATAAATCTGACTCAAATAGTATTGCAACTGTTCCGCTGCAAGTTGCTCCGTTTCGGTAGCTTTTTCAGAAACAAAAATGGGAACCTGAGCATTACTAACACTCACAGCCAACATCAAGATTATCAGGAATAGGACTTTCTTCGGTTTTATACTCCGCACTATCGAATCCCCTTTATTTGCAATATTCAGCTATGCATTTAGGTAATATATTAGTTCATCTCGCACTGAAATTCAATTGCGTTCCAGATAGCACCACAAATCTATAAAATCCTGCGAAGCAGAAATCAACCTCTAAAAGATTTGCCCGCGTAGCGGAAATGCGCAAGGGGGTAAATTAAAATGACCCAAAAAGTACCGTAAGCGCCCGCGTTTTGACCTTTTTTAACCCTAAATTGACCGAAAGCGCCCGTGTTTTGCCCCACTTTTACCGTGTTTTAAAAAAACTTGCGCAAATTGTCTTACCTATATTAATAAATTTCGTTGATTTAAAACAACGTAACCCTTGCGCGTTCGATTCGAACCTGCGACCTCCGGGTTATGGGCCCCGGTGGTAGATTCTGCGCAAGGCTTTATTGTGATTATAGTTATAAAGATAAAGCGTTTTTACAAAGTGGCAAAATGCGGCAAATCGCGGCAAAGAAGTGACATACCGGCAAGCGTAGCACAAACGTGAATTTTAACGTAAGCCGTTTTCGGGAATGTAAATTATACCCGGTCCTGTTCCATCGAGATATGGCGTGGTTCCATCGGAACTCGTTGATACTTTCATGGGAACCACTTCTGATGTCGAATAACTTTCTACATGCCCGTCTGTATAACCAGCATTCAGTTTAATGTTAGGCTGGCCCACCTTAGCTTTTTCAACAGCCCAATGAGCCGACGAAGCATAGGTCTCAGGTGTCACAGACGCACCATTAAATTTCTCACAACTGCTATAGAAATCCAAGCTGCCATAAAACTCCAGGCTGCGCCAATGACCGTAACCAAAATAATCGCTTACCAGTAATTTGCTTTCACCCCGCGATGCTAATGAATTTCGAGGTCCCCTAAATAATGAAGACCGCCCTTCCAAAAACCCTATATAATTCCAGTAGAAACAATAGGTGCCTATTACAGGATCCGTGCTTCCCCCTTCATCAGGATTGTCCCAATTGTCACCGGCATCCCACGCTTCCTGCAAATACTTGTATCTTCTGGGGGCATTCGGGCAAAACATCGTTTTTGCGTCCTTGATATATTCACCTAAATATTCGCTCATCGCTCGATGTATCTGTGGGCTTTTCTTCCTATTGCCAGTCAGCGTCGCTGGTTCCCACCATCCCCAATTTTTACTCAACACACCAATAGTCGCCACTGATTCGGGATAGCTACCGTCAAAATCTAATTCAAAACAATTCACGGCTCCCACAATTTGCCGTTGATTGTCCATGCCTAATATCTGACGTGCCTGCTGTCTGACTCTGCCCAAAACCGGCAGCAAAATCCCCGTTAAAACTGATATGATGGAAATTACTACCAAAATTTCGACAAGGGTAAATCCTCTTCTCAGCTTTTCGTCTTTGCTACCCTTATAAACCTGGTACTTCCACGTCTTCATATTTTTTACCTATTTATCTTTCCAATTTCGGACATATATAATTATGACATTTTATAGACCCATTATCAACTATATTTTCATTGCGCACAGAGCCAAGGATACGAACTACCCTTTCGTTTCCTTGACTCAACCTTCACTATTTTTTACGCATAACGCGTAATACGCATCACTAAATTATTCAACACTTTCAAGCCAATTCGCTGCCATCCTCGCAAAATCAAGCATATTAACAATTCCGTCATTATTGAGGTCGCCCTCAAGAAGTGGCGAATCGCTTAAGGTCATACTTGCATAAGACGTCCCTCCATAGGCACCCATATTAATTCTGCTACCATGGGGCATAGGTTCATTACCTACATCAGCCGAAAGGTCTCCACTATCTATACCCGGGCTGTTAGCATCATCAAGAACCCACACATCGTGTTCAGGCCAATACCGACCACGCTTCGATTGCAAATGATAATCACCATTGTTGGAATCGGCAAACAATGGGTCATCATTTCCATTTTGTTGGACCAAACTGTACTGAGTACTACAACCAAACAGGTCGCCATCATTATTATCCCAGAAAACACTGTTGCTTATATTCGGGTCCGCGCCTGCCCAGCACTCAGCACCAAAGTTACAATCCACAACAGTAACATTGCTTATAGTTGGAGAAGTTGCCTGCGCAAAGATACCTAAATCGCTGTTGGTTATAACAAAATTATTTAACACAGTGTCGGAATCTTCACCTGTATAAAACGAAACAGCGTAATCATCACCAGCTTCTATTACTGCCGGTTCGTTAACACTTTTAACCGTTATCGCTTTACCCAAAAAATCAAGTGCTTCCGTATATACATCAGGATATACGAAAACTACATCACTGTCATAGGCCTTATCAATACCTTTTTGAATCGTTTCAAATGCCGTTTCCGGAGTTAATCCATCATTCGCGTCACTGCCGGTCATACCATCGACATAATAGTTAACGCCTTTCCAATGATAAAGATTCTGGATTTCCTCAGTAGATAAAGCATTGTCATAAATCCGCACATCGTCTATCCACCCGTCAAAGTCTGCTGAACCTCCACTTCTTGCCCCAACAGTCATAGACGCACCGCTTGCTATTGAACCCGTGCAAGCTATCGAATCAACCTCGTTACCATCCATATACAGTATTATTTCCGCACCATCGTATACTGCAGCATAGTGATGCCAAGTACCATCCAGACTACTGCCAGAAGTCTCAACTGGACTGTTAGCTCCAATCTGGAAGGCAACCTCAGAACCATTAGCAAAGAGTCTCCAATCAAATCCCCTTGAGACGATCTCGCGAGAATAGTTACTGCCGTCATTCTTTATCCATGCCCCTACCGTGATAGACTCGTCAATATCCAGTAGGTCGTCACTGCCAAAATTCACATAGTCACCACTACCGGTCACATTTAATACCCACCCTACCGAATAGTAACCATCTGGTTTCGTCCAGCCATCCCAAACTATATTTGCACCACCATATGGTGTACCCGTAACAGTGCCAGTGCCGGTGTTAACGTAACCATCCTCAAATTCGTACCGACAAATCATCTCCGCAGATACATTACCACTTAGATAAAGCAATAAAGAGACACAAAATAAAATGATTGTCTTCTTACACATAACCCGCTCCTCAAAAAAACCCTTGTTATTCAAAAACAACATTCAATAAAACCTTTCAATAACAAGTGCCATCAAACAAAGACAACGTAACACTTTTTTTAAAAATATTTTCTACATTTATCATTCGCCAACTACTTTTTCCGGTAACTGTACAAGCCATAGTACACCTGAACTTTTATGTCGCTGGCCTTTACCGGATTCAACAAACTCTCTGCCCAATCCCTCAACCGTTTCAAGATAAGAAAATATAAGTTCGCCCTCCATCCGACCACCAGAAAACACTATTTTCTCGATAACATCTTTTTTCATATCGATTGTATATATCAACTGCCCCTGGTCTGTTTTAAGAACTACTTGTGCCTTGTCAGTTCCTGAAATATGTTTCGTCTCAAACCATATTCCCTGTTCCGCCGCATCGCGACGCACCGTATCTATTGTGTGCAGCCCCATCCAGGGTCTTCCTAATCCCGCAAAACCCTTGGCGTCTGAAACATCAACAATTCTGCCCCCGGACACCCTCTTTAACCTAAGCCAAGGATAATGCTGCTTGCTTGCCGCATATACGAACGGTATCCGACCAACTCCTGATAGTTCCTGGCTTCTAAGCCGACCGTTAATTCTAAAATATGTCCAACCCCTCCGATGCATTTCATCACGCCTGTCTATCACTTCAGCACCTACAGGCAGATTGTATCGGAAATATTCTTCATCTAATACGTTATGATGATAAGTCACTTCCGGCAACTGACTGACTTGATGGCCGCGCTTAACAATTACCAGCATGCCCGCTCCGCCACCACGGATATATTCCATCGGCTCACTGTTATTTTCGACGCGAGAAAGAAATTCCCTTATTTTCACGCTGTCTGTGGGCAACCGACGAACCGAAAGGTCTTCGTTCCACATTCGATAGTTTTCAATATAAATTTTGTTCCTTGCCTTATCAAAATAGTAGTTCCCACGGTCATTCTGACGCCACTGACAATAAGAAGCACCGCTTTTCCCATCTGACCTCAACATCCGCATCATCACGGGACCACTCGTATCTGATGGATAATAATACCAACACTGACTATCGCCTTCGCTCAATGGACTTACTTCAGAAACAACTGCTGAACTTTCCACCAATAATCCTGGCCTCGCTATCGTTTCTTGAGGTTTTGGTGTGGTTGCAACAGTTCCAACGGCTAATATACTTGCTGCAGTTACTGGAACCAGTATAGCTTTGCTGCTCACAATCCCTGCCAAACCTGCGGCAACTCCGACTTTCGTACTGCTGGCTGTTACTGACACTGCAGCAGCACTTGCCTTATCACCTGCTGTCATCTTACCAAATAAAACCAATGCTCCAAGCAACGACCCTCGACCAAGACCACTACGCGCCAACTGCTTGGCAAGAGACTTTTTTGCTCGATAGAAAAGCATTCGTGCACCAATTTCGCTACACTTCATCAACTTAGCAATCTCCGAATATGCCATCTTGTCATAACATCGCATAGTCAAAATAGCTCTATGGCTGCTCTTTAATCCTCGCATCGCTGAAGAAACCAGCTCTTTCAATTCCTGAGTTATAACATTCTCTAACTCATTGTCTTTCACATCTTGGCCTTCCATATTTCCCGGATTTGACATTGACACTGTCCGACGGCGATTCTCTTTCCTGTGGTGGCGACGTATCTTGTTTAGTGCGATACCGTACAACCAGGGCCAAAAGCTATCTGCTTTTTTCAACTTCCCTAATACTTTCACCATTTCCATCAAGCTATCCTGGACTATATCCTGTGTCACATCATGCCTTAACGTCAAACGATACACATAGCTGCGCAGACGCTCTCTGGACAGCTCAGATAGGCGATTCAGACTCGCCTCATCGCCTAACTGGGCGTGTTTCACTAATTCTAAAAAATCGCCTCTGTTGCTCATATAAAATCGCTGTATCCCTTCTAAGCTACTATATTTAAGTGCCATCAAAAGCTTTAAATGTAACGCTTTATTTACTATTTTAACATTATTTGTCGAAAAATACAAAACTACCCCCCGCAAATACACATTGCCGACACGTATAGACACGCCCCCCGCAAGCGTAGGACAAGCGTAAATTCCCCACAGAGGCTGGTATAAAAAACGGGGGCAAGTCACAAGATTCTTGTTGACAAAAAACCTCTTATAGAGCAGAATCCACATGATTAGGGAAGTCCTATAAAATCCCCAGAATTCGTGCAATATCACTGATTTCTTGCGTATTTTCTATAGGATGGGGGCGTGGAGGATGAGAGATTATTAGGAAGGGAAGAAATCTACTTTCGGGGGGTAAACCGCAGTTGGTTCCGCTGTTTGTTCATTTATTCTGTTGGAGATGGTCTATAGATAATTAGCAATAATTAGCAGCTTATAAAATTAGCTTTTGCTGTAACGAACTTACTTAAGAAGAGGAGAGTGTGGTGAAAAGTAAAGTCGTTGGAGAGTTAGTCTTTATATGCCTATTTGCCGCAGTTGGTTTTGGCACCCCGAATACGGAAATTTGGTATGAGATTGCCGACCTTGGTTCAGACCGCTGGGAATACAATTACGCTGTGGAAAATATTAGCCTTACGGGAGGAATCGAAGAGTTCACTATTTGGTTCGAATATGGACTTTATGAGAACCTTGCCATAGAAACTCTTGACCCGCTAGCGACAGATTGGGACGAGATTGTGTGGCAGCCTGAACCGATAATAGAAGATGATGGCGCCTATGATGCATTGGCACTTAACTTAAATATCGTGACCGGTGAAACAGTTAATGGTTTTGCCGTTAGTTTTGATTGGCTGGGAACAGGTGTTCCGGGTTCCCAGTTCTATGAGGTCGTCGACCCCACAACTTATGATACTATCGATTCAGGATACACTGTGCCGGAACCTTTGACAGTTCTATTTTTAGCCGGTGGAGCAGTTGTCATATTGCGAAAAAAGCATACCATAGTGAAACATCGCAAATATTAATGCTTTTGTTAAAAATGTATGTTTGTCAAAGAATAAGAGAATAAACAATGCAAGCAATGTTGCCCGTAAGTAATCGCCATCGACGGTTCTGTCTAATGATAGAATCTTTGGTGATTGCCGGTATATTGTTGGTTGTGGTGACAACTAATTTGTCGGCCGCGACCAGACCGAAGCCAAAAAATAAGATACTTCCAAAGTTCATTTCGAGTGAGATAATTGTTAAGTTTACCGAGGATTTTGGAGATGCTTTTGATAACGCAAGGCGCAATAGAAATGAGGACGAGTTTCTTAGGTCGAAACTGGCGAATCTAGCCGGTGTGCGTAGAGGAAGGATCAAGCCGGCATTTACCATCAAAACCCTGCCGGGAGAGAACAGAAAAGAAGCATTTCGTCGTCGTACTGAAAAGATGAAAAGAAAGTTTTCCCGCAGACGCAGCAATACGGCAGGGATACCCGACCTTAGTGCGATTTATCATTTACGTGTTCGTCCTGACACGGATATTGAGCAGTTTTGCAATGAACTTCAGACCGACCCGGCGGTTGAATGGGCGGAACCGCATTACTATCGGTATACGCAGGATACGACTCCTAATGACCCGAACTATGGAGATCAGTGGCACCTGCCTGTAATAGGTGCTCCGCGTGCGTGGGATGATACTGTCGGTAGTAGAGATGTTGTCATTGCAGTGATCGATACAGGCGTCGATTGGGGTCATCCGGATCTTTCTGCAAACATCTGGCAAAATGTTGATGAGTCTGAGGATGGGACCGACACAGACGGCAATGGTTTCGTAGACGATATTCGGGGATGGGATTTTGTCGACGTTCCAGCCGGCGAGGGATATGAAGGGGAAGATTCGAACGAACCGGATAACGACCCGAATGATTTCCATGGACACGGTACACATGTTTCCGGGATCATCGGTGCGGTAGGCAATAACAATTTGGGTGTTTCCGGCGTTTGTTGGGATGTTCAGATCATGCCATTACGTGCAGGCTACACCAATAGCGATGGTTATGGTGTTTTAGAGTCTCAGGCGATTGCTGATGCTCTGAGTTATGCCGCCGACAACGGAGCACATATCGTGAACATGAGCTTTGGGGGAACTGATATCAGTGAAGTTGAACGTGAGGCGATTGATTATTGTGTTGCCGCCGGCGTTGTCTTGATAGCGGCTTCCGGTAATAGTAGTACTGACGAACCGCATTTTCCAGCCAGACTCGATGGCGTACTTTCCGTCGCAGCGATAACAAATCTTAAATTACGAGCTGATTTTTCAAATTACGGCATCTGGATAGACATAGCTGCGCCGGGACATAGTATAAACAGTACGACCATCGGCGGCGGTTACGGTATGATGAGCGGGACCAGCATGGCGTGTCCTGTTGTGGCTGGAGTAGCCGGTCTTATCAAGGCCAAAAACCCCGGCTGGGATGCTGATCAGATCAAACTTCAACTGAAAGTATCCGCTTCTGCCCTTAATTTATATAATCCTGATTTTGTGAATTTGTTAGGTGCCGGCCAAGTAAGGGCCGATACGGCTCTGACTGTATCTCAGGGATTAGTAAAATTTGGAGTGGTATCCTTGTGGCCGCAGGAAATGAGTGTTGTTCCTGATGGGCTCCTGGGTGCCGGCGAACTGGTCGAACTCCGTCCTAGTGTAAAAAACTTTGGTAGTTTCCAGCAAGCGATATCCGTATCACTTGACACCCAGGACCCTTATGTTACGGTACTCGATGGAAGCAGTATTGTAGGTGATGTTAATACCGGATACATAGAAACTGAATGGGATGACCCGTTTTTAATATATATTGAGCCGAATATCCCCGAAGACCACACTGCCTTATTAGAACTGCGAATTTTCATGAATGGTTCGACTCCGGTAGGTATCGATGAGATGCGTCTAAATCTGAACCCCATGTTGGGGCCGCCGCTGGTAGTGGAGGGGCATAGTGGTGAAGTGTATTATGGTAAGCCTCAGTTGTTGTATGAACCACAGGATGATAGGATAACGGTTCTTTATCAATCGTATGGTTCGGAAAATGAGGTATATGTAAAAGCCGGTATTCCACCTAATATTACGGAGTTTGTGCATATATCGGATGACCCCACATTGAATTCCTGCCGCAATTACAGGACTGCAATAGGTTCTGACGGCAAGATACATGTAATTTTCTATGCCACCTTTGAGCTTTTTGATGGTGAACTTTTTTACGTTCAGTACGACCCAAACACCAATAATTGGACCTCGCCTTATCAATTAACAACAGATGCCAGTTTTCATGACTCTTTCGACATATTTGGCATGGAACAGGTAAAAAGTGCGATCGCTGTTGATCCAGACGGTAACCCTCATGTTGTGTGGGTGGATTTCCGGAATAACGACGAAGCCGAATTTTATCACATCAGCCACAACGGTACTATCTGGTCTTCCGAGGATATGATTACAACACCTCCCAATGAACCTTCGATGCCCAAACTGGAATTTGATACCGATGGAACTGGTTATCTTTTCTGGCCCCAACTACAGGAGGCGAGTATTTACATGACGAAGATGGAAGAAGGTGTTTGGGGCATCCCGTCGCCGGTGTTGGCGACGGATTATCCGGATCTTTGTGTTGCTGTTGATTCTCAGGATGTCGTTCATTTGACTTATCATCATCCAACAGGGTCGGAGATATCATATTCGAATTTATATCAGCAGGTCTGGAGTACGCCTGAAACTGTTATGTCCGGGACTAATATCTTCTATGCCCCCTTTGATTTAGCTGTGGGGCCTGGCGACTTGCTCCATTTTGTTCGGGCGGCAAACCCGGACTACATAACCGGAGGGGCAACACAGTTACATTATATGTGCAAGGATGAAAGCGGCTGGTCTGAAAACAGAGCAGTAACTTTTGAGCGTACGGGGATAACATCCTCCTCGCCAACGCTTACACTGGACAGTGATGGAGAAATATACATAGCCGTTGCGGATGATGCTGAGCCACATATTTGGTTTCATGGTATTGATATTATTTTAATGACATCTAACCATGATCCTACCTGGCAGGCTGAACAGCCTGTAGTTACCGATAATGGAGACATCACGAGCCCCTATCAGATACAGGTATCGTGGTCGTCCTCCCATGACTCCGGCATTGAAGAGTATGAGTATTCCGTCGGTACCGCTCCCGGTCAGATAGATATTCAACCCTGGTTATGGGCGGCCACATCTACAAATGTGACGATTGACCTGTCACAAACGCCGATGCAACCTAACCAGAAGTACTACGTTAATGTACGAGCTTTGAACGGTCTTGGATATTGGTCGGCCGTGGGAACAAGCGATGGGATCAAATTTGTATATGCCATACAAAATACCGCAACCAGTACGTGGCATTCGACCATACAGGAGGCGATTGATGATGCGAACGAAGGCGACGAGATAGTCCTGGCCCCATATACCTATACAGGTGATGGGAATCGGGACCTGAATTTTGGCGGAAAAGCCATCACTGTTCGCAGTATCGACCCTAATGACCCTGATATTGTTGCTTCGACCATTATTGATTGTCAGGGTACCGCTCAGGAGCCACATCATGGGTTTTTGTTTAAAAATGGTGAAGAAAGCAATTCAGTTGTGGCTGGCCTGACCATAATCAATGGATACGCAGCAGATTCTTCCTCTTACGGCGGAGCGATATATTGTTCGAATTCCGGACCGACTATCAGGAATTGTATTATGACCGGCAATACTGCAGACAGCGATGGTGGAGGGATCGGGGCATTCTGCTTTAGTCAGGCACCTATAATCAAAAACTGTGTAATAAGCCAAAACTCCGCCAGAAACGGGGGAGGTATATTCTGTAGTTGGGGTGAACCGGAAATCTCTAACTGCATGATCTTTAAAAATACCGCTGCTGAAAGGGGCGGCGGGATCGATTGTATCGCAACCAGTGCATTGATCGAAAATTGCACGCTTACAGATAATACCGCCGATTATGGTGGCGGAGTTATGCTTAATGGCGCCGGAAGTCCGACCCTAAGCAATTGTATTCTGTGGAATAATATGGCGGTCTCCGATGGTAACGAGATATCACTTGCATATCCCTCTGACTCGAATGTTACTATTACTTATTGTGATGTTCAGGATGGTCCTAATGGTATTTCTATTGAGCAGGGTTGGAACTTAGATTGGGATGTTGGCAATATTGACTTGGATCCACTATTTGTCGATCCATACACGGAGAATATCAATGATCGCGATTATCATCTGCTGCCGAGTTCACCATG
>JAGLSU010000021.1 GCA_023135935.1 Planctomycetota bacterium
GCTACCAGACTGCTCTACCCCGCGGCCTTTATATTTAAAATAGCATAAAAAATGCTTGATATCAAGAATTCTTAAGACAAATTATAAGTTCTCGCGAATTTTCTCAGCGATTTTGCCAATTACACCTTCTTTATATTCGTAAGCCGGCCAACGATTGAAAACTGCATCGCCGGTATTGCGAGGGATTATATGAAAATGCAAATGTTTGACAAGTTGTCCCGCGACTCGACCATTATTGCATAACACATTATAACCTTCGGAACCCATCGCATCTTTCACGGCTTTTGCGATTTTACCGAGGCAGGAGCCAACCTGCCCTAAAAGTTCCGGGGGGCAATCGTGTAATTTTTCAAAGTGCTGCTTAGGTATTACAAGGGTGTGACCGTCACTAAGCGGACCAATATCTAAAAAAGCAAGTGTGGATTCATCTTCGTAAATTTTTGTGACGGGAATTTGGCCATCCACCATTTTGCAAAAAACACAATCATCCTTGCTCATGCCGCTAATCTCCACAAGTCGGTTTACTGTTTCTTTTCAGTTTCATCAGCTTGTGTGTCGGTTTCATCGGTCTTGCCGGTTTCAGCTTCAGTAGATTCCTTGGTTTCGGTAACCTCGGCAGTTTTGTCTACTTCTTCTGTTATAGTTTCCTCAACAACTTCTTCGGCTTCTACAACTTCCTCAACTTCGACGGCTTCTTCGGTTTTAGCTACTTTCCGCGAAGAACGTTTCTTGGAAGCAGATTTGGTTTTTTCCTGCACGGCTTCTTCCTTACCTACAAGTTGCAGTAAAACCAACTGCCCATTGTCGCCCAATCTCCTCATAGCTAAGCGAACGATTCTTGTATAACCACCCGGTCTATCAAGATATCGAGGGGCAATGTCACTAAATAATTTTTGGATTACCGTACCCTTTTTGACAGTCTTGCCGTCTTCATTGCCTACAATGTCACGGTTGCCAAGCATCGAGATAGCCTGACGTCTGGCAGCGAGGGTACCCTTTTTGGCTATTGTAATTAGTTTTTCCGCAAAGGCTTTCACCTCTTTGGCTTTTTCTATTGTCGTTGAAATCGTCTCGTGCTCAAAAAGTGAAGCAACCATATTTCGGCGCATAGCCAAACGATGTTGCGTATCACGACCTAACCGACGTCCCGCTACTCTATGACGCATATTCTTAAATTCCTTACTAACGTTACTTGTTGTTTATTGTCAACTACCAACATTCCCATCCGTCATTCCCAAAGACAAGCCGATATCAGCAAGTTTTCTTCTGATTTCGCGTAAACTTGTTTTGCCGAAGCTACGAACTTTCAGCAAATCAGCTTCTGTCATTGAGGCCAATTGGCCTACTGTTTCGAGCTTTATCGACTCAAGGCAGTTACCAGCTCTTACCGACAGTTCCAGCTCGGCAAGAGGGATCTTCATTTTTTCAGTTAATTCTTCATCAACCGTATCTTCTGCTACTTCTTCCGAGGTAATCTCCTCAGTAATATTCTGTTCACCAAGTTCGAAATATTGCACGAATGGATTGACATGCTTTCTTAAGATTTTGGCAGCTTCGACTAATGCCATCTCGGGTGTAATTATCCCATTCGTCCAAATTTCTAAAATTAGTTTATCATAATTTGTTCGCTGCCCTACTCGTGTATCTTCAGTGGCATAACGTACTCTTGTAACAGGAGAATAAACAGCATCAACTAATACGGCACCGACTTCCTGGTCGAATCTGTCCGTAGCTGCAATTCGCTCAGAAGCAGGCATATAACCACGGCCTTTTTCAACTACCATTTCCATCTCAAAATCTATATCTTCGGTCAACGTAGCTATTACCATATCTTTGTTTATTATCTCAATGTCCGGGTCTGCAACTATATCAGCTGCGGTTATGACTCCGGCTTTATTTGCCGAGACTTGCATTGTTTTTGCATTGTCTCCCTGTAGCCTGACAACAATGCTCTTGACATTCAGGAGAATATCGGTAACATCTTCCATCACACCTTTTATCGATGTAAATTCATGGTCTACCCCTGCTATTTTGACGGACGTCACGGCGCTGCCTTCCAATGAAGAAAGCAGTACGCGTCTCAAGCCATTACCAATGGTAGTACCAAAGCCACGCTCAAAAGGTTCGATATAAAACCGGCCGTATTTATCGCTTGATACTATTGTGTCCCGCTCAACACGAGTCGGCAACTCTAAACCACGCCATGTAACTCTCATATGGTCTCTCCTATGAGTAACGGCTATCAATTATTCGTCTTTGAACATTAAAATTTAAAATCGAGATATCAAAATCAAAAATTATCTCGAACAGAATTCCACAACCAACTGCTCTTCAACAGGTATCTGAATATCATCACGTGTAGGCAACGCAACGATAGTTGCCTCAGGCTCTTCACGATTCAACTGCAGCCAACTTTGAGTAGTAAAGTTTGGGTTACTTTCCAGTTGTTCTTTTATTCTTTTGAGGCTTTTTTCAGAACCTTTGACCGTTATTTTACTCCCTACCTTGATAGTATAATCAGGTATATTGACTTTTCGCCCACCTACATAAACATGGCCATGAGAAATCAACTGCCTGGCCGCCTTACGGGAAGGCGCGAAATTCAACTTATATACCACGTTATCCAGGCGTCTTTCCAGCAGTTGCAACAAAATTTCGCCAGTATTGCCTCTCATCCGCTCAGCTTTATGGAAATACCCCATAAACTGGCGTTCGAAAAGTCCGTAGTATCTTTTAACTTTTTGTTTTTCGCGAAGCCGAACAGCATATTCGTTCTTTCTTCCTCTGCGCCAACCGTGCATGCCAGGTGCCAAATTGCGTTGCTTCTTCTCAACCGGACATTTAGCGGTTTCACATCTGAAGCCCTTGAGCATCAGCTTCATTCCTTCGCGACGACAATATTTACAAGATGAACCAAGATAACGTCCCATCTGTTTTATATATCTCCAAAAAAGTTATAGTTTTACACTCGTCTTCGTTTCTTCGGTCTACAGCCATTATGCGGTAACGGGGTGACATCCTCTATCGAGGCGACACGTAATCCCGCTTGCTGCAAAGCCGAAATGGCGGACTCACGTCCTGAACCAGGACCTTTAACTCTGATTTCAACTTCTCTTACACCGTTACGCTTGGCAATCTCGGCACACTTTTGAGCGGCCTGTTGAGCGGCAAAAGGCGTACTTTTGCGAGAACCTTTGAAACCAACATGGCCAGATGAGCCAGAACAAATCGCGTTGCCATCCATATCAGTAAACGTAATCAACGTGTTGTTGAAAGTTGCTTTAATATGAACCGTAGCCTTGGCGATATTTTTTCTAACTTTTCGCTTCGTACTTTTTGCCATTATTTAAAGAATCCTCAAATACCAAATCATTATCTTAAATAAATTAATTTTTAGTTCTACCTGGTTTCCTTCACACTCTTCTTGCCCGCTACTGTTTTGCGCGGGCCTTTGCGTGTTCTTGCATTACTTTGGGTCACCTGACCCCGAACGGGCAAGCCTTTTCTGTGGCGAATACCCCTGTAACAAGCTATATCCTTTAATCTCGCAATATTTTGAGAGACCTGTCTGCGAAGCTGACCTCCTACGATGTAATTACGGTCGATAATCTGAGTTACTCTACTAAGCTCATCCTCGCTGAGTTTGCTGGCCTTTGTGCTTTCGTCAATTTTAGCCTCCTTTAAAATCTGGGAGGAGGTATATTTGCCAACACCACAAACATAGGTCAATGAAATCCATATGGATTTGTTATCAGGAATATCAACACCAACTATACGCGGCATATTAACTGCCCTTTCAACTAATTAAACTAACCTTGACGTTGCTTGTGCCGAGGATTAGTACATATAACCCGCACAACGCCCTTGCGTCGAACAATTTTGCAATTTTCACATATACGTTTTACAGAACTTCTAACTTTCATTTTTTCACCTTAGTACCTAATAAGCGGTATTCAATTACGCAACACTATTCGGCCTCTATTTAAGTCATATGGAGACATCTCCACTACAACCGTATCGCCCGGTAAAATCCGAATATAATGCATTCGCATTTTTCCGGAAACATGCGCTAAAATCACGTGGCCGTTTTCCAACTCAACGTTGAATACCGCATTCGGCAAGGCCTCGATAACAGTCGCCTGTAATCTTATTGCGTCCCTTTTAACCATAGGCACCTACCTTATAGTCAATACCTTACAACCATTTTTTACTATCGCAATCGTATGCTCAAAATGAGCCGAACACTTTTTGTCTTCTGTCACCACCGTCCATCCGTCTTCCAGTGTTCGTACGCAATTAGTTCCGGCATTAATCATCGGCTCAACTGCTATAACCATTCCCTCAGCCAGAACAATATCATTTGCCCGCAGGTCATCATCGACAAAGTTGGGTACTCTCGGTTCTTCGTGCATCTCTTTTCCGATACCGTGACCAACGAACTCCTTTACTACCGAAAAGCCAGCAGACTCAGCGTAATTCTGCATATCTTCAGCTACCTGACTCCACTTAACATTTGGCGCACACTTTGCTATCGCTATATCGAGGACGTGTTTTGTTGCGTCTATGAGTCTGCGTTTATCCTCGGAGACTTCGCCTATTGGAATAGTAAAAGCAGCATCTCCACAATAGCCTTCAAGCCTAACGCCAAAGTCAACGCTCAGGATATCACCATCCTTCAGTTCTACATTCTCAGAAGGAATCCCATGAACAACCTGCTCGTTTATCGAAGCACAAATCGCACCTGGAAACGGAACTTGAGACAACGGACCTCTTACACCTTTAAATAAAGCCTGTGCTCCAGAATCGTTTGCTATTTTCAAAGCTAAGTTATCCAGATACCCTGTGGTAACTCCTGGCTTGGCAACACTTTTCAATTTTGAAAGAACATCAGCTACAACTGCACCTGCTCTGCTCATTAACTCAATTTCTCTTTGGCTGCGAAGCGTTATAGCCATTTAATCTCGTATCTATATTATGCTTTAACAAGGGCGTCCAAGCTGTCAAATATCAGAGCAAGGACCTCGTCAGCATCTTTATTAGCATCAATATCATAAACAGTATTATTATTTTTATAGTAACCCACCACCGGCGCTGTCTGCAGGTGATAGTTCTCAATTCTATTCGCTATTACTTCAGCTGTATCATCAGGACGCTGAATAAGCTCGGCGCCATCTTTATCACATTTTCCTTCTACTTTAGGCTTCATATTTTTAATGTGATAAACAGCTCCACACTCGGGGCAGCTTCTTCTTCCTGTAATCCGCTCGACTACTATTTGTTCATCCACATTTAAGTTTATAACAATATCTATTTTCTCGCCGTTCAAAGCTAACGACTTATCGAGCTCATCAGCCTGATTAACGGTTCTGGGAAAACCATCCAATACAAAACCGTCAGCCGACGCTTTACTTATCGCGTCAACCATCATTCCGACTATTACTTCATCAGGCACAAGTGCCCCTGAATCCATATAACTCTGGGCCTTTTTTCCCAGTTCAGTTCCTGCGGCTCTTTGTTGCCTTAATATATCGCCACTGGACAAATGCAGCAGTCCATATCTTTCCACGATTCGCTTGCATTGGGTACCTTTGCCTGCACCAGGAGCACCTAACAAAACTACTCTCATCCATATGCTCCTTTTATTTTGCCTGTCTCACTGAAGCCGTCATAACTTCTCATTAACAGATTGGCTTCGATTTTCTGAACCAGGTCAAGCGAAACGCTGACAACAATAAGCAAGCCTGTGCCTCCAAGGAACGTTGCTACTCTCCAATCGACTCCCAGCAATATTGAAATTACCGTAGGTACTACCGCAATAATCGCAAGGAACGAGGCACCGAAATAAGTAATTCTGGTCATTACAGTTTCCAGGTATTCAGCGGTCCTGCGTCCAGGTCTCAATCCTGGAATAAAGCTTCCGGAATCTCTTAGATTTTTGGCCATTTCTTTCGGCTGAAACTGCACTGTTGTCCAGAAGTAAGCAAACAAGAATATCAATAACATATATAAAACGTTATACGTATAAGAACCGGGACTTAAAGAATTTTGTATAGTTAAAAGCACCGCTGAATCCGCAAGTTTTTCCATTTTTAATAACTGACCAATTACAACCGGCGGAAATATCATAAAACTTGACGCGAAAATTATGGGCATTACTCCACCATGATTGATACGCAGCGGTAAATAATGTCTTCCGCCTCCATAAACTTTGCGCCCTCTCATCTGCTTTGCCTGCTGAATCGGTATCCGACGTTGGCCCTGAGTTATCAGTATCGCACCTGCGACAACAAAAACAAACGCAGCTATCAAAAATAATATCTGTGCCGGACCTATTGTTCCAACCGGAGCAGTTACTCTTAAATCAACATTCTGTGCGAGCATCTGAATCGCCCAAGGCATTCTGGAGACGATACCCGCCATAATTATCAAACTAATACCATTGCCTATTCCGTATTCATCTATCTGTTCACCAAGCCACATCAAAAATACAGTGCCAGCCGTCATACCGACAATGCCCATCATCATCGCTTGTTTCTGCATGCCGGCATAGGTTAACCCGCCTCCTCCCAACATCTTCATATACATCATTGACTGAATAAGACATATAGCTACCGTCAGGTATCGGGTGTACTCCTGTATCTTCTTGTGACCAGTTTGCCCCTCCTGTCTCAACTTCTTCAAAGCCGGAACAACCTCCCCCAGCAACATAAGAATAATCGAAGCTGTAATATAAGGCATAATTCCCAACCCGAACAAGCTGCTGCGACTTAAGGTACCACCGGTGAATATCTGCATGTACTCAGCAGCTCTTCCCAATGGGCTTTCAGTATCTCTGGAGCTAACTACCTTAGCTATTGCCGACTGGTCAAAACCGGGGATAGGAATATGAAAACCGATTCTGTATATCATCAGCAACGCTATGGTAAAAAGTATCTTGTTGCGTAAGTCTGGGATTCTAAATATGTTTGCTACTGCTCTAAGCATATCTTATATCTCGTTTCAGGCTTCACACACTATTTAAATTACTTTTACACTACCACCAGAAGCTACTATCTTCTGCTCGGCGGTTTTACTAAATTTATGGGCGGTTATCTGCAATTTCTTTGTCAGTTCACCGTTACCAAGAATTTTAATTTTAACTTTAAGATTGCCTATCAAGCCGGCATTCGACAATTGTTCCGTGCTAATATCAGAACCATCGTCAAATCTTTCCAACTGTGACACATTGATAATTTCATATCGCGTTGCGAAATTATAGTTGCTGAATCCGCGTTTGGGCAATCTTCTAAACAACGGCATCTGGCCGCCTTCACTGAGCGTCACAGAACTCGCACCGGCTCTACTGCCTTGACCTTTGTGGCCTCGACCAGCGGTTTTTCCTTGGCCTGTTCCGTTGCCCCTGCCAACACGCTTGCGATTTTTATTTTTGTTGCGTGCTATAGAAGTTATTTCATGACTTAACATTTATATTGTCACCACCTTCTTACAGTTTCAATCTTCACACCTCGGAGAGACTCAACGAGTTCTTTACTGCGTAATCTTATAAGTCCGTCCAATGTGGCTTTAACAACATTCTTAGGTGAAGTGCTCCCATAAACTTTTGTAAGCACATCCTGAACACCAGCATATTCGAGTACCGCACGGGCACTGGAGCCGGCAATAACGCCTGTTCCGGGGCTGGCTGGAACCATTGTTACTCTCGAAGCTCTACACCTACCTTGAATTTGATGCGGTATCGTTCGACCCACTAATGCTATTCTGTTTAAAGATTTTTTGGCATCCTTGATGGCTTTTTCTACTGCCAACGGAACCTCGTTAGCCTTACCATAACCAACACCCACCGTTCCCGTCCGGTCACCAACAACCACTAGCGCCGCAAAACTAAATCTGCGACCACCTTTGACCACCTTGGAACAGCGATATATCTTTACGACCGTATCTTCCAACGGTTTCTCTTCTTGGTCAGATAATTTAATCGGTTCTACAGCCAATTTTTTCTCCAAACTCTATTTAAAAAACTAATCCAGCTTTTCTGGCTGCCTCAGCCAAAGTTTTTACTCTTCCATGATATCTATAACGATTTCTATCAAAGCAAACACACTGAATACCAACTCCCATTGCCTGCTTTGCGATTTCTTCACCTATTACCTGAGCAGCTTTTTTATCGCCGCCGTTGGGCAACTGTTCCCGCAGACCCTTTGACCTCGTACTCGCCGAAACCAGTGTCGCTCCTGCAACATCATCTATAATCTGAGCGTACATATGTCTATTCGAACGAAATACAGACAGCCGAGGTCTGTCCTGTGTTCCAGAAACCTTCTTTCGCACATGATATTTACGTCTTAGTACTGCTTTTTTTGCTTGGCTAATTCCCATAAAACTTAAATCCTAATTATGCTGTTCCTGAAGCGAAGGCTTTTCCGACTTTACGTTTTACATATTCGTCGGCATAACGAATACCTTTGCCTTTATAAGGTTCCGGCGGCCTTACCTTTCGAATATCCGCAGCAAACTGACCCAAAAGATGTTTGTCTGTCGCCGAAAGCGTGAAAACTGCAGGAATGTCATTGCCTCTGGTCGCAGGAGTCTCAATAGCTATTTTTATACCCTTCGGCATCGTCATCGTCACCGGATGACAGAAACCAATCTGCAAAACCAATTTACCGCCCTGCTCTTTAATATTATAACCGGTGCCATATATTTTCATTTTCTTTTCAAAACCCTTACTAACTCCGGTTACCATATTCGCAATCAATGCACGCATCGTACCATGAAGCTGCTTATTTTCCCGAATTTGGGGTTTTTCATTTATAACCTGAATCTGTCCCGCACCACTGTCGATTTTCACCTCAATACTTGGGTGACAGTCCATCTGTAAATTACCCAGCGGTCCTGTTACCTTGATATTCTGGCCTTTTTGTTCGACCTTCACTCCCTTAGGAACTTCAATTATTTGTTTTCCTATGCGACTCATTAGCTCACCGTACAAAGTATTTCGCCGCCGACTTTGGTCTGGCGACAGTTCTTATCACTCATCACGCCTTTACTCGTAGATATAATCGCTATTCCCATACCACCTAAAACATGTGGTAGTTTATCAACAGGCAAATAAACCCTTTTACCCGGCTTACTCGCTCTGACTATTTCATTAATAATAGACTCGCCACTCTGGTCATACTTTAGACTAATTCTTATTATTCCCTGCTTGTTATCATCAATTCGGTCAAAACCTTTAATATAACCCTCTTCTTTAAGCACAGTCGCTATGCCCTCGCATATCTTCGATGCTCTAATGTTGACATGCTTCCTATTTATTCGTGCAGCGTTACGAATTCTCGTCAGCATATCAGCTAT
>JAGLSU010000022.1 GCA_023135935.1 Planctomycetota bacterium
ATTCGGGTTTTTCTTAAGAGTATCCCGCCACAGTGTTTCTACATTCTCATAGATACGACTTTGCTGCCAAGTAAGTGTCCCGAGAGCTATCAGAATAAAAACTAAGACTATCATAGCAACATTATTCGCCCATTTCGCAAATCGAGATATGATGCGACAGATAACTGCAGCGGTCAATACTATCAAGGCGATACTGGCCAAATACTGAAAGTGGTCTTGAACAAACGAATAGCGTGTGAAGTAAACATCGAAGAAACCCAATGCCGGAAATAACGTACCCGCAAAGCAAAGAACCGCAACCAGCGGCCCCTTGCCGATTTTCCCGCGAGCAAACCAAAGCACCGCCATAACTACCGCTGCACCAAGGGGATACAAATACTGCTGCCACATACTTGCATCAATTTGCCACCGCGGATATATGAACATTATTTGCAAAGGCCAAAGAAGTTTGCCAACATAAAACCAAAGTGCTCGTCCCGCAACTAAAAATCGGTCGATAAGCGAAAGGCTCCATTCCTCTCCCACTGCGCCGACATCATGAATCTCTATCCAAACTGTAAATAATCCTAAGATAATACCAAGCATAAAAAACGGTATTAACGAACGGATGTCCACCCAGTTAATGCTCTCACGCTTCCACCAGAGAATAAGCAGCAATACCGCTGGCAGCGAACACGTCACTGTCTTACTCAACAAGGCGCACAAAAATAATATCAGCGATGCTATATATAATTTTCTGCGCTCACCGGAGCCAGCTTCATTTTTCGGTACCAACGCATAATGAAGATACGTCATAAGCGAAGCAAGATAAAACATAGTAGACAAAGTATTTTTTCGCTCAGTGACCCACGCTACCGATTCAACGTGCACCGGGTGCAGAGCGAAGATGGCCGCAGCCAACCAGGCTCCCGGAAGTGAAAGTTGTCGAAGTATCAGCAAAATGAATATAGCGCTGATAGTATGCAGCAAAATATTTTCCAAATGATAGGGAAATGGGTTTAGTTTCCAAAGATGATTATCAACCCACCAGCTTGTATACGTTAAAGGGTAGTACTGCACAACAGAATCCGGTTCAAGCCAGATTTTAACCAAGCCTTCAACATCTTGCGATGCAACACCGTCTGTCACCCAGTCATCGTCATCCCAGACGAACCCGGCTTTCATGGCTGGAATATAGGCAAACAGCGATGCTATAACGACAAGAGCCACCCCCTACTTTGTTTATCGGTATCATTAAAAGTAATCATTTATTCAATGGCTTCTCGACAAAGGATTGATTATTTTTATAGAGTTTCATACGGTTTTGGATTTCTCCTGACAGCCCCTTTTGCTTCGAGAACCGGGTAAGCACCAAGGCTTTTTCTGAAGTCTCTATCGCTTCAGCAAATCTACCTGCACTGGCATAAGCAACCGCTAAAGTATCCAGCAAGCTCGGGTCCTCATAGTTGGTAAGTTCGCAAACTTTTTGAGCAAATTTAATCGCCTCGGCAGGATTTCTAAGCTTCGCATCTCCAGTAGCAGCTAATATCCAGGCAATACTATTCAACACATCAATTGAGTCGGGGTCTCGTTGTAATATCTTATAATAATTATTAAGTGCTGGCTGAATTCGACCCAGTTGAACCAGAATATTAGCCAGGGCAACATTTGCCTTTAAGTAATCAGGTTTAAGTCGCAACGCTTCGGCACATTGTTCCGCGGCCAACTCGAGTTTACCCTGTCGAATATAAATACCACCCAAGTTATAAAGCACCTCGGGCCAATCCGGTTTTACAGTCAAAGCATCATTAAAATATCTGACTGCCGCATCGTACTGCCCCCGTTGTGCCATAGCCAACCCTATGTTGTAATTGGCACCGGGATAATCCGGCTTGATTTGCAGGGCCTTCTTCCACTTTTCAATGGCTTCGTCAATTTTGTCCTGCTTCTTCAAGGCAACACCAAAATTAGTAAAAGCTTGTACAGAATCGGATTTGAGCTGCAGCACCTCATTAAAAATCGCTATGGCTTCGTCTATCTTTCCAAGCTCGATAAACACCCTTCCCTTATTATTAAGTGCATCGGTATATTTTGGAGAAATCTGTAACGCCTGGTCAAAATGCATAAGAGCCTCGTCAATACGGTCATCACTATATAATGCATCACCAAAATTGTTGTGCATAACATAATTGTTTTCAGTTACCTCAAGCGCATGCTCATAGAGAGCAAGATTGTTTTGCCAATAGCCTACCTGCAAACGCGTACACACCAACATAGCCAACAGCACTATTGTCCCTATAATTCCAAGTATCACTTTTCGATATGGCAATTTAGCAGAAAGTTCAGTGACACCCCAGGCAACTATAATGAAAATTCCAATTGACGGCAGATAAGTGTAACGGTCAGCCATAGACTGCAATCCCACCTGAACAAAACCTACAACGGGAACTAATGTTCCGAGATACCACAGCCACCCTACCGTCAGATATTTTCTTCGGCCTGCTGTACGAATTATACCTGCTGAGATAACGACCAATATCACAAACGATGCTATCGGCTGCCATAACAGCAATTTTTTCGCTACGACCGGATATAAAACCGCCAGGTCAGCCGGGTAAATCATCTTGTCTATGTACTGAATATATGAAACCAGAACATTAGATATACGGTAACCTAAAGGCGGTTGCTCCATTGAACCCGCTCTTTGTTGAACCAACAAAGTAATCACACATGAAATCACCACAAGAACCAATAAAGGAATCTTTTCCAGCAAGACTCGTTTACTCAACCGATGCAGCGGCCAATAGTCCAGCAGCAGCAAAACAAACGGCAAAGTCACCACCATCGGTTTCGCCATCAGACCTATTGCGAAAAACAAAAACACCAACAGATACCTGCGTATACTGGGACGGTTTGCATAATAAATGTAAGCCGCAATTGTCAGCAACCAGAAGAAGGTACTCAGCACATCTTTGCGCTCTGCCACCCAGGCAACAGATTCAACATGCAATGGATGCAAAGCAAAGGCAGCGGCTACGAATGCACTGGGCCAAATTACACTGGTCATCTTTTTTAAAACATAAAACAACAGTAAAGTATTAACAATATGAAAGAACAAGTTGACCAGATGATGCCAACCAGCATTCAGACCAAAAAGCTGACAATCCAGCATGTGACTGAGCCAGGTTGCCGGATGCCAATTGCTAGCGTAGTTCGCAGTAAAGGACCAAACAATAGACTGACGTGTCAGACCCTTATTAACCTGGGGATTTTCGGTCACGTATTCATAATCATCATAGCTGACAAATTCATGCTGGCGAACCTGCTCAAAGGCAATCGCCGTGACCAAGGCAAGTATCACGTAAATCAGAAGAATATACTGCTTGTTGGATGTTCGTTCCATTAACGGGGGAACAACCTTGATTTAATTAAATTCATCTTCGACAAGCGATATTTCATCGCAGTAAACAGACAACCAAAACCATATTTAATGCTTCGTTGCAAATTAATCGAAGAGGCTTCGGTGAAATATTTCGTCGGACAGCTGACTTCAGCAATTTGGTAACCAGCCCAAAGAATCTGAACGAGCATTTGATTATCAAAAACAAAGTCGTCAGAATTCTCCTCAAGCGGCAATTTTTCAAGTAACTCACGAGAGAAAGCACGATAACCGGTATGGTACTCGGAGAGTTTCGCCCCGGTGAGTATATTTTCACCCAAAGTAAGAAAACGGTTGGCAATGTACTTCCATAAAGGCATACCGCCCTTGAGAGCATAGCCACCGAGAATTCGTGAACCGAGCACGCAATGATAAAGGCCATTACCAATCATCGAAGCCATTGCCGGGATAAGTTGCGGCGTGTACTGATAGTCAGGATGTACCATAATAACAATGTCAGCTTCTGATTCCAAAGCCAACCTGTAGCAGGTCTTCTGATTGCCGCCGTAACCAAGATTATCCGGATGAGTATAGGCAATGGTATTGGGCAAAGTTTTAGCAATAGCTGTGGTTTCGTCGTGGCTGGCATCGTCAACCACAATAACCTGGTCCACTACACCTTGAGCCATAACTTCATCGTAGGTTTTTTGCAGCGTTTGAGCTGCATTATAAGCGGGCATTACAACAACAACTTTTTTGTTATCAAACATATCTGTATTTCCTGCAATACGTTAACATTATAGCTGTAGCATGAAATACTATAACCTTTTTTGGAAAAATTGGAAACCTATTCTGTTTTTTGACCTTTGACGATAAAAATGTAATATTGCTCCAGTCCAACCGGCGTTATAACAAAAGGCAACAAGAGACCTTTGTTCGCATAAAAACTGGCTCCGCGTGACGAGTCCATCGTCGTAAGCCATCTAAGCGGAGCAAATTGCAAGGCCTCACTCGGATACACTTTATCTTCAGGCAAAGCAATCAGGTTGGTATTGTTCGAAGGAATAATGATTATATCTGCTGGCAGAGGCACTGTCCGCTTAAAATCGAACGCCCTGCCGCCTTGGGCTTGCATGTAATACTGAAATCCCCAATGACCTTGAAACCACACAGAAACTTTAGAACTTTTAAATCTTTCACCGATTTCAACAGATGCGTTACGCGCTGTACCTGCCCATGTGTAATCCGCCCAGCAAACCGACATCGTTAAAATCAACACAGGCACCAATGGTAAAATTAATTGTTTCATCTGCAATTTGATTTTACAACGTTCGATTTGACGCATTAGCAGGATACCAACCACTGGAACCATAGGAAGGATACTCCGAACATTGACTGCCCAGTTTATGAAACTAGCAAAGGCAAAAGTACCAAGCACCCAAAACAACAATAATATCGATTCGGCATTTCTACATTTCCAAAAATCGGCAATTGCAAGAGCAAGAACACTTAGCCCTACCACGACCATAATCGCAAGTTGGATAATGAATCCCCAGCCAGGATTGACGGCGGTACCCATAGCAGAAAAACCACCTGTGTTTTTCACAAAAGCAAACAGTAACACAAACGAAAGCACCAAAAGAAGCCCCCAACTCAAAGTTTTCCGCGACCACAACAGTGGCGCATAAAACAAAACCGTTATTATACACCCGCCGGTAAAAGCCAAGCCCGCTATCGGCTTTGAGAAAAATTCAGCGCTTTTAATCCACCTGTATTTCGTAGCGTAAGCCGCTGCATCTAACAGCAACCCTCTGCCATAAAGTATATATGTAGCCCATTGGTAAAAAACTAAAACTGCTATCGGAACTAATAAAAATAATGCCCATGTCCCAAGTTTACGTTTTTGCATAAACGAATAAGCAAACAACAGCGGCAACAATGCTATACCAAAATATTTTGTCAGAGCACTGGCTGCGATAAGTAACGCCGCAAACAACAGACTTAAAGGTTTATTAGCCTTCAATCCCTGCATCCAAAAAAGTATCGCCCAGACCCAAAATGCCAGCATCATCGTATCGCACATTATGTTTGCACTCGAAACGAGAAAACCGGGAGTCAGCACCGCCGCCAATGCTGCCAACATCGGCAGAGAGCAAAACTGCTTTGCCAGATGATATGTCCCCAACGCCACAGCTATAGCTGGAAAGAGAAATGCTATATGCAAAACAGTTTCTCCATAACCAAAAAGCGACCCCACCAGTGCGATATAATAAGAAGTCAGCGGAGGATTTTTGACAACTTCCGACATCGGCTGGTCATGACCGTACCAGTTGACTGTAAAACCATAAAAATCTGCGGGATTTTCCTGAATGTGCTTAGCCGACCAGATAAACAATGCATCATCCATATGTATCGCTTTGTCCAAAAACGGTACAAGAGCTAATATGACCACGACAACAGGAATTATTGCCTGCTTGTAGGCGGGTATTGGAACAATAAGTTTTTCGCTATCCGACATCTGCATATCTCCGGTAATAGTATAAATTTTTATACACTAAACGCAAAACCTTTTGTCAGAGGAAAATAGGAAGTTTCATATCCTTGACAGTTCGCAAAGCTGTACTTATGATATGTGGTTTGTGTTACATTTTTAGGGATTTATCTTTATGTCGGACAAGCAAAACAAAGGATATCGAGATACGCTGAATCTGCCGAAGACGAGCTTTTCTATGAAGGCTAATCTGGTACAGCGTGAACCGCAACTGCGCAAAGAATGGGCCAAAAAGGATATGTATGCCAAAATCAGGCAGGCCCGTAAGGGAGCCGATTTGTTTACATTACACGATGGCCCACCCTACGCCAACGGTGACATCCATATGGGGCACGTGATAGATAAGGTAATTAAGGATTTCGTTGTTAAGTATAAAACGATGGCGGGTTTTGATGCGCCATATGTTCCGGGCTGGGACTGTCACGGCCTACCAATCGAAGTCAAAGTAGTCGCAGAACTTGGCGACCATATCCGCCAGATGGACAAAATAGATATCCGAAAAAACTGCATGAAATATGCAAGCAAATATATAAAGCTACAGAGCAAACAATTCCAGGAATTGGGTGTATTCGGCGATTTCAAAAATCCTTACCTGACATTCAAACCACAATACGAAGCTGGAATTATAGAAGTATTCGCCGAGTTAGTGAGTAAGGGCTTGGTCTACAAACAACTAAAACCCATTCACTGGTCAGTGGGATGCGAGACAGCTTTAGCTGAAGCTGAACTGGAATATAAGGACATTGAATCGTCGAGCATCTTCGTTAATTTCCCCGTTACCGGAGAATCGATTAGCAAATTAGTTGAACTAGGACTGGTTGAACAATCCGACAATGCTAAAGTTTGCTTTATGATATGGACAACTACACCATGGACATTAGCGGCTAATCTGGCTGTAGCGGTACACCCGCACCTGGATTATGCAACACTAAGTTACGAAAGCAACGGTGAAAAATTTATTTCTATTTTAGTAAAAGAGCGTATCGATGCTGCAATTAAAGCAAGCGATCTGCAGGACGGACAATACAGCATCAGTGAAAAAACAGTTAAAGGCAGTGAACTTGAAGCACTGCGGTATTTGCATCCATTTTTGGAAAAGAATCCAACAGACAAAGATGCTCATATGGTTATCTGCGCCGAATATGTCACCACCGAAGATGGCACAGGCATCGTTCACATCGCACCCGGACATGGCGTTGAAGATTATATATCAGGTCAAAAAGCCGGCCTGGCAGTTTATTCACCGGTAATGGATGACGGCTGCTATGATGATACGGTACCGGATTGGTTAAAGGGTCAAAGCGTTCTGGAGGTCGACCCCGTCGTCAATAATCACCTGCGGGAAAAAGGTCTTCTTTTCTCGGAAGGTAAAATCATGCACAGCTATCCGCATTGCTGGCGGAGTAAAGGCCCGGTGATATTCAGAGCGACAGAGCAGTGGTTCATCAGCGTCGACAAAGAGTTGCCGGATACAGGCAAAGGTCTGCGTAACATGGCACTGGAAAGTGTTAAAGATGTCACATGGATTCCGTCTTGGGGCCAAAAACGCATTGAAGGAATGCTGGAGTCACGGCCCGACTGGTGCATCAGCCGACAAAGAAGCTGGGGTCTGCCGATACCGGCATTTGTAAACTCGGCGGAACAAAGTTTAATGACTAAAGAATCTGTATTAGCAACCGCCAAGCACATTGGCGAAAAAGGTTCTAATAGCTGGTTTACAGATTCGCCCCGCGAAATCTTAGGGGAAGATTTTGAACTACCGGAGGGCTTCAATTTCGACGACCTGCAAAAGGAAGAAAATATTTTCGATGTCTGGTTTGAATCCGGTTGCAGTTGGTACAGTGTAGCCAAAAAAGCCGGCTGGCCTATTCCGGTCGATTTGTACCTCGAAGGTTCCGACCAACATCGCGGCTGGTTCCAATTGTCACTGCTGCCAGCTCTCGGCTCAAACGGAACTGCCCCGTTCAAAAACGTTCTAACGCACGGCTTTACCGTCGACGAAAAGGGAATGAAACAATCCAAATCACTGGGCAATTATGTTAATGCCCAGGATGAGATATTAAAATATGGTTCGGACATCTTAAGATTGTGGGTTGCCAGCGTAAACTATCAGGAAGATATGCGAT
>JAGLSU010000023.1 GCA_023135935.1 Planctomycetota bacterium
AGGGAATTGTGGCGATAAGTCCTTTTCTGTCAAGGTGTTGGGGGGCATTTATCGGTCTTTATTCGAGCCGCCGTAGATAAACCGTACCTGGCTGACATCTGGTATGACCGCGAATCTGGAGTTATGGAATGCCCTAAAACCGCCCGGCCAGTACACAAAAAGGGCTTTTCCGACCAGATATTCTCTTGGTACGATGCCTCTGCGGTAAAATTGGCCATTATTTCCTATTCCGGGTTGGCTCCATAATCTGCCGTCCTGACTGTCGGGACTGTTGTCACCAAGGACGAAAAATTCGTTTTCTAAGAGTTCCAAAGGTTGGCCTTCTGTGGCTCTGGAGGGTTTGTGGTTTCTAGGCAATTGTGCGTTGGTATAGTGTACGTCTCTGTAAACAGCTACATGTGACAGTGCCATCTTTCCGGAACCGAAGATTTTTGCCTGCGGCTGAATGTTTGTATATCTGTCGCCGGCGTCTTCGGGTGAACGTCCTAAATCATAGGTTAATTTTTCGTCGGCAAATTGTAAAATCAACTGATGGTCAACGATGGTGAAGGAGACCTGAACAGGTTTGTTTGCAATCAATTGCTTTACAGGTTTGCGAGTTAATATTTTTTCTTCGTTGTCTGATATTTTCGCGATGACCATACGACCATCAAAATCAACCGAAGCTTTGTAAAGTGTGCGGTACTTAGTCAGGGCAATACCAATGCTTCCTATTTGTTTCGGTGATTCAATATAGAAGGAAAGTTTCAGGTCACTACAAAAGGGAAGGTAGTCGTATCGTATAGTATCGCTGTAGGCATATGTTGCTCTGAAGTTGTTACCTGTTGAGGTGTCATAGACTAAAGTATGTATTTGGTTCGGCGGGCTATCGAGCCGGAATATTGTGGAGGTGTTTTTTTGAATTGTCCAATTTGAGTTTGCATCGTTTTTGAAAGGCTGCTGCCAGGCGTGGCCGTTGAATTCGGTCTGGTTCGGGCGAACAGGTTGGTAGTCGTTATCATATACGGGCATCCATAATTCATTTTGTACTTTTGGTGGTTTTCTGACGATGCGTTCGTTGATGTAGATATCGCCATCGATAATTTCTATGATTTCTCCCGGTAAAGCAACAAGCCGCTTGATATAATTTGTCGATGGTTCGAGTGGATTTTTGAATACTATTACGTCCCATCGCTTTGGTTCGATAAATTGATAGATATATTTTAATACCAATATTCTATCGCCGTTTACTACGGGCATTGTTCCGCTGGTTTGCTGGTAGAATCCACAACTCGGGCATCTTGAGTATGCAGATGCGAGTGCATTTTTAGGATTTGAGTTGTGTGCCAGTGCATATAGTTCCGGCAAAAACCCGAAGTCATATTTATATCCGCATTGAAGACATCGCAGGCGAAAGTGGTCACCTTTGAGAGTGTCAGCCATGCTTCCGGTGGGGATTCGATAGGGTTCCAATATGAATGTGCGGAAGAACAAGACCAAGACGAAAGCGATTATCAGCCATTCGAAGGTGTGGAAGACTTCGGCAGCTCTTCTGGCTCGAAGTTCGGTGCGGTAGCTGACTTTTTCGTTTTCCGTTGCAGGCATAAAAAACTCATAATTCTTTTTTTGAGCCACCATAGATAAACTTCATTTGGCTGACATCAGGAATACAAGCAAATGGGAACTTTTCAAATGGTTTGAAACCACTTGGCCAAAAGACAACTAAAGCTTTCCCTACGAGGTATTCTCTTGGCACAACTGCTTGTCGATAGGTGGTGTTTCTATTTCCCTTTCCGGGTTGATTCCATAATCTGCTGTCCAGGCTATCAGAGCTATTGTCACCAAGTACGAAGAATTCATCTTCGCTTAGAGTTATTGGATTTCCCTCGACTGCTGTTGCAGGTTTTGGGCCGACGGAAAATTCCGCTTTGGTGTAGTGTGTGTCTCTGAAAACGGCTACATGTGAGAGGATTAGCTTTCCTGAGCCGAAGATTTTCACTTGTGGCGGGATTTGCATATTTCTGGCACCAGCATCTTCGGGTGCGCGGCCCAAATCGTAAGTTAGTTTTTCGTTGCCAAGTCCGAAGATTAACTGATGGTCGACATTAGTGAAGGCGAGAGAAATTGGTTCATTTATGGCAGGTGGTTCGATTTGTTTTTGAGCCAATATTCTTTCTTCGTTGTCCGATAGTTTCGCGATAACCATACGGCCGTCAAAATCAACCCAAGCTCTGTAAAGTGTTTGGTATTTACCGAGTGCTATTCCAATGGTGCTTTTTTGGTCCGCTGGTTGAACATAGAGTCGGGTCATAAGGTCACTGCAATAAGGTCTTCGGCTGTATCCTCTAAAGCTATTGTAAGCATAAGTAGCTTTGAAATCGTTACCGAGCGAGGGGTCATATACCAGGGTATTGATTTGTCCGTCGGAGGTATTTAAAAGGAATTTAGCGGGACTTTCTTTTTGAATTACCCATTTGGAGTCGGATTCATTTTTGAATGGCTGCTGCCAGAAATGTCCGTTGAAGGAACCTTCGCGTGGTCTTGCCGGCTGGTAGTCGTTATCATAGACGGGCATCCACATTTCTTTTTGAACCTTTGGTGGTTTTCGAGCAATTAGGCCGTCAATATAAATGTCGCCATCGATAATTTCCAATTTTTCTCCCGGCAAGGCAATGAGCCGCTTTATGTATTTTTCGGAGGGGTCAGATGGAAACCAAAAGACTATCACGTCCCATCGTTTCGGCTGGAAGAATTGATAGATAGACTTTAGTACTAATATTTTGTCTCCTTTGGTTATTGGTGTCGCGGAGACCGTTGATTGATAATGGCCGCAACTCGGGCAGCGTGTCGGAGGTGGTACAACTTTTGCTCTTGGTATTGTGTTTCGCGGTAAACCGTAAACTCCCGGTTTGAATCCGTAGTGATATCGAAAACCACATTGTTGGCATCTCAGGCGGAAATGGGCCCCTTTTAACGTTTCGGCCATGCTGCCGGTGGGAATGATAAATACCTGCATTACGAAAGTTATGAAAAGAAGGGCCAATATGAAAGCTGTGATGAGTGAGTCAAATGTATCTACGACCTGGGTTACTATATCTTTTTTCGGTTCTTCTTCTGAGGCAGTCTTTTTAGTTTTATTTTTTGGCATAGATAATCCTGCTGCGAAAACAGCCTTAAATAATCTCAAGTAAATGTAAAGATGTTAATTATGCCGATAATTTGTTAGTCGGTCAACAGAGAGGGCGGGATTCGCTTCGCGGCGCCTTTGGCGTCAAACCCGCGTGGTGATGCTTCGCATCACGCGTGTTCTCATCCCGTCCTACTTCAAGTAGAACAAACTCAACGGAGAGGGCGGGATTCGAACCCGCGGTAGGGCAAGCCCTACACAGCCTTTCCAAGACTGCTCGATAGGCCACTCCGACACCTCTCCAAATTAGTATTTAGTTTTTTGATTTCTTCTTTTATTAAAGAACTGTGACAACATGGTGCTGCAGTCGTCAGCTAATACACCGGAAGTAAGTTCTAATCTATGATTTAATCGGTCGTCCTGGACAATATTATAAAGACTTTTGCAGGCACCAGTTTTTGGGTCATCGCAGCCATAGACAAGCCGGTCTATTCTCGCAAGGACAAGGGCGCCAGCGCACATAGGACACGGTTCTAATGTAACATAGATAGTGCAATCGTGCAAACGCCAGGATTCTAAAAAGGCAGCGGCTTGCGTGAGAGCGATAATTTCGGCATGAGCGGTCGGGTCGTTTAGCTGTTCTCTTTGATTGTATGCTTTTGCGATGATTTGGTTTTTATGCACGATGACCGCACCGATTGGGACATCGCCATTTTCTTCCGCGATGGCTGCGGCATCGATAGCTTTTCGCATAAATCGCTGGTCAAGTTCGCTGTTATGGTTTTCTTTAGCCATAAAAAAATACCCCCAAGGGGACTCG
>JAGLSU010000024.1 GCA_023135935.1 Planctomycetota bacterium
ATTTCCGCAGTTGTGACATTCTCACTTAAAGTAATCATCCTCCCGTATTCTAATACGCTTAGCAACTTGCTAAATGCTGCCAACGCTTCTTGTTCCGAAATTCCTTGCCGCCCTATCAGTGAACCCATCAGTTGCTGGTATGTCGCGCCGTTAAATAGCTGAGGTATTGCTTTAGCAAGTTGCTCGCCGGCACCGTCTTGCGATACTCTAATGCCTGCCTGCTCCGCTTCTTTCGACAGTAAGAGCCAATATATCTCGCTACCCATTGAACGCCTGTAAATATCGTTAATTTGTTTATCGCTGATTCTATAGTCGTTCGACCTTATCAACTGTTTTATTCCCCTGATTAACTCAGGCGAATCTTTACGTTCCGAAAAAAGAAGCTCACCCAACATAATTGACCTTAGGTCCTGAGTTCGAAAAATTGGTACCGTTACTATCTTCAGCAACATATCTGCTTTAAGCATCTTCAAAATTTCTATTTCTCGTCGTGCCAAAGCTATATCCTGATTCGTTATTGCACTATCGTCTCCGAAGGACGCTACAGTCTTACCACGGCCAGACTTTTGTTGGTTGAGTTGCTGAATATATGAACCCCCGATAAAACCGACCATCAATACGATGACCACAATTGCCATTATTTTTGTGTTATTTTTACGAAACCATCTAGTCAAACTCATATTTGCACTCCAAATCTACAGTTCATATTGGATTTTGAAACCCTAAAGTATAGGTGATTTTCCCGCCTTTGCAAGAAAAATAGCACCTTACCAGCGGCACCGTCGTATGCTCGCTTTGCGGATGAATCTTTCTCGGCAGACGTATCATACACTATATCCCTGCTGTCACTGTTCAAAACGACCCCTCTTCTTACTCCAAAAACCTAAAAACAACTCCAAAATCGCATTTGACATTTGATAGCCAACAATTGATAATTGGAAATCGTAGTATAAAATAGATACTCAATGTTCGCGGGAGAAGAGAAAATGGACGAAAGCCAAGCTAGCCCAAACAGTTTAGTGGATACTACGGATTGCCTCGAAGCTATTGGCGTCTTTAGAGTATGGAAAAACTCCTTGTTTTTGGTCATAGTGCTGACACTGTTCTTACTACAGGCATCCTTTTGGTTCGTCAATAGCGGTTACCTTGAAGTCGATGGCTGCACCAAAGCCGATGCGCCTGTCGTCGTAGCCGAAGATATAGAAAAAACCACCGAAGTTGCGGAAAAACCAGTTGACGAAATAAAAGCTAAAAAAGCCGAAACCCAACCTGTCGCTGAGCCCAATCAACCAGCCGAAGTCGCAGCACAGAAAAAACAAATTCTCCCCCTGAAAGTTAAAAAAACATACTTGGCAATACCCATACGTCTGTTGAATTCCATACTTATAATCACCGCCATATTGCACTGCCTGACAATGCTGTTTAGCTTAAAGGTCTCGTTGCTCGGAAGACTCGGCGGAATAAACCATATCGCGAGGGCATTTTTCCTCTCGCTTATTTTCCTTGTTTTCCTGCTGCCTTGGCAACTGATATTCGCTCCAATTCTTACCGGAGCCATGTTCACAACTGAAGAACTACTCGCACGCCTCGCTGAGGTTAAAGCCGACGATGTTTCCAGCGTTGTATTCTTCTATTGGAGATTCACCGGCTATTCCATTTTTGTATTACTGCTGCTTATCTTCTCGCAGATTCGAAGTGCCCGATGGACAAAGGCTACGCTTCGGCGGCTGGAGGTTATATAAAAAATGCCCGATGAGAAAATCGGTTTCATCGGCACCGGCATTATGGGCAAACCTATGGCCCATAACCTACTCAAAGCGGGTTACTCGCTAACCGTACATACCCGCACAAAGTCAAAAGCCGATTCCCTCGTCCAAGCCGGAGCCGACTGGGCAGACACTCCCGCAGATGTCGCGAAAATCAGTGACATCATCATAACATGTGTAACCGATACCCCAGATGTCGAACAGGTTCTTCTCGGAAAAAACGGCGTAATCGAAACCGCGAAACCGGGACTTGTCTGCATCGATACCAGTACCATCTCTCCCGCTGAAACAAAAAAAATGGGCTCTGTCCTCCAAGCCAAGGGCATTACTCTAATCGATTCACCGATAAGCGGCGGCGAAATCGGTGCCATCGAAGCCAAACTTTCGATAATGATGGGAGGCCCGAAAGAGACCGTTGAAAAAGTCCGTCCCATTATGGAAAAAATGGGCAGAACAATCACATGGTGCGGGCCGCTCGGTTTCGGACAGATAACAAAGTTAGCCAACCAGATAATGGTAATACATACCGTAGTGAGCACTGCCGAAGGACTCGCATTCGCCGAAAAAGCAGGACTTGACCTCGAAACAACATTAAAAGTAACTTCCGCCGGTGCCGCTTCAAGCCATTTGCTAAAAGCACTCGGACCAAAAATAATCGCCGGTGATTTCAAACCTGGTTTTATGGTCGACCTGCAGCAAAAAGATTTACGGCTGGTTCTCGAATATGCTAAACAAATAAATCAACCCCTGCCGGGTACCGAACTGGTAGAAAAATTATTCGCTGTTCTTCAAAAACAAGGTCGAGGCCGAGATGGTATACAATCTCTTATTGATGTTATCAGGCAATTGGCTTTACAAATCTAAATTAGTGGTTCGATGTTCTCGAGTAAGCCGAACTTTTAAAATCTACCTTTCAAAAGCCCTTCAAGCCGTTCGAGTTCACCTTTTTTCATATGATAACTATGCTCGCTATCGGGAAATTTGCCGTCCTGAACTTCTTTGCTGTAGCTGTTAACCGCTTCAATCGTAGATTTGGCAAGGTCACCGTAACTTTTCGTAAATTTCGGACCGGTTCCCTGCGTTAATCCCAAAATGTCCGGTGCGATTAATATCTGTCCGTCACAACCCGCTCCCGAACCGCAACTAATTACAGGCATCTCGTAGCGCTTCGTAACTATCTCCGCTACCTCGGTCGCGGTGCCTTCAATTAAAAGCGAAGTTGCACCTGCCTGAACCATCTGGTCCGCAAGTGCTATCAATTCCAAAGCCATCTCTGCGGTAGTTGCCTCAGCCTTGAACCGGCCTATCTTACTTATGCTTTGAGGCCGAATTCCTATATGAGCCATCACACCAATACCGGCGTCACTGACCGCCTTGATAACATCAAGATACGGCTGGCTCGCTTCAATCTTTATCATCTGCGCTCCGGCTTCGGTGACAAATCGACCGGCATTTTTCACCGCTTTGTTTATTCCAACCTGATAAGATAAAAAAGGCATGTCAGCTACCAGAAAAACATCCGGTGCGCCGCGACGCACAGCCGCGGTTATCGTGACCATAAAATCCATCGTCGCAGGAAGCGTCGAATCAAACCCCAACATCAACTGGGCTGCCGAATCACCAACCAATAGCATCTGCACATCAGACTCACAAACAAGCCTTGCAGTCGTATAATCGTAGCAGCTCACAGCCACAATTTTACGCCCCTGTGATTTCGCCGATACCAAGTCAGAAATCGTGATTTTACCTGCCATATTAAACCTCACCTAAACGACACAAAACAACTAACAGATTTTCCGTTAAAATATGGCAACTAACTAAATTTATCAAGTCTAAAATAACCCCATTTTCAGCCCTGAAATAATGCCTTTTGGGCCAAATTACGAAAAAAAACGCCATTTTCATAATTAAGGGTTTGATTCTTGGACGAAAAAGCGTACTTTTCACTCAGCTACTTTGAAGAAATATTGACGATATGTGGATTTTATCAATAATTCTTTAAAGAATTCGTGGCTGTTTTATCGATTAGAAGAGGAGGAGCGTGAAAGTATTTATTGCGCTGAGTTTTACTAGGCGTTTATCGCCTATTATTATTGCTTTTCATCACCCTCCTCCGAAGCCAGGTTCTGTTATTTAGAATCTGGCTTTTTTATTTTATATTTGGCAATTCAAACCAACCTGAGTTATAAAAATTCCGTTACGAATAGCAAAGACTTGTCTTGATATGAACAAAAACCTGAAACAACTCATTCAAATATCTAATCTTGTCGGAAACGACCCTTCGCTTGTCCGGGGCGTTGGCGGAAATACTTCCGTAAAAACCGATGACGGCAAATACATGTTCATAAAGGCAAGCGGCACCTCACTAAAAGACATGGCCGCCAGAAAGGGCTGGCGAAGATTAAGAACCGAAAAGGTGCAAGCAATATTAGGCGACAAATCGCTCGTTGAAATGGAAATCAACAAACGAGAATTCGAAATAGTCAATCGTCTCCGTCTTGCGTGCGATGACAATGTTACAGACTCTTCCCGGCCTTCCGTCGAGTCGCCTTTGCATGTCGTTCTCTATAAATATGTAATACATATACATGCGTTGTCTGTTCTTGCTTATGCATGTTCAAAAAAAGGCAAAGAAAAAATCATCAACCTGTTAAAAGATGAAAAGACCCCGCCCCTGTGGATACCATATGCGAACCCCGGCTACTGCCTCGGTATGGAAGTCTCACGAACAGTTCGCAGCTTTGAAAAACGTTTTGGCTGCAAACCCGCAATAATGATTATCCAAAAACATGGCTTACTGGTCACTGCCGATAGCCAAAAAGAAGTCTTACGGCTGGTGAGAAAAGTAATTGCTCGTTGTAACTGCGGCCTGAAATCACTTAAAACCACAGCTATTAAAAAACCAAAACCCGAAGATATTAAAAACCTGAGACGAACCATTAAAAAAGCTCTACTTGAAGTCGCTGGCCAAACTACTATGGTCAGCCATTTCGTCGATAAAACTGTCTCGGATTTTTTAATCAGAACCGATGCCGAAAAACTCCTGAAAGCACCTATGCTTACAACTGATGAATCATGTTTGGTCCACAATCCTATTATTTGGCTGGAAAAATTCGATTACAAAACCATAGCCAACAAAATAAATTCGACCGTTACCAAATTCCAAAAACCTCCCATTGCTTTCCTGGTCAAAGACGTTGGCCTTTTCATCGCGGCAAGCAAAAAAACAACCCCCGTCCTCAGAGATATTGTCATTGGCTCGCTGTTCGTCAGAGGCAATGCCCAAAATGTAGGCGGAATTAACCCCCTCAACAAAAAACAGCGTGACTTTATTGTCAATTGGGAGGCGCAGACCCTTCGCGTAAAAGTTGCCGGCAGTAAAAAAAAGAAAAGTTAAATAAGGATAGCTGCTAAGACCTATTCCACCACTTCCGGACACAACATAATATATTCCAGAATGTCACTCAAGTTCGCTGTCGCAACCGCTATGGTACAGTCCGCCGCACCATAATACAAATTGAGTTGATTGGTCTCTTTGTGAATAGTAACTCCGGTAGGAAATACCACACCGCTGACGTCACCTATCCGCTCATAAATTTCACGCGGACCCAAAACCCATTCGTCACTTCGTCGCAACACTTTCCACGGTTCCTCCAAATCCAAAAGTGCTATTCCAACTCGGTATATCTCTCCCGAAGTGGTACTGCGAACGCCGTGATAAAATATAATCCATCCTTCTGCTGTTTCTATCGGTTGACATGCCAAACCAACCCTGTGGCCGTCCCAGTATGCGTGTCTCGTTTTAATCAAAGGCCGGTGGTCGCCCCAATGTTTCAGGTCGGGCGAAAAACTAACCCACATGTGTGCTTCACCTCGAACGATAGGCCGATGAATCAATGCGAAGCGACCATTGAAACGACGGGGGAACAAACATGCGTCCTTATCTTCCGGCGGCAATAAAACCCCAAGCCGCGCAAAAGTTTTGAAATTCTTCGTTATCGCAAGCGACACTACAGGTCCGCCTTCGCTAAAAGATGTGTAAGTAATCGCGAACTGCTTTTGCTCTTCGAGCCAAACGATACGCGGGTCCTCAAGACCCCACTTTTCCTCACGAGAACTTTGGTCCGCTTCGAGCGTCGGTGTCGTATCTATCTGCCAGTTCGTAAAACCATCACTGCTGCGGGCAAGACTCAAATGTGAAAAACCTCGCATGTCCTCGACACGAACCAGCAGTATCGTTTCGCTGTTCAACTTTATCGCCGCTGGGTTAAACACCGCGTTTGCCGGATAAGGCCAATCCTCAGGCGTTATTATCGGATTGCCCTTGTACCTCTCGAAAAGTTCGTGTGCTTTTTTTTGTCGTGAAAGATTTCTCATTAATTCTGTCCCAAAATATCAGCGGTTTTTTCCCGTTTTGCCTAACCTAAAATCGGCAAGATAAGCAATATACTATAGGTTAAACTGCGATTTTTAGCCATGCCACGGCACATTAACAAACCTGCCTCCAACGGTCAAGACTAAAGCTTGCATTGACTGTGAACCTTATTTCTGTTAGTTTAACCCCTTTTAGAAGGGCTAATAGTATGAAAATCGACCATTTAATCTTAGGTGCCTACGAAACCAACTGCTATGTCTTGCGCGAAAGCGACTCCGCCAAAGACTGCTTAATTATAGACCCCGGTCTTAACGCCAGAAAATTACTCGAATTGCTCAGCGAACATAACTTAAATCCGGTTGCTGTAATCCTTACCCATGGCCACATCGACCATATCACCGGCGTTGCCGACTTGCACGAAAAATATCCAGATATGAAAATCTATATACATACTGCCGATGCCGGAATGCTTACCGGTGTCCAAAGCAATCTTTCCGAAATGACAGGCAACCAATTTACTACCGCCGCTGCCGATGTCCTTCTGGAGCAAGACTCCGTAATAGACCAAGCCGGAATAAAACTCCTTGTATTTCACACACCAGGTCACACCCCGGGCGGAATATGTCTGTATTTAAAAGAACAAGGAATCGTTTTCGTTGGTGATACATTATTTGCCGATTTTGTTGGCCGCACCGATTTTCCCGGCGGAAGTTCCACGCAACTTATAAACAGCATAAAGGAAAAACTTCTTACCCTCCCCGGAGAAACCATCGTTTATACGGGTCACGGCCCCTCAACAACAATAGCCCAGGAAAAACAAACCACCCCCTTTTTGAACTGAGCTTTTTGCCACCCGAATCTATATTTTACTTTTGCTCGGATGCTCGATATGGTTTTTTCTGCTTATAAAGTTCCAGCCGACCACCAATTTCTTCGGCCAGTTTTGTAGCTCGCTTCTTCAAAGCCAACTCCATCGCTGCCTCGGCAGTATCAACTGCATAGTCGTATTTTTGTCCCGATGCGTAAGCCGCCGCCAAAGTATCGAGCACAAACGCGTTCTGATATTTCGTCAACTTTGCCGCTCGCTCAGCTAAAGCAATTGCCTCTTCGGAGTTTGGTTTCTCAAAGGCAGTAGCTAAAAGCCAAGCCAAACCATTCAAGGCCTCCCAATTGTCGCTATTTAAACGCACCGCCTCACGAAAATGTTTAATAGCTTCATTAGCTTCATCGGTTGCCACTAATGTCATACCTAAATCGTAATGAGCCTCGGCATAGTTAGGATTAAGTTCCAGAGCCTGACGAAAATGGTTACCCGCCTCATTGAACTTGCCCTGTGACTTAAACGCCATTCCCAAATTGTAGTGTACTCCCGCATCGTCCGGGCCAGTCCGCAAAGTTTCACGGAACTGTTCGATTGCCTCGTCGAACCGACCTCGTAACCGCAACGCGAAACCTAAATTAAAATGTGTTTCAGCGGAATCGCCTTCTATTTCCAATGCTTTATGAAACTGTTCGATTGCCTCGTCAAACCGGCCTTGTGTACCAAGTAAAACACCGAGATTGTTACGTGCTTCCGCATACCCCGAATCAATTTGAATCGCCCGGCGAAAATGTTTTATTGCTTCATAAAAATCACCTTGCAATTGAAGCATTAAACCGAGATTGTTGTATGCCAAAGCGGAATTCTCGTCAATTTCCAACGCACGATTAAAATGACCAACTGCTTCCTCGGACCTTTCCTGTTCCTTGAGTGCTTTCCCGAGATTATTGTGAAACAAAGCAGAGTTGGGTTCAAGTTCTAAAGACCGAACAAAATAGTTTGTTGCCTCTTCGAGTTTGCCTTGCGATTGGAGTGTCACGCCTAAATTATTATATGTTTCTGGATAGTCCGGCTTAACTTCAATTGCCTCATGAAACGAATTGACTGCCTCATCGAACTTGCCCTGCGACCACAGTGCCAACCCCAAATTGTTATACGCTTTAATGTGCCTGGGCGCTATCCGCAATGTCATGTTGTAATGACCAATCGCCTCGTCAAGCCGATTCTGTTTATGAAGCACACGACCTAAATTATAATGCATGACGTAATTGTTTTTAGTCACCGCCAGTGCACGTTCAAACAGAGAAGTGTTATTCTCCCAATACCGCACCTGAGTCCGTGTACATATCACCATCGCTGACAGAACAATAATTGCTCCTATTCCAACCACGGCCTTTTGATACCGCCATTTTCTGCTGAGTTCACTAACTCCCCAGGCTGCCATGATAAACAGTCCCACTAACGGCAGATAACTAAAACGGTCAGCCATAGCCGGCCATAAACCCGTCTGCACCAAACCAATCACCGGTACCAAAACACCGAGATACCAAAGCCAACCCATCGTCAGATAGCGCCATCGTTTAGCCGTGAATATTACCCCGCCCGATACGACCGCCAATATCACCAAGGAAATAACCCATTGCCGCATCGGCAACATTTCAGGGTATGGATAAAAAACTGCCAGGTTACAAGGCCAGACCATCTTTTCAATGTAGCCTACATAGGAAACTAATGCGTTTGCGATACGCAGCTTCATCGGTATCGATTGCAGTGATTCTATAGTCCCAAGATGCTGAATTGCTGAAGAAGATAGATAAATTACAACCGCCGAGAGAGCAAAAAGAGGAATTTTTTCTATAATCAGACCTTTGATATTTTTAAATCTACCTAAAGGCCAATAGTCCAAAAGCAAAAGTACAAACGGCAATGTCACCAGCATCGGCTTACTCATCAGCCCCAGAACAAAAAACAAAAATACTGGCAGGTATCTGTTAATACCCGGACGCTCAGTGTAACGCACATATGCCCACATAGTCAGCAACCAGAAAAACGTACTCAACACATCCTTACGTTCCGCTATCCAAGCCACCGATTCGACATGCAAAGGATGCAAAGCGAATGCCGCTGCCACAAATCCGCTGCACCAAATCGCGCCCGTCATCCGCCTCAAAACCAAAAACAACAGCAAAGTATTTGCAATGTGGAGGAATAAATTGCTTAGATGGTGCATGCCGGAGTTTAGCCCGAATAATTGGCAGTCCAGCATGTGGCTTATCCATGTCAGTGGTTGCCAGTAATTAATATCTGCTTCGGTAAAAGCCCAGATGATGCCATCACGGGTGAACCCGTCTTTGACATGTTGGTTTTCGCTGACATAAATTTGGTCGTCGAAGTCGGTGAACTCATAGTTGCGTATCTGCTCATAGGCAATAATAGTAACCAAAGCCAGCACCACACAAATCAAAAGAATATGTAGATTTTTGGGTACCTGCTTCATATATCAATCTTCACTAAACATTAATTACACTTGCAGCAGCAACATCGCGAATTATAGCATCTTTGAAAATAAAAGTGTATAGATTTATGGGCTTGTCTTCTCTTGTTAGTTAGCAGATTCAAGGTAAGGTTTTCCTTGCTTGTATAATTCCAATCGGTTACCGATTTCATGAACTAATTTTTCGTTCCGTATTGTCAAAGCCAAATCAATAGCCGCCTGACCTGACCGAATCGCCTGCTCAAATTGACCCGCCGCCGCATATGCCGCAGCTAAAGTGTCGAGTACAATGGCATTTTGATAGTTCGTCAATTCCGCCGCACGCTCTGCTGCGACAACCGCATGATTTGCACTACCAACTCCCGGCTGCGTAGCCCAAAGCCATGCCAAGGCGTTAAAAGGTTCCCACCAATTCGGCACCAAACGCAACGTTTCTTGAAATTGTTCAATCGCTTCATCGATTTGGCCCGTCGTTGCCAAAGCCAACCCCAAATTCTGTCGCGCCAAAACAAAACCCGGCTCTACCGCTATTGCATCACGAAAATAAGCAATCGCTTCGTTAACCCTGCCTTGCGACCTAAGTATAATCCCTAAATTATTATACGCTTTTGTATGACGTGGATTAAGCTCTATTGCCCTGCGAAAATTCAGCTTCGCTTCTTCGAGTTTACCCTGCAGCTGAAGACTATGTCCGAGATTGTAATATGCACTCGTATGATAAGGATTAAGCATCAACGCCTGACGATAACAACTAATCGACTCATCGAGCTTGCCCTGCAACCTAAGTGACACGCCCAAATTGTTATACGCCTTAACATGCTTTGGCATTATTCGTATCGTCTCGCGATATTGACGTATCGCCTTGTCAATCTGACCACGAGATTGATACACATGCCCCAGATTATAGTATATAACGTAATTATCTTCAGTCACCGCAAGAGTATGCCCGAACAAAGTAAAATTATTCGCCCAAATTCTTACCTGCTTATGCGTACATATCAACATCGCTGTAATTATTAAAACCGCCGATACAGCCAACGCTATTTTCCGATACCGCCATTTACTTAAAACCTCACTAATTCCCCACGCTGCCATAATAAACAACCCTACTAACGGCAGATAAGTATATCTGTCAGCCATAGCCTGTGAGCCAACCTGCACCAAGCCAATCACCGGAACCAACGTCCCCAGATACCAAAGCCAACCCACCGTCAAATAACGTCGCTTCAGATAAATCACACCTATAGTCACACTAACCAACAATATGAAACATACCATCGGTTGCCATATGTCCAATCTGTCCACCTGATGAGGATATAATATCGCCAAACGTACGGGCCAAAACATCTTGGCTATATAACTGATATATGAAACCAACGCATTGGATACACGAAAATTAAAACCAACATTCGATATGTCACTGACCGCGCCGGTTCTCTGCTGAACAACAAAGGTAATAACACTTGAAATGCCGGCTAAAATAAAAAGCGGAATCTTCTCTATAATCAAAACTTTGATGTTTTTGAATCTCCCCAACGGCCAATAGTCCAAAAGCAAAAGCACAAACGGTAATGTCACCAGCATGGGTTTGCTCATCAACCCCAACGCGAAAAATAAAATAACCAGCAGATACTTCCTTACGTTCGGCTGTTTCACATATCTGTTGTAGGCTGCTATCGTCACTATCCAGAAAAATGCACTCAACACATCCTTGCGCTCTGCTGCCCATGCCACCGATTCCACATGTAATGGATGTAAAGCAAATGCCGCTGCCACGAACCCGCTGCACCAAATCGCGCCCGTCATCTTCTTAAAAACCCAGAATAACAGCAGCGTGTTAGCTATATGAATCAGCAGGTTAACGATGTGATGTGCCCCGGCATTTAATCCGAACAACTGACAATCCACCATGTGACTTATCCACGTTACCGGGTGCCAGTTACTTCCGTGACTTGCGGTAAATGCCCAAACGATAGATTCGCCGCTTATGCCCCCGCTGACATATGGGTTCTCAGTTATGTAAGTATTATCGTCGTAGCTGATAAACTCGTTATTACGCACCTGACAAAAGCCGATAAATGTAGCCAATGCCAATGCCGCATAGATTAAAATTACATACCTTTTATCGCCTGCCTGTCCCATATAACT
>JAGLSU010000025.1 GCA_023135935.1 Planctomycetota bacterium
TTTAAGCTTAATCCTTGTAGTTGCCTTGTTAGTTTCAAACATATCCGCAGTAACTTATAGCGGTGGTGACGGCTCAGCAGAAAGCCCATATCGAATTTCCGACGCAAACAATATGAACGAAATCGGCCTAAGCCCCGGCGATTGGGATAAAAACTTCGTAATGATAAACGACATTAATCTCGCACAGTTCACCGGAACGCAGTTCAATATCATCGGGACCGACTGGGGCGGTGAGTTTACCGGTGTTTTTGACGGCAATGACTTCACTATCTCGAATTTCACTTATGAATCTAACAACATAAATTACATAGGACTTTTTGGCCTTGTCGATGACGTAAATGCGCAGTTGAAAGATTTGCGATTACTTGACCCTAATATTGATGGTGGAACAGGGTATTCCGTCGGAGCTCTCGTCGGCGAGTTAGTCAGTGGGACCATTTCCGGTTGTACCGTTCAAAGTGGCCGTGTCTCCGGGCTTGGTAATGTAGGTGGCCTCGTTGGCCGAGCTTCTGGATCTTACACTACCAAAACAATCACCGACTGTTATTCAACAAGCACAGTTTCGGGTGACAACTATGTTGGCGGGCTGGTTGGAAATTTCTCTGCCTCGAAAGGCGAAGCTATGATGTTGAATTGTTCATCAATGGGTAGTGTTTCAGGGCGCAATTACATTGGAGGTCTGATGGGGTACCTTGAAGGTTATATTTTTGACTGTCATTCATCAGCTACTGTTTCCGGAGATGATGACGTAGGAGGGTTGATTGGCTCGGTCTATAGTCCCCCATATTATCTTGCAAGAATCATTGATTGCTCGGCTGGCGGAAACGTAACAGCAACTGGTGATAATGTAGGTGGATTAGTGGGGTATAATAACAGCAGCATAACAGATTGCTATGCAACCGGCGCGGTTAGTGGCAGTAGTTATCTCGGTGGCCTGATAGGAACAGGCGGTAATGGTGATATAATTAACTGCTATGCGACCGGTGCGATTAACGGCAGTAGTTATCTCGGTGGCCTGTGCGGATACAATGGCAATGGCAGCATCAGCAACTGCTATGCGACTGGTGCGGTTAGTGGCAGTAGTTATCTCGGTGGCCTGATAGGAAAAGGCTATAATGGTGATATAATTAACTGCTATACGACCGGTACGGTTAGTGGCAGTAGTTATCCCGGTGGTCTGTGTGGATACGACAATGGAGGAACAAGTTACATTAGTTGCTTTTGGGATAATACCATCAATCCATCGCTTGGCGGTATTGGAAATAACACGGACCCTAATGTAATCGCTAAGTCAACCACAGAAATGAAGACCAAAACCACATTTACAAATGCTGGTTGGGATTTCATGTATGAGAGTACTAACGGCAACAGTGATATTTGGAGACTTTGTGAGGACACCAATGGTTCCCCCAAGTTGGCGTGGCAATTTTTATTAGGAGATTTTGTCTGTCCAGATGGTGTTGAGATGAGAGACTTTGCGGTCTTGGCGGGACAGTGGCAACTCGAAAAATTATCATCAGACGTTGCTCCGGGCGGCGGTGACGGCATTGTAAACTTTTTTGATTGGGCTGTCTTTGCAAACGGCTGGCAGAGTATGACATATATGGCTGATTTAGCAGTTTTCGCAGACCAGTGGCTGCAATCCGTTGCTTATTGTGCTGACATTGCTCCTGAACCTGATGGTGATAGTATAGTAAACTTCCTTGATTTTGCAGCATTGACAGAAAACTGGCTTGAAGGCGTTGAGCCATAAGCCATTCTGTCTGAATACCCAGCTAAGGGCTGCGATAAGAAACTCACGACCCTTGTTTATTACAAAACCAATTTCGAACGATTTGCGCAAGGGGGGTAAAAAAATAACCCTAAAGCGCCCCATTTTGCCCGTATTTTTACTTTTTTTACCCCGTTTTTACCGGCTTTTGCCCGACCTAACTTAACAACTTGCGCGTTTGATGCGAAAAAATGAACCTTTTTACCCCAAAACTTGCGCATTCTATTCGAAATACGGAGTTTAAAAACTTTGTCTATCACTATATATAGTATGTTGCCCAATTTCCCCAAATAAACGCCCGACGTCCGTTTTACTTCAAAAACAGACTTCCCAAAATACCCATTTTTAACACTGAAAACCCCCATTTTAACCCGAAACAGCATAAACCCCTACCCCCATAGCAGTTAAACTAAAACCAAACTTTTTTAAAGTTTTGAACCACCACTTGTCGATATCAACACTGTAACGGTACAATGGGCCTCAAAATGGATTTAGGGGGCATACAATATATAGTGGTTATAGGTCTTAAGCGAAAAATGGAGTTTTTCGCCTTTGACAATTTCAGCAGGGAAATTAATATGCCGGGTTTTAATTTTGACGAAAACTTTAAAAGGTTACAAATGCAGATGGATTCTTCAAATGATATTGAGCTGTCTGCGGATGAAGATTTGCTAATGGAGCAAATTCTCGAAAACATTAATACTACGCCGATTGGCCAGGTATTAAAGAAAATCGTTTCGCTTCCGGAAGTCAGGCAGCAGAAGGTTCTCAACGTTCGCCGCCAGATTATCGAAAGCAAATACGACCTTAATGACCGGCTGGATTCCGCTTTGGACAGGGTTCTCGAGGAGCTTACTACTTAGCAAAATCTAAGGGGGCTGTTAATCCGCGACTATCCGTATACCTTACCAGTGGTTCTATATGCGCAAACCCACACAAAAAAAAGTGTGGTTTTACAATTTCCCCCGTGAATGAATACCTATTAGCTCTCAACCCAAGCTGTATCAGCTACGGCTAATCTGTAAAGCAAATTTAAACTGCAGTTTCTAAATTACGAAACTATTTCCGGAACTTCGTCGTCTGGCTCGTCCAACTCCATCGGCTTATATCCCGGTTCTTGCGACAGTGCCAATTCTTTCTCGAAAGCAACGGTAACCTTGTCCTGGATGCCTTTCCTGCATTCGGCATTGATTGGGTGAGCAATGTCAGCATGAAGCTTCATCCTACCCTTGATGTCTTTCTTTGCGCGGTTTTCAGGAAGAGACCCTCCGCAGTTGTTGCAGAACTTGGCTCTGAGGTGATTTTTGCTTCCGCATTTTTCACAATGGTCACTCATTTTTCTCGAAGGCATAGCAACGAAGTAGCCGCTTGTTCCTTCAATTACCTTGATGTCACGAACTACGAATTCATCATCCATTGTTACCGAGCAAAAAGCTTTCAACCTGTCGTCCTTGTTCTCCACCAATTTTACTCTAACTTCAGTGATTTCCATTTTCCTTGCCTCAATTAAAAGTTTACCATCTACCGTTGCTCACAATAATGCTTTTGCAACCGGTCTCGCTCTCAATAATTTGCTGGTACTGTACCGCTATCTTTTCATCCCCTATGCTCATGATATGGAACATGGCTGAACCACTTCCGCTCAAGCAAAGGGGCTTGATACCAAGAGATTCAATTTTACCTTTTAGTTCAGCAAGTTCCTTATGTAAGCCGAAACAGCTTACCTGCAGCATATTTGCGCACATTTTCGGAACTAAAGCAAATTTGTTTTCTCGGATACAAGTATTTATCTGTCTGTTTAGTGTCTCATAAAGGGTCTTATTATCCCTATAATCATCATAAACCGTTTTGGTTGGGACAGTTACATCGGACAGCACTAAAAGGGCCAGAAAATTGAAATTTTTTTCCAATTTTTCAATTTTTTCACCTTTTCCAGTACAGATAGCCAATGGTCCGCCCAGAAAGAAAGATACGTCACTACCCAGTTCGCAAGCCATTTCACCCAGCGTTTCGTCACTCAATTTTAATTCCAGAAGTCTGTTGAGGCCCAAAAGTGTTGCCGCGGCATCACTGCTTGCCGAACCGAGCCCTGTTCCGGCGGGTATATTTTTTGTCAGGGTGATTTTAAATCCGGATTGCAGATGACAATTTTGCAGAATCATTTGGGCGGCGCGATATACGAGATTTTCTTCTCCGTCCGGTGCCCAGTGTGGGCCTTCGCAATGCAGTTCGATACCGTTTTCCGAGCGTGGTTGAATGAGAATTTCATCGTAGAAGTTCACTTTGGATATTATTGTTTCGATTTCGTGAAAGCCGTCAGGTCGTTTTCCGGCTATAAGTAAAGACAGGTTGATTTTGGCGGGAGCTCGAACTAATAATCCGTCACTGACAGTCTCGAATTGTTTTTTGTCAGCCATAATATCTTGCTGTTTAGTCCTCAGTGGTCTAATATAACACTATTAGTAATGCCTTACCGGCATTATAACCGATTTTTATTCACAAGTACAAAAATTATAATTGGCGGCTTAAATGAATAATATTGTTGAAAAAACACAGCAAGGCGAATCTATAGCGTGGTGGCATTGGCACAAGCATTTGTATAACTGGGTTATTCATTGGGCCGATACTCGTTTCGGTATTTTGGCACTTATTGTTCTGGCGATTACCGAGCCGATTTGCGTACCGATACCAGCCGATGTATTGGTTATTGGTCTTTGTCTGAGTAAACCGAAGCGCTCGCTGAGATACGGGTTGACCTGTTCGTTATTTTCTGTTCTTGGCGGAACGATTGCTTTTTCTCTCGGCTTGGCCATCGGCGGCGAGAGGGTAATACAACTTTTCGATATGGCCAGTTTCGGTCCGATTCATTTGGGCGCTAAGGCGCAAAAGGCGCTTGAGCTTTATCAGCGGTACGATTTTTGGGCGATTGCCATCTCGGCTTTGACGCCGGTTCCTTATATGCTGTTTAGCTGGCTGGGCGGAATGGCGAAGGTTTCGCTGCTTAAATTTGTGGCCATAAGCCTTGTTTTTAGAACGATGCGTTTTGGCGGCGAGGCGTTACTTTTCTATTTCCTCGGCGAAAGAGCCCGCCGCTTGATAGAGAAGTATTTCAATATTGCTACGGTGATTGTCATTATATTGCTTGTATTGCTTGCTCTTATAATGAAAAAAGTCGGTCATGTATTTTCCGGTTGAAAAATGGATGACGCTCAAAGACAAACACTTCTTAAAATTGTCCGCGATACAGTCGAAGCGGTTATTACGGGGCGGCAAGTTGAATTTCCGAAATCGGATGATGCCGACTTAAATGCTGCTTGCGGCTGTTTTGTAACGCTGAAGAACCAGGGGAGATTGCGGGGCTGCATAGGTCAATTCACTTCGGATAAACCGTTAATTGAACTGGTTGCGGAGATGGCGAAGTCATCGTCTACCGGCGACCCGCGTTTTTTGGGCGACCCGATAACAGCCGACGAACTGGAGCAATTGGATGTCGAGATATCGGTGCTTTCACCGCTCGAAAAAACCGATGAGCCGTTAAGTCTTCGTCCTGGAATTGACGGTATTTATATAAAGCGGGGGTGTTTGTCCGGCTGCTTCCTGCCTCAGGTAGCTACCGAAGCCGGATGGAACGCTGAGCAGTTTCTTTCATATTGCTGCGAACACAAAGCAGGCATGCCGGCTGACGCATGGAAAGATAAGGAAACCGAAGTATATCTTTTCTCTGCTGAAGTATTCGGTGGATTGTTCAAAGACATTTGAACCGGAATTTCCCTTTACATAGATGACAAATAAACAGGATTTTAATATATTGGTAATGAAATAAAGTTGTATAATTGGGAAATTAAAAATTATGGAATTTATTGAAAAACACAAGCGATTGCTGGTATTTTATTATACCACGCTCAGAATTTTTGGATGGATTCTTCTATGTCTCGGTGGTGTTGGCCTTACATTACTTATTTTAGAAGGTTCAAAACTGGGAGGCAGAGTTACTTTCGAGGGAACAGTTGGGTTGGTTAAGCGGTCTTATCCTGCTTTTGTAAGCCTTGGATTATTTTCGTTGGGTTTTGCTCAGCTCGTCAAGTATCTTTGCGGAAATTCTCATAAAAGGGGACTGCTTCTGCGTTATGGCGACAAGATTTTTTACTTATGTGCCATTATCGCTGTTTGGCGGGCATGTGGTGAGGCTTGGCTTATGGCTACCGGCCAAAAAGGTGGCAACAGTTCTCATCATCTACATTGGTTTCTATACGATTTCCCCATGCTATTATTATATAGAACCACAAAAGCTTTTGTGCTGGTTGGCTTGGGACTGCTTTTGAAAAAACTTATTGTTGTGATAGAAAGCTCAAGGCTTAAAACCCCGGCAAACTAATCTGTCGCTTGACAAAACGGCGTCTTTATCCTCTAATATCTGAAAATTCATCTTTCTTCACGACAAATGTTTAAAAAGCATACTTCCATTTTGTTGATAGCGGTTTTTTGTCTGGCAGGGTGTTCGCAGCATCGGCCTCGTGCGAGCATTGCCAGTGTTAAAAGGCTGGACACTCCCTCAGGCATGATTATATATTTGCGTTATAAGAACCTGCCTGCTTTAAAATCTGTCGAGGTGTGGGAAAATGAGTATGCGCCGGGGGTGAAGATTACCACCGAACATTATGAAGTTTTAACAACGTTGCTGGAACCTTTGATGCTTTCGCAGGTGCCCGGGTTTATGGAGTCGTGTTACCGGGGGTATAACGACCAACTGCCCAGCCCAATCGAGTCGACAACGAAATCCACGGTATATCTTTTCGCACTAAGGGAACAATGGGAGGATTTTACGAACGACTTTGTTGGTAAGCAGGCACCTTTTTATCACAGGATAAAGCAGGGAGCTTATTATCTAAACGGTGCGTGTGTGGCATATAATATTGGCAGAGAGCGGACATTTACGGCACTTGGTCACGAGGGTTGGCATCAGTTTAACAAAAGGCATTTTAAATATCGTCTTCCGAGTTGGCTTGACGAAGGTATTGCGATGCTTTTTGAGGCCAACAGATATGACAGGGGTTTTTATCACTTCGAATCGAACGGGAACTTGCAGCGATTGGGCTCGTTAAAGAGAACGCTATCGAGTAATGAGATGATACCGCTGGAGAAACTGGTAGCTATGAATCCCGGGGAAATATTAACTGTGGGCAGCGCCGACGAAACAGAGAAACAGTTAGCTGAGACCAGAACTATGATGGCTTTTTACGCTCAGTCTTATGCTCTGGTTCGATTTCTGCGCGAGGATGATTATGGTAAAAGGCTCGGTAACTATCATCAGTTATTGTTAGGTGGTCTAAGAGGTGATTGGCAATTGGGCGAGCCGTATAGAACGATTGCGGCCGACAGGAATATCATGCTGACTGCTCACTGGAATAATGTTGTCGGGTCACAACTTTTTAAACGGTATATCGGAAATGATTTCTACACGTTGGAAAAGGAGTACACAGCTTTTTGCAGAAAGCTGGTTTATCACATATATTTTAAGTAATTCTCTTTTGATAATTGGGTATCGAACCTTCAAATCACAAGTTGTTTGTTGTTCTTGCTTCGGCTTCACCGCAACGCAGGCAGTTGTTGAACGAGGCCGGGTATGAATTTACCGTTGTTGTCGGCGATATTGATGAATCCGCATTTTTCGTAGAGGGCATCAAGCCTCGTGAGTATGCCGAGAAGTTAGCTTTGGCGAAAGCGAAAAGCGTAGCGGTTGAATTTCCGAATGAATTCGTTATCGGCGCGGATACTATTGTAGATTTCAACGGCCAGGTTATTGGTAAGCCCGCTGATGCGACCCAAGCCGAGCAAATTACACGCAAATTATTCAGTGCGCCCCACAAAGTGATAACTGCTGTCGCGATTGTCAAGTCCAGCGATGATGTCGAGATAGTTGAAAGTGACACGACGGATATTTATCCGAAGAAATTAAGCGACGAACAAATCACCGAACATATAGAAAGCGGTTTGTGGCAGGACAAATCAGGGGCATATGCCATCAAGCAATGCGGCGATGAATTCGTCGAGAAAATAGGGGGCAGTTTAACGAATGTGATGGGTCTTCCGATGGAACTTTTGCAGCGAATGCTGAAGTTCGTCGGGTATTCGCAACAACAGTAACAGCAGGCTGTTGCGACGAAGTGTATTTGTGATAAAGTGCTTGTTGTGCGTTGCTGATAGCTGTATGCTACCTTGATTGAATTGCTGTTTTAAAAGGATGCACAATAATTCAAATGCGATTTTAGTGGAACGGGAGAAAAGAGGAAAGTAAAATATGAATGGGGAGTCGAGAAAATATCAGGTTTTCTGGATATGTGTGGTATTGGTCTTAGTCACGACAGCCGTTTATTGGCAGGTGCACGAACATGAATTTCTCGACTACGATGACAACGTATATGTGACCAGCAATCCCAATGTTAATGGCGGGCTCACAAAACAATCTGTTATCTGGGCGTTTACAACATACCACATCAGCAATTGGCACCCGCTGACCTGGCTGTCGCATATGACCGATTGCGAGTTGTACGGCCTTAATCCGAGTGGGCATTATTTAACCAATCTGCTGCTTCATATCGTTAATACTTTATTGTTGTTTCTGATTTTGAGGCATATGACCGGTGCGATTTGGCCTAGCGCATTTGTCGCAGCGGCTTTTGCCTTGCATCCGCTGCATGTAGAGTCTGTCGCCTGGATAGCTGAGCGCAAAGGGTTGTTAGGGATGTTTTTCTGGCTGTTGATAATGTGGGCATATGTACGTTATGCCCAGTGTCCCGATATTCGCAAATTTTCGTTGGTGTTCCTGTTCCTTGCATTAGGTCTTATGGCCAAACCAATATTGGTAACTTTACCGTTTGTTTTGTTACTGTTGGACTATTGGCCATTGCAGAGAACGCAATGGAACAACCGTGGCGAGATAATTCGATTGATTGTAGAAAAGATTCCTTTGTTTGTTCTTACAGCGGTCTCGGCTATAGTCACTTTCATCGGCGAAGCGGTAACGCCGGGAGAATTGTTTCCCTTGTCGAGCCGGATTTCCAATGCTGTTGTTTCTTATCTGTCCTATATCGGAAAAATGTTTTGGCCTGTCCGTCTGGCGGTATTTTACCCGCATCGCATCGGGACATTGTCGACATGGCAAGTCGTTGCGGCGGCTTTGCTGCTTATAATCATAACAGTTTTGGTAATTCGTTCATCTCGAACTCGTAAATACTTATTGGTGGGGTGGTTGTGGTATGTGGTGACTTTGTTGCCGGTTATTGGTTTTATTCAGGTTGGATTACAGAGTATGGCTGACCGCTATACCTATTTACCACTGGTGGGACTTTTTATTATGATTGCATGGGGTGCTGCTGAACTTTGTTCCGACAAGCTTTATCGAAAAGTAACGGTTAAAATACTGACAGGCGCGGCGATAATTGCGATGGTAATATGTACTCGGGTACAGTTGAGTTACTGGCAAAACGGCGAGACTTTATTTAAACATTCACTTGATGTTACTGAAAACAATCATGTCATGCATAACAGTTTGGGTGTGATGTTTGCGTCGCGCGGCAGATTTAGTGAGGCAATTAACCAATTTCATCTATCTTTAAGTATCACCCCCGGCTATGCCAGCACTCACTATAATTTGGCTTGTACTTTTCAATTGCAGGGCAAAATTGATGAGGCGATAACTCAATATAAGGCGGTACTGCAAATTATCCCCGGTGATGTCGAGGTATATGTTAGAATTGGTGAGGCGTTGCAATCGCAGGGAAAATTTAATGAGGCGATAAACTATTACCGTCGAGCTGTGGAACTTGCGCCCAAGGACGGGCAAATTCGCCGTAAGTTAGACGCGGCATTAACTCAGCGGGATAAATTAAGTGAATAACAAGAGGAGTGAAAGGTTGAATAAATTTCATTTTTTCGGGGTGTGTGTAGTTTTGGTTTTGGCTACGACAGCCGTTTATTGGCAGGTGGGCGGATTTGAATTTATTCCTGCCTTTGATGATGACCTGTACGTTATTAATAACGATTTTGTAAAGGTCGGCCTGACAAAAGTGGGTTTCATCTGGGCCTTTACAGGTAATCATGCCGGCAATTGGCATCCCCTAACGATGCTGAGCCACATGCTGGACTGCGAGTTTTATGGTTTGAACGCGGGTGGTCACCATGTAACGAGCGTGCTGTTTCATATTGCCAATACATTACTGCTGCTGTTCGTTCTCAAGTATATGACGGACAAATTTTGGCCGAGTGCGTTTGTGGCAGCGGCTTTTGCCTTGCATCCGATGCATGTCGAATCGGTGGCGTGGATTTCCAGCCGTAAAGATGTTCTAAGTATGTTTTTCTGGCTTTTGACAATATTGGCTTATGTGCGTTATACCAGGCGTCCGGGTTTTACAAGATATCTGTTAGTGTTTTTGGCTTTCGCTTTTGGTCTCACGTCCAAGTCGGTACTTATAACCTTGCCGTTTGTGTTGTTGCTTTTGGATTATTGGCCGCTCGGTCGTTTTAAAAATAGCGGGGACATTAAACGGCTTATCTACGAAAAAATTCCTCTGTTTGCTCTTACAATTGCTATGAGCTTTGTCACTGTCTTCGTCGAGCGAGGTTTTGGAACTATCCAATCCATCACGAAGTATCCGATGAATTTGCGAGCGGGTAATGCGGTGGTCTCGTACATGAATTATATTGTAAAAATGTTTTGTCCCACCAACTTGTCTATCTTCTATCCGCACCCGCGCCAAGCCTTGCCGGTCTGGCAAATTACCATTGCGATTTTGTTATTGATTTTCATAACGGTTGTAGTGCTTTATGTTTTAAGACGCAATCGATACCTTACTGTCGGTTGGTTGTGGTTCATTGGAACTCTTGTACCGATGATTGGTCTGGTCCAGATAGGTAACCAAGCCATAGCTGACCGCTACAGCTATATACCGTTTACCGGATTATTTATCATGATTGCATGGGGCGTTCCTCAACTTTTAGAAAAGTGGCAGTATAGAAAAGTTGTACTTGGAATTTCGGCTGTGATGGCGATTTCATTTTTGACCGCGAGCAGTTGGATTCAAACGAGTTATTGGTATGACGGCCGAACTGTTTTTACCCATGCGCTTGAGGCCACCGACAATAGTTATGTCGTGCAGTTCCTAATGGCCAGAACTTTGTATATAGAAGGCAAAACCGATGAGTCTATCAGCCAATACAAAAGAGCGCTTGAAATCAGCCCCAATCAACCTAACGAACGTATTAATATGGCAACCGTTTTGGTTGAGAAAGGCCGGTTTGACGAAGCCGCGGAAGAGTATAAAAAAGCCATTGATTTAGTACCCAAAAGCGCGGTTGCACACAACAACTTAGCTAACGTTCTCTGGGTGCAGAAAAAACCTGATGAGGCAATAAGTCACTATCGCAAGGCGCTGCAAATTAAACCCAATTATGCCAAAGCGCATAGTAATCTGGGCAGGGTGCTTCAATCGCAGGGCCAGTTTGACCTGGCTATCGAACAGTATCGTCAGTCATTGCAGATTAGTCCGAATCAGCCCGTGGTATATAACAATCTTGGTTCGGTGATACTGAATATGGGAGGCGAACCGGCGTTGGCGGCTGTACAGTTTCGCGAGGCGTTGTTGCTCAGTCCGAATTATAATAGCGCCCGTATAAACCTGGCGACCGTGCTGGTGATACAAGGTGAATTTGATGAAGCCATAGAGCATTATAAGCAAGCCCTGCGAATAGACTCCAGTGACAGCCGTGCCCGGAGAGGGTTAAAAGAGGCAATGGTGAAACGTAATAAGGCGAGAAAATAAATGAAAAAATCCACTGGTGATATCGTTTGCTGCCTGGTGATAATAGCCCTTGGTTTGGCTATCGGTTTGCCGCGATATTTGAATGGTATTGACCTTGGTGACGAGGG
>JAGLSU010000026.1 GCA_023135935.1 Planctomycetota bacterium
TAAAAGATGGTGACATAATAGAGATTGATATACTCAACAGCAAGATAAACGTAAAGCTTTCTGAGGCAGAGTTGGCGGGGCGTAAGAAGAATTGGAAGGCGCCAAAACCGCGGATAACTAAGGGCTGTTTGGCGAAATATGCATCGATGGCGACAAGTGCCGATACCGGCGCGGTTTTGAAATGGTAATATAAATGCCTAAAGAAGAAAGAACCCCGTGGTATGTTGCGGGTTTGAATTTTGAATGTCAGCAATGCGGGCGGTGTTGTTCGGGGCCGGACGCGGGTTATATCTGGGTCACCAAACCTGAGATAAAACTTATCGCGGATTTTCTGAAGGTGCCAGTCGGGCAGTTGTGTCAAAAATATATTAAACGTTCCGGCTTGCGCTGCACAATTATTGAACAGCCGGTTACTAAAGACTGTATATTCTTACAGGAAATCGGTGGGCAAAAGGGGTGTGTGATTTATCCGGTTCGGCCGAGCCAATGCAGAACTTGGCCTTTTTGGTCGGATAATTTGACTAACCCGAATGCCTGGAACAGGGCAAATGAAAAGTGCGGTGGTATCAATTGCGGAAGGCACTATAGTTACGAGGAAATAGAAGCGATTAAAAACAACAAAAAGTGGTGGTTAGATGAAGGATGAGCAGTATTTGACATTAGTTGCTGAAATTTACGGATGGCTGGATTTGCAAACTCGTTGTTATGGTGATTTGTCGGGTGGATGTAAGGCCTGTGGGTGTTGTTGTGACTTCGAGAGTTTCGGCCATCGTTTGTTCGTAACATCGCCGGAATTAATGTACTTGGCTGCAAAAATCGGGCATGAGAATATAAAGCCAATGAAGGGCGGTAGGTGTCCCTACAATATCGATGGTAAATGCACGATATACGAAAATCGGTTTGCGGGATGCAGGGTTTTTTCATGCAAAGCCGATAAAGATTTTCAACACAAGTTGAGTGAGATATCATTGAAAAGATTTAAAATGATTTGTGAAGACTTTGAGATTCCTTATGACTATAGCAGCTTAGCTGATGCGTTGAACAGTTTTGCTGGGGACTAATACTTATCAACTGGTTGGGGGATATTTTTCTGGGGGTCACGCAGATTGATGAATTTTGCACCGCCGGAAAGTGAACCGTGTTCTTCATAGTAGCTGTATAACTTGGCGATTTTCTCCTCATCAGTTGCTTCGAGGTGTCGCTGCCAAGTATCAAGTTCGGCTCCCCAGACAATTTCGGTTCTGTCCTTTGCATAGAGAGTGATGTGGGGAAATTGGGTGTGTTGTCGACCGTTAAAATTACTTACATCGATGCTTTTAATTTCATAGAGCAACGGTTTGTCAGGTGTGATAGACGCATCCATTTGGTCGAGTTTGGCTAATATAGCAATAGCAGCAGCCAGGTCGTTACGATTCCAGATTCCGCCTGGTGAAGGTGGCAGTTGTGTTGTTACCGGTAGACCGTCTATTTTAACGATGGGCAACTCAGGCATGGGTACAAAATCAAGTATGACAAGTTCGTTATCGACATAAAAAGTTCTCAGGCCTGCTTTGACCAGAGCTAAAGGTTTTCGCCATTTTGCTTTTACGATAAGGTGGTCATGGGTGGTTTGCACTTTTATTTCGTCCAGCCAAGATACCAAGGCCTGAAGATTTTGCTGTACTGACAGAGCGACATTTTCATCTATTTTAAGGTCTTCACCATAAGTTCTTGCTGCGGCGTAAATTTTTCGTCTGAGTGTTTCATTGGCCCATTCGGGGGCATCAACGAAATCGAGAAATGCTTTTTTCTCCGAGAGAGGGATGGCTTTTTTTACATATTTATCCAGGAATATGAAGCCGACTACAATTGCAGCGATAATGCAAACTGCGACTGATATTTTGAGAGTAGTTGCTAAGCTTGGCTGAGGAATTATCAGCCGTTGTTTTTTTGCTTTTTTTCTTCTTTTGGCCACGATTTACCCGCTAATACTTTTATCAATAATGAGACTTTTCGTTTTTTTACTTTTGACGGTTGTTTCAATAATTCTTATGTTCTTTGTTGCCTGAATAGCAGCTTTGATGATTTTTAGACACAAATCGCTCATTGATAATCCAATTCTTGCCGCTGCTTTGGGAAGTAGCGAATGGGTTGTAAAGCCCGGGATGGTATTAACCTCCAGAGCATGAATTTTTTTATCATCGCCCAGAATAAAATCTACTCTTGCGAAATCCTGGCAGTCGAGAGCGTTGAAACAATCGATGGCTGCTGTACGAATTTTTGTTGCCAAAACAGAGTTGTCAATTGTGTCAAAAAGGTATTCCGTTTTTTTGTCGAGGTATTTTGCCTGGTAGTCATAAAAACTACTTTCTGTTTTTATTTCAACTATTGGTAGTGCCTTGTCACATAGGATTCCGACGGTTATTTCGCGGCCTGGTATGAATTCTTCAATCATGCAGTCGCCAAATTCTTCAAGACATTTTTGGGCGATAGCGATAGCTTCATTTATATTGGTGACAATGCTGATGCCAACACTGCTACCTTCTTTTATTGGTTTTACTACGAATTTATTTGTGAACTGCTGTAATTGTCTTTCGAGTTGGGGTATGTCCGTCTGGCTGTCAAACTCAATCGCCGCAGGAGTATCTATGCCAGCTTGAGCAAAAGCTTTTTTGCTCGCCATTTTATCCATGGCCAATCTACTTGCTGCCGGGTTGCTTCCTGTATATAAAAGCGACTTGTCTTCGAGTATCTGTTGGAGCCAGCCGTCTTCGCCAAATTTGCCATGCAATGCGATGAAAAACACATCAATAGTTTTGTCTTTGAGTATATCGAGATTGTCCGGTGTGATATCAGACAGTACCACATTTAGGCCGGCATCTTTTAATGCTTGTGCGATGCAAGTGCCGCTTTGAATACTAATATCACATTCGGTACCGATGCCGCCGGCAAGGACAGCTATTTTAAGCGGAGTTTCGGCGGGTGATAACTGAGAGTTTGCTGAAGGTTCAACGGTCATTGTTAATTCCAGATTTCTATTTCAAGTTCCAAATCGATGTCGAACTGCTCTTTAACTCTTTCCTTGACAGCGTCTATCAGCCTTATAACGTCACGACTTTTGCATCCCTTTTCTGCGATTATGAAATTCGCATGTTTTTCGCTGACGACGGCGTTGCCGATTTGAAGGCCTTTTAGTCCGGCTCTATCGATAAGGGCACCGGCAGCGTCGCCGGGTGGATTTTTGAATATACAGCCGGAATTTCTTGTGTTTAACGGTTGATTGTTCTTTTTGTGAATCCAGACTTCCTTTACCGTTCGCATGATTTGCTCGGGGTCAGCGGAGTTGAGCTTTAGCTGGGCGTTTAGAATGAATTTTGCGGTGATGTTTGTGCTGCGGTAATCAAATATTAATTCGGGTTTACTTTTTTCGAAAACTTTGCCGTGAGTATCCATTAGCGTGACAGTTTCTACGACTGTTCCGATATCTCCGAAACTTCCTCCCGCATCCATTTTTATCGCGCCACCGACCGAGCCGGGTATGCCGCTTAGAGCTTCGATGCCCGATAGTCCTCTTTCTACACAAGTCAAAACCAGTTTGCTTAATTCAGCACCTGCCCATGCTGTGACTTTTTCACCGTCAAACTCTATTTGCGTAAACTGGTTTGCTTCGAGTTTTATAACTGCCGCCCGTAAGCCGTCATCATTAATCAGCAGATTCGAACCGAAACCGAGCACGTAAATAGGAATGCTATTTTCATTGCATATTTGCGTTACTTCCCTGAGTTGCTCGAGGGTATGCGGTCTAATGAA
>JAGLSU010000027.1 GCA_023135935.1 Planctomycetota bacterium
TATCGCCTGCGCCCATAGTAACTACCAAGTCGCCGGAGGTTACATTTTTCTTTAGGTAGTCACCGATGGTTTCAAATCCATCCATGAATACCGCTTCTGTATCGTTAGCTCGCATTTTCTTGACAAGTATCTGCGAGTTGATTTCCTTCTTCTCAGCCTCGGCATCCCTGACGAAGTAGATTTCCGGGACGATGGTTACATCAGCAAGCTTAAAGCTTTCTGCGAAATCATCAAGGAAAAATCTTGTCCTGCTGTGTTGATGCGGCTGAAAAACGCACAAAATCCGGTTTGGCAGATATCTTTGCCTTATGGCTGCGAGTGTAGCCCTGATTTCGGTAGGGTGATGGGCATAGTCGTCAAGCACCGTAATGCCATCTATTTGTGCCTTTAGCATCAGGCGGCGTTCGATGCCGGTGTAATCGGTTAGAAGTTCAAGTACTTGCTGGGTGTCCAGTCCAATACTCGTAGCCATCGCGACGACTGCCAAGGCGTTCAGGATATTATGCCTGCCCGGAAGCGATATCTGGGTTTTGCCCATTAATTTGCCTTCATGATAGACGTCGAAGGCATAGAGCCCATTTTTCAGGCGAATATTTTGGGCAGAAAAATTACAACTTTTGTTAATGCCGAAGGTTTGGCAGTTTAAATGTGCAGGCAGTGCCTTGATGACTTTCGTTGCATTCGGGTCGGTGCCGTTAGCGATTAATATTCCGCCTGGTTTTATACCAAGGGCAAATTGTCTAAATGCATCGACTATTTCCTCTTCGTCCTTGTAGTAGTCAAGATGGTCAGCTTCGACATTTAAAATGCAGGCGATAGCAGGTTTAAGATTTAAAAAACTTCGGTCGTATTCACAAGCCTCTGCTACGAAGTATTTGCTGTCCGCGACGCCGGAAGATGTATCTAATTGGCTTATATTGGCACCGATTATAAAATTAGGGTCAACGCCAGCTTGTTTTAGTAAATGAACCAGCCATCCCGCGGTTGTACTCTTGCCGTGGGTTCCAGCTACGGCGATACCATCGTATTGGTTGCACAATGTCCCCAGCATTTGAGCGTATTTATAAATTTCACATCCTTTTTTACGTGCCAGTTTTAATTCGGGGTTATCTTCTTTTATGGCAGCCGAGATGACAACCGCATCGGTTTGTGGATTTAGATTTCCACAGTCGTGTCCGATTTTTATATCGGCTCCTATTTTACGAAGCCCCGTTATCGGGGGGGTTTGAGCCTGGTCCGAACCGGAAATGACAGCCTTGTTTTTTATCAGCAACTTTGCAAGGGCGCTCATGCCGACACCACCTACGCCGATGAAATGAAATTTCTTGCCGGTCAAGCTTGGTGTAGCGGTTGAACTGACCACTTCATATCTGTGAGCAGCTTTTATTTTTGGTTGATAAGTTTCTATGTTTGGCTGGGACACAAGTCATCCTTGATTATATTTGGATTTCCATTGGGAGAATTTTAACACAGAAGCAGGATAAAAAAAAGAAAAAAGGCCGAATCAATTGTGGAGTTATTCTGTTACGAAATAATTTCGAGGGTTTACCATTGGGCTTCGGAGTATGGTCCGGTTGGGCCTTTGGGTTGAGGTTTGGGACGGGATTTGAGGATAGCTTCGGCGATTGCGACATCAGATTGATGGGTGATTTTGATATTTGATGTGTCGGTTTCTACGATGGTCACTTTTTCGCCGAGTGCTTCGACGAGTTGAGCGTCATCGCTGATTTTGCTTTTGTCCAGGTTCTTGAGATTTTCATAGGCTTTTCTGAGCAGGCTGGTTTCAAAGACCTGTGGAGTTTGAGCTTCGTAGAGACCGGTTCTGTCGACGGTTTTGGTTATCGCGTTGTCCTTGACTTCTTTTATAGTTGGTATGACGGGACAAGCTAATATTGCGGCGCCGGTTTTGGTGGCGACGGCAATAACTTCATCTATCCAATCATTTTTAATGCAGCATCGCGAGGAGTCGTGTACGACAACAAGGTCGATATCATCTTTAACAAGTTCCAGGGCTTTACTTACGGTATCGAATCGTTCTTCACCGCCGAAACAAATTTTGGTATTAAAAAATGTCAGGTTAGGGCCCCATTTGATTTTTACCAACTCTTCGTCTTCCGGGGAAATGGCTAAAAGTATTTGTTTTACATCGTCACGGCTGGAGAAAAGTTCAACGCTTCGTAGAAAAGCAGCTCTGCCGGCCACATCGACGAACGGTTTTTTTCTTTTACCGCCAAAACGATTGCTGGCGCCAGCGGCACAGATTATTACGGCAACGTTTTGACTCATAATGGAAACTCCTGTTAAAACTCGATTCCGCGTCTTGCGGCAACGCCTTTATCGAAGGGGTGTTTGATTTTTTTCATTTCAGTTACGAGGTCAGCTAATTCCAACAGTTCATCAGTTGCGCCACGGCCTGTCATGATTATTTCAACAGATGGAGCCCTTCTGTTAATAAGATTCTTGATGTCTTCCAATTCGACAAGACCCTTTGAAAGACAAAATACGATTTCATCGAGTATTAGACAATCGTAAAACTTTTTCTCTGCGGTTTGGGTGATTTTTTCGAGCACTTCACTGATAGCAGCCTTCATTTTGGCGACAGCTTCTTTGTCATCGAAAGATTTAGCCATGTCCCAGGGGATATCGAGCGCTTCAACTCTGATTCTGACTGCGCCTAACTGCAAAGCGAAGCGTTCGCCGATATCGAGTGAAGGCGGTTTGAGAAATTGATAAACCAGAACTTTATTGTTCTGGCCAGCGGCGCGCAAAGCCAAGCCAAACGCAGCGGTGGTCTTGCCTTTGCCGTCACCTGTGTAAATCTGGACGAGTCCTTTTTCGAGCATGACGCTATATTAAAATCAAAAGAGAGAAATTGAAAATGAAAAATTGAAAATTTAAAGCGGATATGATGCTTGTGCAGCAGTGAGAATCAATGTGATAATGCCGTAGTTCGCAACTGAAACGTATTGCTTTTAGATAATTGTAGTATCTAAAATCGGTTTGGCTTCGGCTTCGGTTTCTTTTTGTTCGCCGGGCTTGAAAGGCAGGGGTTCTGCGAATTGTATTGCGATTCGGCGTAGAAAATCGTTTACATGGTTAATACGGCAGACATTGCCTGTGCGAGTGAAACTTGTCATATCGAAGGAATCATCGGGGCCGAAACAGGGTACGCTGAAACGAGCGGTTATCTGTTGACCAGGATAGGGGCAGTTCTCGTTAGCGTGGCAGGTGAATGCTGCACCGCCGCTGCTGACATCGACCATTTGACCTTGCAATAGTGTTTCGTTGAAATCCTCGGCGAACCAGACAGGCCAATGATAACGTAGTCTTTGTTCTCTTCTTCGTTCGATACCGTCTTCCATCACAAATACCCCTAAAAAATCATTTATCTTTACTGTTTGTGAATCGGTAGATTCCGGGTCCTGCTTAATGGGCGTTGGAGGGGAAATCGGTATTCGTTGGGCTAATAATGCGGATTAGGGTGTTTTGATTCGGAATAATGGGGGGTGGGCGAATTGACTTTTTTTACGATTTTTTAGTTTTTTGCGATTATACTCCTATAATCAAGTGTTTATTTTTTGCACAAGCCGGATAAATTCTTGGCCTCTATGCTGGAAATTATCAAACATATCATAGCTTGCACAGGCAGGACTGAGTAAAACAACGTCACCTTTGGTCGCTATTTGTATAGCGGAGTGAACGGCTTCGGCTAATGAATCGGCAAACTCGATTTTCGTTTGATTTTCAGGACATTTCTTAATTGCTTCCGCGATTTTCTCAGCGGTTTGGCCTATCAGGATAGCTGCTTTGGCATTTCGGGCTATTTTTTCACCCAGTTGGTCAAATGGTAGGTTTTTATCGTATCCGCCGGCAATAATGATTTTTGGTTGTTCAAATGCTTCGATTGCAGCAATTGTGCTTTGGGGCGTGGTGGCGATGGAGTCGTTATACCAGGCGATGCTATCTATCCGGGCTACCAGTTCGAGCCGATGAGGTAGCGGTTTGAACTCAGGTAGAGAATTTTTTATTTGCTCATCACCAATGCCGAAGTATTTTGCGATAGTAGCAGCCGCTGCGAGGTTCGAAAGATTTGCCCGGCCGGGCAAGGAAAAATTATCGCAGATTTCTTTGGTTACATCGTCAGGTGAGAATTTAAGGCAGGTTCGACCTTTATCCTGTTTGTATTTTTCGAACCATTCGATACTTATCTCATCTTCGGCGCAGAATATAGAAACAGCGGGGCAATTTGCATCCAGTTTTTGAAGTTTGAATATGTTTTCTTTGGCGACACAGTAGTTTTCGAATGTGCCGTGACGGTCAAGATGGTTTGGCGTAAGGTTCGTCAGCAATGCTACTTTTGGCGATTTTTTGATTTGGACCAATTGTTCGAGTTGAAAACTCGACAGTTCCAACACAACCAAATCGTCAGCGGTAATTTTATCCAAACTGGTTAGCAATGGCTCATTACCAATGTTGCCGCTTAACCAGACATTCGAATATTTAAAATCTTTCTGAGTAAGACCCGCTCTGAGCAGGTGAGCGGTTAATGCTGCTGTCGTACTTTTGCCGTTGGCTCCTGTTATGCCGATTGTTGTCGCGGGGCACAACTCAAGGAAAATATTTATCTGTGATGTAATTAGTTTATTATGTTGTTTAGCGATTTTTATAAATTCGTTGTCGGGGGTAACTGCCGGATTAGCTACAATGATGTCGGCTTGTTCGAAGTCAGCAAGGCTGTGTGAACCGAGATGATATTCGATTTGAGGGAAATCTTTGAGTTGTTTTATAGACTCGGCTAGTTGGTCTTGTGCAGCTAAGTCTGTCACTGTTACGATTGCGCCATTGTTTACAGCGAATTCCGCGACATCAACACCGCCGCCGAATCGTCCTAAACCCATAATCAGGACTTTTTTGCCGGTAAGAGATTCCATGTTTATATCAAGGTCTGCATTGCGTTTGCTAAATCCACTTTCGCATCGATGACGGCTTGTTCGATACACTTTTTCCAGTTATCACCGAATTGCTCCCTGTATTTTGGTCTTTCGTAGGCGTAGATTATTGAACGTGATGCGTTAATCAATGCTCCTGTGCCGTCTGGTTTGCAAAATTTTACACAGTCGGTTGCTGAAGCGCCTTGTGAGCCGTAGCCGGGTATGAGAAACCATATCTTATCGTATTTTTCCCGCAGTGCTTTTGTAACTTCAGGAGCGGTACCGCCCACTACCATTCCAATATTGCTGTATCCGCTTTCGCCGATACGTTCGGGTTTTTCTGCGGCTTGGCTGACAACTTCAGCGATTTTTTCATACATCATCTGCCCATTTTTGTCGGCAAAGTCCTGAATAGTTGCTGCGGAAGGATTGCTGGTGCGTACCAGAACGAAAACTCCCTTGCCCTGTTTGGTAGCCATATTTGCGAAAGGTTCAATGCCATCTGTTCCTATATAGCCGTTGATGGTGATGGCATCGGGTGTTAGGGTGTCCTCCAAACCGACAAGTTCCGGATTTTCCAGATGAGCCGCGGCATAAAGCTCTGCGGTGTGACCAATGTCTCCGCGTTTTACATCGCCGATTACCTCTAATCCCAGGTCATCGGCTTCGGAAATTAACGAGTAATAGGTCTCCAGACCTTCCCAGAGATATTTTTCGAAAAAGGCGACGTTTATCTTAACAGCCGGCACCATTGGTGCGACAATCCTCATTGTTTGCGTGCAAAAATCGAATATCGCATCGACTGCCGCGGCAGCGTCGGACTCATCGTTCATATCGCGGTGGTTTTTAATCGCTGCAGGAAGTCGGCTGTAAATAGGGTCCAGACCTACAACCAAAGATGTTCTTTTGTTTTTTACTGCATCACAGAGGCGGTCGGCAAAATGACTTGGCATTAGTTGTTCCTTTATTAAAAGAGTAAAAAAACTTTCAGTTAACTTTGAAATCACTATAATCGCACATGTGGTATTGGGCAAGACAGAAATTTAATTAAGGTGCGGATTTGGAAGCTGACAAGAAAAAGAAATCCAGAAAGTTTTATTGGCTATTTGGGGACTTGCTCATAGCGGCTGTCATTATCGTGATGTTTTTACACAAGCCGGCATATTTCAAACCGTCCGGTGGTGTTAAAAGCAGGCAAGTCAGCACATATATCACGCATGAGTTATCCCCGCAGTTCTATAATGCAATACAGCTTCAGAAACCGTTTAATATAGTCGTTCGCCAGAAGGATATAAATGGCGCAATCGCACAGTCCGGATGGCCGAAAGAATCCGAAGATATTAAGTTTTCAACTCCTATGGTATTTTTTGTGCCCGATAGAATTGTATTGATGGGGACAGCGGTTATGGCCGGAATTGAATTTGTCGTTACTGTTGAGTCCGAACCGAGTTTTGATGAAACGGGGCTTTTGAATCTAACTGTGACGAAAGTAAAGATAGGGGCTGTGCATATAACTCTTTTAGCCAGAACGATAGCCAAAAGAATGTATGCGAAACGACTTGCCGAAACCGATGTTGACGCGGATAGTTTGAGGGCGAAAATTGCAGCATCGCTGTTAGATGGCGAACCGTTTGAGCCGGTTTTCGAAGTTGAAGATAAAAAAATAAGAGTGGAAAAAGTGACCATCACGCAAGGCAAACTGACGATTCGTTTTGTGCCTGTTTTCCAGCCCGATGTTAGTGAATAAAAAAACAGGCAAGCCTCCACACTTGCCCGAAAGCAACAGCCTTTTCATCACTTCTCTTCTTCGCCAGGCGAATCTATAATTTAAGCTGTTTTATAAACTCTATTTTCGTTTTCGCAGCAGCAAACCACCAAGGCCAAGCAACGCTATTGTTCCTGGCTCTGGAAAAATAACAATCTCTCGGATTTCTTCTGCGGTTAAAGCACGGTCATAAATACGAACATCATCGAGCCACCCCTCAAAGCCCGCTGTCATACCACCGGAACCATCAGACATTCCGCCGAAGATAAGCGGATTTGAACCTTTTCCGATAGGGCCGGTGGTTGCTATACTGTCGACTAAGTAACCATCAGAGTATATTTTAACTGTAGACCCGTCATATGTTCCTGCCGCGTGGTGCCATTCTTGGTGAGGGAACGAGTCTGCAGAAGTGGCAACTTTGCTTGCGGGTGTAGTATCTGCAATCTGGAAGGCTACGTTATAACCTGAATCAGCGTAAAGTCTCCAATCAGTACCTCTTGTGACGATACCTCTTGACCAGTTACTGCCGTCAAATTTTATCCAGGCCATAACACTCATGCTGGTAGTAATGGCATCGATATCGTCATTGGCTAATTCTATCCATCCTTCGCCGGAACCGGAACTCATATTTGCTACTGTTCCAGTGAAGTGTATTCCTACAGGTGGTACGATGGTTGAACCGTCATAAGTTAGTATGGTGTCGTGTGGTGTGCCGGTGACGGTACCGAATGTGGGGGTGTAATCGCCTTCAAATTCATACTGGGCTATTGGGTTTGGAACGGCTGCTTGAATGCTATTCACTAATAGAATAACACAAATTGCAAAAAATAACTTTCTCATCACTGCTTTCCTTCGCTTGATGCCGAAACAAGAGAGATTGAAGGAACTAATCTCTACTACTCACCCTTCCTCTTCGCCAGGAAAACCAAAGCTCCCGCAATTCCTTTGCTCGGCTATAAGCTAAAAAACCTATCTTCTGCAACAGACGAAAGAACATTTACGCCTGCTGAAAATAGCCTATCGATATAGCTGATTGTGGGAATGGAAGGGAGAATCGAGACGAAGTGTACAGCTGTAACTCCTTTTCATCACGTTATCCTCCTTAAACCATCCTCAGCAAAAACCGCGAAATTCGCTCTTTTTACTATCCACTTTATATCCGCTTATACCCCTATTTGTCAAGAAAAATACCATAATTATGGGACTTATTAAAGTTGAAATGAAACAGATTGCATAACTTCCGTTTTTATAAGTTGTTATCTGTATTCACCTGCGGTTTTAGATTGAATTTATGGGGAATTTTGTTAAAATGAATCGAAATTTTATCGGTGTATTTTGCATTCTTCGGGCGTTAATCCCATTTATTTTAGCTGTGGTATATCCCAGTTGGATAGACAAGCACGAAGGTATAAATATGATGACAGAAATATAGGGCGTTTATGCTATTTAATTCGTGGCAATTTCTATTATTTTTCCCAATTGTAGCGTGTTTGTATTTTTCGCTACCTCAGCGATACCGCTGGATGCTACTGTTAGTTGCCAGCTACTTTTTTTATATGTGCTGGAAACCAGCATACCTGGTCCTTATCATTATTTCGACATTGGTGGACTATTTTGCTTCGTTGGCGATGGCTAAAACGAATACTTCACTGAAGCGAAAAGGATATTTGATTTTTAGTCTGTGCGCAAACTTAGGATTATTATTTTCGTTTAAGTATTTCAATTTTTTCAACGAGTCGTTACGGCAGCTCATGGGGAATTTTCCGATATCTTATGATGTTCCTGCACTCAATGTTCTTCTGCCAATTGGTATTTCGTTTTACACTTTCCAAACACTTAGCTATACCATCGAAGTTTATCGTGGCAATCAGGAACCTGAAAGACACTTAGGTGTTTTCGCATTATACGTTTCATATTTTCCACAGCTTGTGGCGGGTCCTATTGAACGGCCTGGAAATCTTCTTCCTCAATTTAGAACTAAATTTGATTTCGATTATAATCGAGTAACGGAAGGGCTTCGCCTGATGGCATGGGGCATGTTTAAGAAAGTAGTCATTGCCGATAGGCTGGCGTTACTTGTTGACAATGTTTACTCTGCGCCGGAGAAATTTAATGGTGCAGCACTGAGTATCGGGACTATTTTCTTTGCGTTTCAGATTTACTGCGATTTCTCCGGTTATTCTGACATTGCTATTGGTGCAGCGGAGGTTCTGGGGCATCGATTGATGAAAAATTTTGACCGGCCTTACTTTGCAACGTCTCTGCCGGAATTCTGGAAACGATGGCACATTTCATTGTCGACATGGTTCAGAGATTACCTCTATATACCGCTGGGAGGCAACCGGGTTCGAGTTAAGAGGTTGTATCTCAATTTGATGGTGGTATTTTTGCTCAGTGGTTTGTGGCATGGTGCGAACTGGACTTTTGCTATATGGGGTGCTTTGCATGGGTTTTACTACCTTTTTGGGATGATAACACGCGAATTTCGTGAAAAGATTGCGGAAGCAGCAGGATTAACAAAACAGCCGGGTTTTCATCGTATACTAAAAGGAATTGTCACATTTGCCCTGGTGTGTTTTGCATGGATTTTCTTTAGGGCGGATAGTTTGTCAGATGCTTTAGTTGTAATTTCGCGACTTGGTACCGGTTGGAGTAGTGTCTTTAGCGCATCGGGATTTGAATCACTGTTGAACTCTTTTGATGTGGCAATAAATGATTTTTGGCTTAGCATAGGGCTGATTTGCTTATTAGTTGTTGCTCAGATTGTTCACGGTCCTATGCGAATAACCCAGGTTATTTCACGCAGACCCGTGTTCTTACGGTGGGCATTTTATGTGCTAATTGTGGTGTTGATTATGAATCTTGGTATTGCAGAAAATATTCCATTTATTTATTTTCAGTTTTAAAGTTCTATCAATGAAAAAGTTTTTGAAGAAAATTTTGGTTCTTGGCCTGATTATAGCAGCCCTGCAATTTCTGGTAGGTTACAACGAGGAAGCTATTCCCAGTAGGATCAAAGATGATGTTAAAGCATTATCTGTTAAACAGGATATTGTTCTGTTCAGTGACAGTTCCAATTGGTACTGCAGCCCAAAAGATACTGACCGGCGTCGGATTTCAGAATTCCTTCAGTATCGAATGGTTGGTCGGCGGGTATTGGCTATCGATGATGCTGCCTGGCATATGGGCTCACATCTTGCATTTTGTAAGTATATCGCGGGTAGAGAGAAGAAGCCCAGCATAATTATAATCTCGGTTAATCCAAGTACATTTGGACCGACCTGGTACCGTAGACCGGGATATCAGTTCGAAAAGGAGTTATTCTTTCTTTCTGCTGGTCCCGCTCGGGTTTTCCTTGAACCACTAAGAGTATTTAAATTAATTAAACGAAACATTAGCGAGGAAGAGTTTGACAACACACCTGTTTATTGTGGTGATAAATTAGTTGGATTGGCCAAAGACTTCGACCATTCAAAAGTTAAGCGAGCAACTCAGGATATGGTTCGCAAGACTTTTGTTTTCCATTATATGGAGCCTATAAGGCCCGACCATCAGCGATTGCAAGATATGCTTGAAATCGTCAAAATTCTTCGTCCCCTTGGCATTAAACTAATCTTTTATGTTACTCCGACGGATGTGCAAAGAGGTGAAGCGTATCTTCCTGGTCAGTTTCATAAGCAGGTGCAAGCTAATGTCGAAGTCATCAAGGCGGCGCTTAAAAGTGAAGGTGTTGATTTGCTTGACCTTTCACAGGCTATGCCCGCTTCACATTTTTCCTCAGGCATATACCCTAATGCACATTTGGACCAATACGGCAGGTCATTTGTGGCTGAATATCTAGCAAAAGTGCTTAAAGAAAACAGCTATTAATACCAAATTTTGCATTATAAAGTCTATTTTTGTGTAAATTCCATGGCATATTGGGGGGGGGCAAACAGGTTTTTATGTCCAATTTACGATTAAAATTGTGCGAATTTGCTAAAAAAGTTATTGCTGTTTCCAAGGTGGACGATTATTATAATGAGTTCTTGTATAAGGATTAATGGCTACCAAAGCTAAAACAAAGGATGCAAAAATGGTACTAACAGGATTAGCAAATCGTGCAAAATGAGCGAGCACAACATGTGTACGGCTGCATTTTTGCGCAAATGGTGGCTTGGAAGTGGATGTTTCTGCTTCGGCATGAAGATACGAACAAGGTATTGCTGCTGGAGGCGACCGATGTGATGTAGAGCAAAAGACAACCTTCGTTCGTTTCTGTCGTGTTGATGAAGTGGAAACTATCTTAGGTTTCCATTTTTTTTTGGTTTTTTAGATAGGAAGAAAGATGAGCCAAGAATTACTGAGAATAGTAGACAACATTGCACGTGATAAAAACATAGACAGAGAATCCATATTTGCGGATTTGGAAGAAGCGATGGTGTCGGCTGCCCGAAAGCATTTCGGTGAACCGGAAAGTGATGTGGTGGTAAATATCGACCGGGATACCGGTGAGATTATCGCCTTCAAAGATGAGGTGCAAATCGACATAAGAAAGCTTGGGCGAATTCCCGCTCAGACAGCCAAGCAGGTGATGATACAGAAGA
>JAGLSU010000028.1 GCA_023135935.1 Planctomycetota bacterium
CATAGGCGTAATCGTCCCAACCAGCAATAGCCTGGTTATTAGCAATGATGCAATTTTTAATTGTGGGAGAAGAAGCGGTGCAATAAATTCCTCCACCTCGAGCAGAATCACCGGTAATATACCCTCTTTTTATTGTCAAGCCGTTAATGATACTGTTTGCGTCCTCGCCGCTATGAAAATAAAAACCACGGTGGCCGCTGGAGTTCTCACAATCGATAATAGTTGCTGCAACTACATCGGGGTCGTTGGGGTCGGAACTTCGAACAGTGATAGCTTTTCCGAGGAAATTGAGGTTGCGATTGCCGGTACCGGTATATGTACCTTCCGCAATGATAACTTCATTGCCGGTTGCAGCAAAATCTATTGCCTCCTGAATCGTCCTATATTCCAAGGGGACGTATAACAGCCCATCAGCATTGCGAACAACCAAAGCTACCTCAACTGTTTGCGGGGTGTTCGAGGCGCAGGGGTCCGAGACGGTTAGTTGACAATTATATGTTCCCCAGTTAAGACCGGTTACATCAACACTCAACGTGACTTGATTAATATCAGTGGCTCCAGTAGAACTGCCCGTATTGGGGTCAACAGAGAGCCAATCGCAAGTCTCGGTAATTTCCCAGTCCAGTATTCCTCCAGCGATGTTGCTGATTGAAAGTATCTGGTCGGCTGGGTTATCGCCGCCTTCATTAGCATCAAAGTTAAACGTATTCGAAGATAGGGCGATTACAGGATTGTTGAAGACACTGCCATATATTGCCGCGATTTCTCCGGCAGACAAAGCTTTATCGTAGATACGAACATCATCGATTTTGCCATTGAAAGGCCAGCCGTCATCTCTTTTTCCAATTAGCAGAGGATGGTCGTTTCCTTCCGCAGGTTTGGTCAATCCTCCTGTTTTACCAGTGATGACACCATCAACATAAAAGTCTGCAACATTATTCTCTACCCTTACTAAAACGTGATGCCATGTTTGTATGGGGATAGGCTGAGTACTATAAACGGTTTCATGGCCGCTTCTATCCGCTCTGACAAATTTAATTGCGGGTTCAGCAGCAGAATTTGTTCTAAAATCAAAGGGATTTCTATAGGCTCCATTTGATACGGTTTTTGCAACTATAGTTTTTTCCGAGCCTCCCGCTGTAAAGTTAACCCATGCAGAAATGGTAATATCTCCTGTGATATCTAACTCAGAACTCTCTGGAACACTAACATAATCTCCGTCACCATCAAAATCCAAGGCACCGTTTATTATTCCGGTAGTCCACGTCGGGTCACCAATTAATGTTCCGTGGTTGGCGCCCTCGGAATCATTCGCGTTGGTACCGAAGGTTTCATCGAACTTCCACCAACTTACCGGAACAGGGTCGGCTGCATGGATTGTTGGGGTTAGAATAAGAATTGTGGCTAAAAAGGTGAGAATTAGGGCATGCTTAATCATTTTACACTCCTCGTTCAAGTGGATTAGACGCATTGCCTTGGGGAAACTTTATAAAGGGACACTACCAAAAAACGGGCTAAAAATCAAGGTTTATCATATCTTTTTTGCGGTCAATCTTTGTTGGGCTGTTAAACACCCATTTTTGATGGATATAGTGACATAATATTAAAAAAGCCCCCGGGGTAATCCGGGGGCTCGGGAAAAAAAGGAACCCGGTGAATAAGTCTAAATTAAGATTCTTCAGCTATTAGTAGTGTAGACCGGGATGTCAGTTTTTGTTTTTTGTATTCCGGGTTCGGGTTCCTTAAAAGAATTTTGTTTTGTTTTTGTTGAGAGGAATGAAAGGTTGTATTCGTCGACGAGTCTTCCGAAGAGCATCATTTTTCGGCCAGTAGACTCCAGTGAGCCGTTTGCGGGCAGCTTTGTTTCGATATTCATAGGCATGCCAAAGCGGTTTTCATTCATTTGGAGTTTCATGGTGACAAGTTCGAGTTGTTCGAGCCGGCAGTCTGACTGCCGCCAAGTGAATTTGTGTATTCGGCCGCTACGCGCGGTGGTGGTTAGGGAAACTTCACAGAACCCCATTTTTTCAGCAGCATCTGCAACGAGTTGCCAGAGGTGTTTGAAAGAGGAGGCCTCTTTGAGATTGAGGAGGGTTTTTTCGAAGATGTCCTGATTACGTTTTGCTTCTGTCAGGATTACTTTGTTGTGTTTGAGTTGCCCGACGATTTCCCGAAACCTGACGGCACCGACAACCCTGAAGGTGAGGATGATAAGCATAATCACAGAGAGGAAGACTGCGATAACGGCACTACCGCTGGTAATCATCATAAACATTCCCAGTCCAGCTGTCATTACCGTTACGAGGTACATGACAATGACGGCATGTTGGTGGCGGAAACCCATGTCAAGCAGGCGGTGGTGGAAGTGACTTCTGTCGGGCGACATTATGCCGAGGCGACTAAGTGAGCGTCGCAGGATGCTGAATACGGTATCGAAAATCGGCAGTCCCAAGGCAAGAGCTGGTAAGGCGAGCGCAACGACAGTGCCAGTTTTTGTTGCGCAGATGACACTAGCGGAGCCGAGAACGAATCCGAGGAACATGCTGCCGGAGTCTCCGAGGAAGATTTTCGCGGGATTGAAGTTGTAGAAGAGGAAACCGGAGATACTCCCGAGCATGGCAAGCATTATTACGACCATTAAGGGTTGTCCATTTTGGAAAGCAAAGAAAGCAATTACGGCGCAGGTCACGGCAGCGATACCAGCTGCGAGCCCATCAAGTCCGTCTATGAGGTTGACGGCATTTGTAATGGCAATAATCCAGAAGACGGTTATTGGGAATGACAGGTAGCCGAAATTGATAGTGAAGAGTCCAACGAAATTCAAGGTTCGTATTTCAACGCCCGCGTTACAGAGTACTACAGCAGCGGCAATTTGTGCCAAGAGTTTATATCTGGCTCTTATTGCGGCTAAGTCATCGATAAGACCTATGGTGAAGATGAATGTTCCCGTGGCGAGCAGAGTGAATATCTGGATGTGTATGGCGCGGAAAGCCTGCCCGATGGCATTGTCGAGGAACAGCATGATAATTACGAGAGTGGTCGTGGCGATGAAGATGGCGAGGCCGCCGATACGTGGTATGGGTTTTTTGTGTACTTTTCTGGCATTTGGATAGTCCATGACGTTCAGCTTGTGTGCGAGGCGTATAACTATTGGTGTTATGACGAGTGCGAGTATCGCCGAACAAAGATATGTATAAAGATACGTTTTCATATTTTAAGCTATCATGGTAAATTGAATTTTTGTTTTATGGCTGACGGTTTTACGGACAGATCGGCAATAAATTTTTCGGCCTGTTTGAACTGTGGTCTTATTCGCAGGCATATTCTTGCCTGGTATATCGCGTCTTGTATTTTTCCGGTTTTTTCGAGCAATTTCGCGAGCTCCATTCGCCAGTAGATTTTGCTATATTCAAGATCGAGTGCCCGCTGGTAATATTCTATTGCGGCAGTGTTGTTCTCTTGTTTTCTATAAATAGCCGCCATATGCGCAAATGTCCATGCGGAAGGGTTCGGCTGGGCACATTTTTGTTCGAGCACCTGTTTAAGTTTGAATCGAGTTTGTTCGGCAAGGTCCTCATAGTGCATGTTGTCGAGGATTTCGGCAAGACTACTTAATCGTCCGATGTCGTTTCCTGCAAGTGCAATTGCCTGGTGCGGTCGAGAAAGTTGATAGACATAAATATTTGTAACATTTCGCCACAATCTCGAGTTAAGGTTTACGGCTCTGTTAAATTTTTGAACGGCATCATCGGTTTTTCCTTCTCTCACATCGAGGCTTGCGGCTACGAAGCAAGCTACGGGGTCACACGGAGCCAGTTGAAAACCTTTTCTTATTTTTTCCGCTCCTGAGTCGTCGTTCAAGAAGAACAATTCGATTTGTCCGGCCATACTATACGACGGTCCATATGTAGGGCATACGAGGCGGGCTTGGTGGAACTGGTCAACGATGCTACGAAGAGTAGAGATTTCGTCAGGTGAGATGATAATGTCCCTGGTGTATGCATCTGTTGTTCGGCTTACGGAGCGCAGGCGATATACATTTGTCCAGTGTCGATATTTAATATTTTCCGGTTGATATTTTAAAGCCTGACTTGCATGTGCGATAAGCTCATCATATTCTCTATCGGTGCCCTGCCAGTTTCTATCCGTAATGTTTTTTTCCATACGCATAGTTTTTCCCCAGTGTTTTTCTGCGATTCGGTAGTTATTTGCTTCGGAGAGAGGGCCGAAATAAATCACAGGCAAAGAGATGAGAATTATCAGTCCCATGAATCTGTACTTTGGGGATGGAGGAGTGGTTCTTGCGATACGTATTTGCGGCTGTTTAGCCAAGCCCAACAGTAGTGCGCAAAAGATGGCAGTAAGTGCGGCGTTTGCAGGAAGGTGTTGGCCGAAATCGCTTAGGCTATGAATTAGTATAGCCAAGATTCCAAAGCCAAGTCCATATACGGCAGAACAAACAACAGCTTTTGGTTTTCGAATAATTTTTGCATAGTTTGACCAAACAATTACGCCAAAAACTATCATCAAGATTAGTCCGACGAGACCGGTTTCTTCTAGTAGTTGCGCGTATTCATTTTCCGCATGTGCCGCTAATTGCGTCATAAAAGACCTGTCGAACATAGGATAGACGACGGAGTGTGTTCCGAGTCCCGTTCCCAAGATGGGGAACTTTGTCCATGCGACGGCAATATCTTTTAGTATTTGTATCCGTCCGTTTTCAACTTTATCAAACTGTCTTATCGAGGCCAGGCGGTCGTAAACAGCATCGAAACCTATATACAGAATGCAGGTAAATGCGACAAGTGCAACAAGAACCATAATCCAACTATGTGCGCGTAAGGACTTTCTGGTGGTAATAATCATAGTAGTGAAAGCGGCAGCGATTAACATGCTGACCATTCCGCCGCGAGTGAGAGTAATGAAGACGGTAGCTGCGCCAAGACTAATTATTGCCATTAGCAACCACAATGGTTTTGTGGAACTGGAACTGAAGTATTCAGAGACAGTCGATGGAACGACTTTCTTTCCACCAAATGCTTCGTGCAGTTTTATGGCAAGCAATGCGAGTGCGGCAGCGATAGATAAATTCATAAACTGTCCGTAATTGCTATGGTTTACGAATGGGCCGGAATAACCTCTTGTGTTTTTGTTGTATATGAGCCAGTAGATTTTTCCATTTCCGAAAAGATTTTGTGCCAAGGTTATAGCAGCGATGATTCCGCCGATTACCGCAATAGCCATCAGTAAGCGTTTTATTTGTTCGGGGTGCCGGTAGACATTCAAGACGACTACAAATACCACCACAATGGCCAAAACAAGACGAAGGTCATGTTTTGTGGCGTACGGATAGAAGCTAAGTGTCATTGATTTAAGTAAAGTGTCGGCATTGGGGAGGTCCCCCATGAGTTCCGTTTTCATCGCGAAGGTATTAGGCGAAATTGCATTTATTACGGAAGCCGGCAGTGGAATGAGTTGAAATATTATGACAAGCAACAAAATCGCGACCGGTAGATATGCCCACGTCCAAACAAAGGGCTGACTTTTATAACTTAGAAGTTTGAGCATGAAGCAAAAGGCGATGGTAGCTGACAGAGCGATAACTATTTGTTCACTCCAAGCATGTACGGCCCCAAAAGCAAATGGCATAAAGGCCAAGAGAACAATAAGCAGACGTTCAATTACAGCATCGAATATGTCGGGAGAAGCGAACGTATTTTCAATTTGTTCATTCTGCATTACCACGTGACCTTTTGCTTATGAGGTGAAACAACTTCTATGTCCTGCCCATTGGATATTCTCGCAGGATTTTTAATACAAAGGAGTTCGGCAACATTTTGACCCAGTTGCGTACTGATAGCGAGGAAAGTCTCCGTCATGCAAGGTTTTCGAGAGCGCAGGTTGTGCGCGTCAGTAGCAACAATAGAAACAACACCTGAGTTCAGGTAGTTCCAAGCGGCATCTTTTGCATTGGAGCCGAAATTGCCGAGTAGGCTGCCGGCTGTTATCTGCAGGTGAGCGGAATGGTCAAGCCATTTTGACAGGACATGTGGTTTTCTGACAAGGATTGGATGCCGTTCCGGATGGGAAACGATGGCTTGGATGCCCATAGACGCAAGGTCGGTTAGCAAGGAATCTATATCGATAAAAATTTCGTGAGGCAGTTCTATGAGTAGATATCTCCGGTTGTCTGCAAGTGTGAGTATTTTATCCTGCTCAATTAACTGGCAAATTCTTTCATCAACGCGTACGTCACCTCCCGGCATTATATTTAGAGGTATATCGTTGTGGTTTAACTGTTCGTTGAAATCTGAAACAGCTTGTCTGATTTGTGAGGCTTCGTTGCAATCGCTGAATCTTCCGAGTTGATGTGGAGTAGCAATGACGGTTGTTATTCCGTCAGCAACAAGAGCCCTGGCAAGAGCAAAGGCTTCGATATTTGTTGGTGGTCCATCATCAAGTGCAGGCAGACAATGACAGTGCGCATCGACAAAACCTTGCCGTATTTCAGTGCTTTCATAGCTGTCTTCGTTAGTTCCAGCCAAATTATTGTTTGGGTGTGTTGCCATAGTATCCTCACTTAGAAAGAAAAGTTGCTGGAAACTTTATAGTCTTATATTTTTACTCCTTCGGTTTGTGTCCATAGTATCCATAACCACCATAGTGGCCATAACTGGAGTAATACCCATAACGGCCTTTCTTTCTCGGGACATCATTTACGATGCAACCGAGTAGTCTTCCACCAACACTTAAGAGTGCGTCACGTGCCTGTTGACTTTGTCTTCTTGTGGATTTTTCTGCTCTTAGTACAAGAAGCGATATGTCGCATGTAGCGGCAAGAATTTGACTATCTGCGACAGGACCAACGGGCGGCGAGTCAATAATGATACGGTCATACTGTTCGGCGAAGTTTTCCAATAACTTTGCGAACAGAGCGCTGTTTAGTATTTCGGACGGGTTTGGTACTTCGCGTCCACAAGCAAGAACATCGAGATTTTTGATTGGTCCCTGCTGAATAGCTTGGGAGATGTCGATCGCTCCGGCAATAACATTTGATAAACCTTTGCTTTTATCAGTCTGGAAGATGTTATGCTGCATGGGCTTTCTGAAGTCTGCATCAAGAATGAGGATTTTCTGTCCGGCTTGTGCCATTGCAAGCGCCAAGTTGCTGGCAAGTGTGCTTTTTCCATCACCCGGCGCTGGGGAAGTGACAAGAATGGTTTTGGCTTCTTCTTTCGGTACACCAAAGAATACGGCAGTACGTATTGTTCGATAAGCTTCTGCTTCGATAGACTTCGGCATTAGATAGACTTTCTGTCCACGATTAACAATAACCTGCATGTCCAATCCATATGCTTTGCTATCAGTAGTTGTTTTGGCAATATCATCAGGTCTTCGTTTTTGGTTAATCTCAGAGAAGATGGTTTTTCGGTCTTTTCGGTATGTTTTTCTGTCACGAGATTTAAGTTCAGAGCGTGCGTGTCTGGCTCTATCCATAACTGAAGCCGCTTCGATGTTTTTATCCTCATCCGAGGTGAATGTAGATGTGTCTTTTTCCTGGTCTGCAGGCGCAAAGAAGGTATTGCGTATTTTCCCCCAGAGTTGTAACCAAGCTTTTCCATGTATGATAATTTTTCGTTCTTCGGCCATAGCGGGTACTACGCCGAGTACAGGAATACCAAGTACAATGGCAATTTCATCAACGGAGCGTAGTCTAAAGTCCATCCAATCTCTAAGTAGTGCCAGTGCTCCTCCACACATAAATCCCAAGACAAGTGCCATTGCCATAATCTTTGATTTTTGAGGTTTTGATGGTTTGCTAGCAGGATTGGCAACTTCCAAGATGCTAATATTTAAGGCTCCGGTATCTTCGGTGACATTTAGCTCTTTAATGCGGTCATCGAGAATGTCGCAAAGTTTTTCCGTACGTTTTAATTCTGACTGCAGGATTGAATACTCGGCCGCCTTTATGCCTAAATGCTGTGCGTCCTGCCGTTGTGTTTCAAAGGAAACGTCCAGTTCCTGCTGTCTCTGCAGGGCAGTTACCCATCTTAATCTCATAACTTCTGTATATGCCTCAGCAAATTCTTTTGCCTCTTTGTTAAGCTGGTTTCTGAGATGGTCGATTTTTTCATGGGTAGCTTTTATAGCCGGATGGTCTTCGGTGACATGGAATTTTATATTTTTCAATTCTATTTCGGCATCCCTTAACTCGGCACGCAATTGGGTTTCCATATCATTAACAAAGACATGTATGCCCGCCGAAGGTGAAGCAGCAGCAAACTGTTTGATTTTCGCAGGTTCATCGGCCATGGCTTTGACCGCTTCGTAATCAGCTCTTGAGTTGATAGCCATTAGTTGTGCGTTTGTTAATGCATCTGACAATTTAGCAAGTTTTTTGAAGATTATATGGTCGCCGGAGTTATCAAAGGAAACGATGCCGTTTTCGCGAGTAAAATTCAGCATTTGCTCAAACTTATTCTTTAATTCGGCGTCTCGTTTGACTTTTTCTTTCTGAAGTATATTCAGTACCTTCAAGACGGTACTTTGTTTTCTGGCGGAATGATATTTGATGTAATAGTCCACGACAGCGTTTACAATTTGCGCAGCCTCGGCGGAGTATGGCGAATCAAATGACACTGTGATGATATCATCTTTTTTCCCAACAACAACATCGAGATTTCCTTTAACATAGGCAATGAGGTTGTCGACACCATTAAAGGTTTTGAGTCTTTTTATTTGTGGGTCATCAACAACGTCAGCAATAATAGGTGTTGACCGCATTAATTCGCTCTGGGTATAAAGATAATTCTTCGAGCGAGTCATAACGCCTTCGTACTCGGAGATAATTTTAGGTCCGCTTTGCTCGACGTAGATTCTCGAAGCACTCGTGAAGATTGGTGTAGTTTTTGCGAGATAGAGAACAGCAACGACTAAAGACAATACAGCTGTGGTTAAAATAATCGCTCTATGCCGCAATGCTATCTCTAAGAGATTTAACTGAAGTAACTGTTCATCCTGTGGTTGAGCCAAAGCCGAACTTCCGTTTTCGATTCTGCCGTTATCCATAAATTCTTTCTGTTATGTTAAACGAATCATTGTTAGTCAGAACTGCTTCGGGTAACAGAAGCACCGACTCTAAACTGAAATACATCCGCAAAGAACTGGTTGGTGCGAGTACGCAGGGTATGGTCGACGTATATAATATCTCCCGGTTTTATAATGACACGTGAGGCATCGGCTAAAGACTTTTTATCCACACCAAACGTAGCCGAAAGAATTTCGCCTTCTTCATTCTGGCGATATATTTTGAGATACCGTGGGTCTGCGACCATATCGAGGCCACCGGCAAAGGCGAGTGCTTCCATTAAACTATATTGCACATCCGGAGGATAAGGAAATGCATCTGGGTGCCCAACAAGTCCCATGACAGTGAATACTCTTTCGTTTTCCGTTCTATACTTGTCAATCTGACAGACAACCATAGGTGAATTTACAACATACTTTGGGTAGTATGCATCTATAACCAGTGACTCTATTTCGGCAAGTGTCTTTCCGCTTACAAAAAGCTTTTCTACAATTGGCAAGGTGATGTGTCCTTGCTCATTTACTCTCGCCAAATATGCTTCAACATCCTTATGGCCATATGCTGGTCTAAGCCACTCGGTCAAATCCGAAGATATAACTCTCAATGCAACAGGAAGTTGAAATTCCAATATATCTCCGGGGACAACACGGTATGGACCAAGATGTGTTTTTTGTTTAGTTAGTCCATCGATATCGGCTGGTGATGTGACCGGGCCAGCTCTTTCGAAGTCTCTTACCTGTTGAGGGGAAGATATCTTAGGACCGCATCCCGCAGGAACCATCAGACAGAATGCAATAATAGCAGATAGACAAACAACCTTAGCGTACTGGACAAACCTCCATGTCTCCACCAGGTACCTCCCTGAATACCGTCTTGTTAAACCCTGGTCACCTTCAAGTGACCAGGGTTTAACGTCACTTATTCACGCTTATTCATTTGCAGGTTAATTTGGGCTTCGGCTGCTACTACTACTGGAGAAACCTCCAGCAACAGCAATTGTTCCAACCGTCGCTCCAGCAACAACACCTATAGTTTCTATGTTCCATCCCCAGTTGGCTTCAATCTTCTGGAAGACATTCTGCGTAGCAGCATCTCCTTGGGCCAATTGGGCATCAGCAACTATTAATTCATTTTTTGCTTGCAACTCCATTACCTGAGCTGCTGGAACAAATACTGTAGCAACAGGATTCAAAGCACCTTCGCAAGCCGTAGCCGCATATACATTTGCTACTTGAGCGGCTTGCAGCGCTTCTGAGCGAGCCCACTGGGGCAGTGGTGCTTGTTTTTGCACCTTTAGGCTATTGCCTGTTAGTCCTACTTTTCCTACGAATTTAACAAAGTCTGCACCAATATCGCTTAGGTCCACTGGCTGACCAGCTTCGTCTGTCTTGTATGTCACAAGTTCGTGTCGCAGGATTTCCTTGGAGCCGTTTACGTTTACAGTCGCTTCAAAAACAGAGATGCTCAGATAGATGTCTTCTATTTTTGAATCGAAAAGATAAACAACATTGATTCTGGAGTTGACGAGTGTCCTGCCCGTTTTAACGAAAAACGGTTCTGATAAAGCTCTGACGGCAATCATATCGCCCAAGGAATCTTTCTGGACGTGTGTAGCTGTCATAGTGAAATTCAGTTCTGAAGGCAGCGAATCACCAAGAGATGACAAATTAAATGATTGCTTCCATGTTTTGCCAATATTGTCACTTGTAACTTTCCTTAGTGACTTGGCACACTGGTTGGTAACTTTGCCCAAGAAAGCCAAATCTTCACCTGTCGCTGACATGTGCTGTGTTTTATTATCAATGACAAATGAAAGCTGCTTATCGAAGTTATTTGCAGAAAGTACGTATTGCACTTTGTCTTCTGACAGGGACTGTTTGTCTATTGAGAATAACATTTCGGTCTGATTCCTAAACTGCCCATTTCCTGCGTACTCAACAGCAGAAATCATCTTGTAATACTGGGTAGTTTCGGCAGCCAAAATTTGACCCGAAAGCAATAGAACTACAGACAATACCAGAACACACCACTTCATTTCGAACTTCTTTACAAACATCATATTAATTCCCTTTCCAAATATATCATTTCCCTTATTCTCATTTATGTGTTGCTGAATACAACACCTGACATCACCTGACCGACGAAAACCGCCGGTGCCAAATTAAGTTGGTATTGTTAATACTTGCGTGGCCCCCCACCGCTACTTCAACAATACGTATATGGTTTTATCGGCAATAGTTATGGGGTTGATTAGTTGTATTAGTATTATTTTGATGTTTTTTTTCCGATAACTATTGGTTTTTTCGATGCTTTAAGGCGGATTTTGGGGTCAAAACGGGGTTTAAACGTATATTTCAGCGTTTTTTTGTCTTAATTTTCGTCTTAGAAAAAAAGATTTTTTAACTACCTACCCCCATTATCAATACTGATATCGCGGATAATTGTTTTTTTGTATTGTGCAGGCGCAGTAAATAGAGATACTTTTTTTGCAGGATTTGAGAAAATCGGAAATAACTCAGGCAAATATTAAAGTTAAGATGGCTGGAAGCGTACTTTAGCCTGACCGATGAGGTAGAAGCTACCTGTAATACAGATTAAGTCTTCCCTGCCAACAGCGTTTTGCGCAAGGCGTAATGCTTCGCCTAAACTCATGGCTGTTTGGTACATTTTCCCACAGATTTCGGTGTACATTTCAGCCAAGTCCTGGGGTGAGACAGCTTTTGGAGAACTGCTGCGTGTAAAGATAACTTTATCGGCTCCGTACTGGAGTTCATTGAGCATTCCTCTTACATCCTTGTCGCCGTTACAGCCAAAGATTATCACCATTGAATCGTATGGGATATTCTGGCCTATAGCATGCATCAACACCTTTATACTAGCGGCATTGTGAGCCGCATCGATTATAACTCTCGGGTCATCACAAATTATCTCCATCCGTCCTGGCAGAGAAACTGCGTGAAGACCTTGCAGCGCCTTATCGTTATCGATTTCATAGCCCTCGGCTTTTAGTTTGTCGAGCATAGCTAAAGCCAAGCCACAATTTATCGCTTGATGCTTTCCATGCAGCGGTACTCTAAGATGTTCGAACTTACTTGTTGCAGTGCTTAGACAAATCCTTGTATGCGGTCCATGTTCGCGTGATGTTTCGAAGCGATACGAAAAATCAATATCCCCTCCCCCAGTTACACTCAGTGGAGTTTTGACAGTTGCAGCGTGCGATTTTAGCACCGCCATTGCTTCGGGTTCCTGTTGCACGGTAACGGCTGGTACGCCGCATTTGAATACTCCGGCTTTTTCCTTAGCGATACTGGAGATAGTGTTTCCCAACTGCTGTTGGTGGTCGATGCTCAAGCTTGTAATGCCAACGACTTTTGGCGTGATGACGTTTGTGCTATCGAGTCGTCCTCCCAAGCCAGTTTCGATTACAGCAATATCAACTTTTTTATCAAGAAAATGCATGAAGGCCAGAGCAGTCAGAATTTCAAAGAAAGTCGGCGGGTCAGTTTTTGCGATTTTCTCGATAGGTGCATATGCCCTATTGAGCAAAGCAAGCATTTCAGATTCAGTAATCATATCCGAATTGACTACGATTCGCTCATGCAAGTTTACCAGGTGAGGCGATGTGTATAATCCAACGTTATATCCATTAGCCTCAAGCATTTTTGAGAGCATAGTCGCGGAAGAACCTTTTCCTTTTGTGCCGGCTATATGGGCTGTATGGATTTTTTTATGTGGACTACCCAGTAAGGACAGAAGCTTTTCCATTCTTTCGAGGTTAAAGGTCGTAACGTTATAGCGTAAATTCTGCTGTTTTTCGTAGTCCGTCCTGTCAAACAAGTACTTAATGGCCTGTTTGTAGGTTTTGAACGCCTTTTTCGCCTTGACCTTGGCAACCT
>JAGLSU010000029.1 GCA_023135935.1 Planctomycetota bacterium
TGGGGACTTAAAATCCCCTGCCCGTTAGGGCGTGTGGGTTCGAATCCCACCTCGGCTACATTTGTAAATTTGTATTTTCAGGCGTTACAATAGGAGGCTAATATGGCGAAGAAGCAATATAAACTTGTTGATGTGGACAAACCGAATCTTTATCGGGAGACTTTTCCTTATACAGAGTTCCCGAAGGTAATATTCGACAAAAAGATTGTCCCTTATGACATTCCCGATGATATTTGGATAACTGATACGACTTTCCGTGACGGTCAGCAGTCGCGACCTCCGTATACACCAAAGCAAATTTTGAAGCTTTATGATTTACTGCATGAGATAGGCGGGAAATCCGGTTTGATTCGTCAATGTGAATTTTTTCTTTATTCAGACCGTGACCGGGAAGCAGTGGAGTTGTGCAAGGCGCGAGGTTACAAGTATCCTGAGATAACCGGCTGGATAAGAGCGGTTCCGGCGGACTTTAAGTTTGTTTCGCAAATGGGTTTGAAAGAAACGGGCATTTTGACATCGGCGAGTGACTATCACATATTTCTTAAGCTGCGAAAGACCCGTGCGCAGGCGCTTGACGGTTATTTAAATGTTGCGAGGGCAGCATTGGATAGCGGTGTTACGCCCCGATGTCACTTTGAAGATATAACCCGGGCGGACTATGACGGGTTTGTTTTGCCATTTGCAGCGGAGTTGATGAAGTTATCTGAGGAATATAATAACCCGGTCAAGATTCGTTTATGTGACACGCTCGGATTCGGTTTGCCGTGGGCCGGTATAGCATTGCCTCGTAGTATTCCAAAACTTATTGGCGGTCTTCGTAAACTCGGTGTTCCGGCTGAATGGCTCGAGTGGCACGGTCATAACGATTTGCACAAGGTCGAGGTTGCAGCTTCGACGGCATGGCTTTATGGCTGCAGCGCCGCGAATGGCGCGGTATTCGGTATTGGTGAGCGGACAGGCAATCCTCCTTTGGAGGCATTGGTAATCGAACACGCGCAATTGAAAGGTCAAACGACCGAAGTTAATTACTCGGCGATAACGAAGCTCGCTGAATACGCCAGCAAAAAGCTTGGGCTCGAAATTCCTAACAACTATCCATTGGTTGGCAGGGATTTCAATGTCACACGAGCCGGTATTCATGCAGATGGATTATTAAAGAACGAAGAGATATACAATTGCTTCGATACAAAGAAATTGCTGAACCGTCCTGTCAGTGTAGCGATTACGGATAAAAGCGGCGCAGCTGGTGTTAAGCACTGGATAGAAGGCAAGTACAAAATAGAGATTGCGAAGCATGACCCTCGTGTTGTTAAGATAAAAGACAAAATAGACGTTGAGTATTCGGCGGACAGGGTTTCCGCGATATCTGACGAAGAGATGTTCAAATGGGTCGGCAAGGCATTTGGTGATGATTTACCTCCACTGAAATAGGTGTCGGTCTAAGGGGCAATAGCAACGGAAGCGCTGGTCAAAATGGGAGATAGGCGAGGCGAGATAAGGGCCGTAGTTTTCGACTTTGGCGATACATTGGTGAGTTTCGGTAAGGTCAAGGCGAGCAAGCTTTTTCGTGCGAGCAGCCGATTATCATACGAGTTTCTTAAAAGTTGCGGTCAGCCGGTGGGGAATTTCGGTTATTATTGTTTGCGAAATTTGTTAGCTATCCGCACACGTTGTTTACTTTCGGCTATAACTGGCAGTGATTTCGATTCTCTTTTACTGCTGAAGAAGATTAACGGTAAAACCGGCGTTAAATTAAGTGAAGAACAATGGGAACATTTGGCGTGGTTGTGGTATGAGCCCTTGTGTAAATTAGGGAAGGCGGAGCCGGAGTTAAAAGATAGTGTGGCTGGTCTTAAAAAATTGGGGCTTAAGTTAGGAATACTTTCCAATACTTTTGTGACAAGCAGTTCTTTGGATAGACATTTGGAGCAATTGGGCATATCGGAGTTTTTCGGTGTAAGGCTTTATTCATATCAGTTTAATTTTCGCAAGCCGAATCCCCTGATTTTTGAGGTTGCGGCTGAGAGGGTCGGCGAGAAGCCGGGAAATATATTGTTCGTTGGCGACCGTATTAATAAGGATGTTGCTCCGGCATTAAAGGCAGGTATGCACGCGGCGTTGATATCGGCTTACACGAATGAGGGGAAGGCGGTACCGGCGGCGGCTTGGAAGATAGATACGATTCGCGAGTTGCCGGATTTGGTGGAAAATTTCAACTCAAATTACGTAAATACAGATTAACTGTCCATATCTATTTGCCGATTTTTTTCATAATAATGGGGGTTTGTTTTAAATTTTCAATCGGTTGATTTTTGTACCAAAAACAGGGCTTATCGTTTATAATTACGGCAATATTGTTATGTAGTTCTAATGTTTTATGGCTTGAGAATAAAGGAGTTTTTTAGATGGGTATGACTGATGCAGCTTATCAGAAATGTATAAACCCGGGGTGCGGGGCCGAGTTCGATTGTGGTCAGGCTATGTTTAAATGTCCGAAGTGCGGTGAGTTGCTTGATGCGCGATATAACTGGGACAAGATTGAGGTGCCTTCGCAATTGAGTGATTTCGGTAAGCGTTGGGCAACACGTAACAATCGGCTGGACCTATCCGGGGTGTGGCGGTTTCGCGAACTGTTGAATTTTTGCAGTGACGAACACAAGGTTACGATAGGCGAAGGCCAAACGATTCTACAGCAAAATGACGCCGTGGCTAAGTATGTTGATATGAAGGCGGGAAGTTTATATCTGGAGTACGAGGGTTTGAATCCTTCGGGTTCGTTTAAGGATAACGGGATGTCGGCGGCTTTTAGTCACGCGATGATGGTGGGAGCGAAATCGTGTGCCTGCGCATCGACAGGTAATACATCGGCATCGGTGGCATTGTATGCACACAGTTGCGGTTTGAAGTGTACGGTGTTTATCGGTTCGGGTCGAATAGCTTTTGGTAAATTAAGTCAGGCCATGGATTACGGCGCGCAGACGATCCAGATACAAGGTGACTTCGACGATTGTATGCGTCAGGTTCAGGATGTTTGTACGAAGCTGGGGTTGTATTTGCTTAACTCGTTGAATCCGTTTCGGCTCGAAGGTCAGAAGACGATAATGTATCGAATTATGGAGCAGCTTGGTTGGGAGATTCCGGACTGGATAATAGTTCCGGGCGGGAACTTGGGGAATTCGAGTGCCTTCGGGAAAGCATTTCTTGAATTGAAGGAACTTGGTCTGATTAAGAAGGTTCCTCGGCTGGCAATTATTAACGCGACCGGTGCGGATACTTTGACTGATTTGGTTAATAACAAAAAACTCGTTTGGAACGATGGTAACGTTGACCAGAAAATTATCGACGAATATTATGATGATTTGACGGCGAAGAATTTTTCACCTCATACGTGCGCATCGGCCATAGAGATTTCCCGGCCGGTGAATTTGAAGAAGTGTTTGCGGGCGATTGATGTTTGCGATGGTATCGTACGTGCGGTGACGGATGAGGAGATTTGTGACGCCAAGGCGATAATAGGTAAATATGGATTGGGTTGCGAGCCGGCATCGGCAGCGACGATTGCTGGCTTGAAGCATTTGCGTGCCGAAGGTGTTGTCGGGGCAGACGAGCGAGTGGCATGCGTATTGACGGGGCATTTGTTAAAGGACCCGAATGTAACAGTTGACTATCACAAAGAGAGCCAAGGCCCGTTCAGTAATCCGCCCATTGAGGTTGCGAATGACCTTGATGAGATAATTAAGTTGATAAAATAGGTTTTTACGGGGGGAGTTGCTTTTATAGTTGTCCGTAGTGCACCAGTTTTATTCCCGCTTCTTCGAAGTATCTTTTTGATTTTTCGTTACAGAGCGCGTCGAGTTCGTATTGTCGTTGTTTTATCAGGAAGGTTCGGCATTTGTCGAGTCCTTCAGGGTATCCGGGGTGGGTCATAATTTCGGCAGTAGGCACGGTGTTATATAAGGTAACGGCTTTTAGAAAATTGGTGTCAATTTTGCCGACATGCGCAACTCCGAGTAGTGCATCGGTTTTGAGCAGTCCCGTATCCTGAATTTTATTGATGCGGGCCATAGCTCGAATGAGTTTCGCTTCTTTTTTTCCTTTCTCGCCGGTTAGCGGCCAAGGCCTGTTTGAAAGTTTTTTGGGTTCATAGGAGTGACGCACGGCGGGAATACCGAAGCGTTTGGCCAACTTGCAGACTATCGGGAATATGGCTGGGAAGTTATGAATATGTTTGTGCGAATCAAGGTGGGTCGGTGAAAGCCCCTTGTCGATGACCCATTGGATTTGCGCGGCTAGTTCTGTTTTGATTGCTTTTGTGAATTTGTAAACAGTGAGTGACAGAAGTGATAATTGAAAAATAGAATATTTGAATTGGCCGTCGTTACCAAAGAGGCATTGGACGCATGGGTCTTTTGAAACAGGCGGGCCCTCGTAAAGATTCAGGTGGACGCCAACGCCGAGATTGGGGAGCTTTTTCGCTATTTGTACAGCTTCATTAGCGGCTGACATATTTGCCATAATGGTAGTGCTTGTAAGTATTCCTTCGGTGTGTGCTTTGAGGACAGCGGCATTTACCCCCTTGCACAAGCCAAAGTCGTCGGCATTGATAATGATTCGCTTATTCATTCGAAACAAGTTTATGCAGGACAGAGGATATGGTCAATGAGATTTTTTTATGCGGCGAAGATACGAATGGCGGAGATGATAAAGCCGAGGGTAAGCGTTATGGAGGCGATTGAATGCCAAAGGATGGTTGTTTGGTTGGCCTGGTATTTGCCAGGGGTGGTGAGGTTTTTTTTGTTTGCGAATTTTACGGCAGCTACGGCGATTGGCAGTGTGAATAGATAAAGCAGTGCCGCGAAGAACATTAGTGTTCGGGTTAGCATTACGGCTGCGATGATGAAGGTTGCGACGAAGACGATTCGGTAAATCCAGATTGAAGGATTGATGCCAAGCCAAACGATAAGGGTTTTTTTGTTTACGGCAGCATCGGCATTTAGGTCGGGGAATTCATTTATTAAAATCACAAGGAATATAAGTAAGGAAACAATCGCGGCTGGCAAAATCGGGGTAGTATCAATTGCGCCGGTTTGCAGATAGTATGAGCCGTAGACGGGCAACAGGCCAAACAGGATTGCGATTACGAATTCACCTATTCCACGATAGCCAAGTCGGACAGGCGGAGCTGTATAGAAGAATCCACCGAGCAAACCTATTAGACCGAGAATTAAAATGAAGACACTTTTTGTCATTACGACAATTACGAGTCCGACTACGGAGCCGAAGGCCAAGGCAACGATGGAAGTGAGTAAAGTTGCTTTTGGTGAGAGGATGCCGTCTTGAATTAAGCGAGTTCCGCCGGAGAATGGGGTTACGTTTTTGTTTGCCCAGTCGTTTCCGGAAGTGTGGTCGAAGTAGTCATTTGCGATGTTGGCACCGGCATGGAGCAGCATTATCGCGAACAGTGCCAAGATGAACAGGATAAAGTTAAAGGTGCCGACGGCTGCGAAACCGAGTGCGGAGCCGACGAGAATGGGCGAAACGCTTGCGAGCAGGAACTTCGGCCTTGAGGCGAGGAAAAGAATTTTGGCTTTAGATTTCATATTTATTGCACCTTACATAAAGGCAGTGAAAATGTCAATGGCTGTCATGGTGGCAGGTGGAGGTGGTTTTGGCAGGTGATGGGGCAGTGAAGGTTCGCAACTTAACCTCTTATTTGGCAGGTGGTTATATAAGAAAGTAGTCATAATATAGTCATTGGCACACTATTTGCTTATTAATAGTGTTATGGGTTACAATTTTTCCCAAAATGAAGAGGTAAATGTTCTGGCGAGCGACGCGAATTGGGCTTGGCCTAAGGCTGTGCATGATATTTTTCAGCCTCGAGGCATCAATTTGCTTGTGGCGCAGGATGTCGGTGATTTTGTAGATATTATCAAGCGCAGGCGCATTCACACAGCGATAGTGGATATGGAATCCGAGAGGTCGAACGGGCTGATGACAGTAAAAATTATTCGGATGGATTATCCATTGGTACCCTGTATTTTACTTTCGAACGAATCCGGGGAGGATATACTGAGTAAGGCTCTGCGGTTGAATGTATTTAGTGTTATTGATAAGCCGGTTGATATGGGAGTTTTGCGTGAACAGTTGAACAAGCTGTTTATGAAGAGATATGATAGTCATATTTTTGAGTAATGATAACAGGTGTTTGAAAGGAGTAATGATACATGAAGATTCGACCATTGGCAGATAAGGTTCTTGTTGAGCGTCTTGAGGCGGAGGCGAAAACGGCTGGTGGAATAGTGCTACCGGAAAGTGCCAAAGAAAAACCTCAGCGAGGTAAGATTATAAGCGTGGGCGAGGGCAAGATGCTCGATGATGGAAAACTTCGAAAGGTTCAGGTTAAAAAGGGTGACGAGGTTCTTTTTACGAGTTACGCAAGTACGGAGGTAAAGGTGGGCAGTAAGAAATATTTAATTATGGATGAATCGGATATTATGGCAGTGATAGAGAAATAGTTAATTATTTTTAACTGATAATTAATTATCGGTATAGAAAGTTAAGGAGAAATAAGGATATGGCAGCAAAAAAGATAGCATTTGGAACTGAGGCACGCGCATCTATCCGCGAAGGCGTAAAGAAATTGGCCAAGGCAGTGAAGGTGACGCTTGGTCCTTGCGGCAGGAATGTGATATTGGAGAAATCGTATGGTTCGCCGACCGTTACCAAGGACGGTGTAACTGTGGCTAAGGAGATTGAACTTGAGGATGCATACGAGAATATGGGTGCCCAGATGGTCAAGGAGGTAGCATCTAAGACATCGACGGTGGCTGGTGACGGAACGACTACGGCGACGATTCTGGCGGAAAGTATTTTCGATGAGGGTCTGAAAAATATTACGGCAGGGGCGAATCCGATGCAGGTGAAACGCGGCATCGACAAAGCCGTCGATACGATTGTCAAGGAACTGCAGAAGATGAGCGTTACGGTTGATTCGAGTAAGCAAATTGAGCAGGTAGCAACATGTTCGGCGAATCAGGACGTTGAGATTGGCAAAAAGATGGCTGAGGCGATGGACAAGGTCGGCAAGGACGGCGTGATAACTGTTGAAGAGGGCCAATCGCTTGAGACGACTGTCGAATTAGTCGAGGGTATGCAGTTTGATAAGGGTTATTTGAGTCCGCACTTTATTAATAACTTAGAAAATATGACGGTGGTTCTTGAAAAGCCGTACATTCTGGTGCACGAGAAAAAGATTAGTTCTATTAAGTCGCTTGTTCCTATTCTCGAGAAGGTCTCCAAGCAAGGTAAGCCGTTGTTGATTATCGCCGAAGACGTTGAGGGCGAGGCATTAGCTACGCTGGTTGTTAATAAACTTCGCGGCGTGCTGCAGGTAGCGGCTGTGAAGGCCCCGGGTTTTGGTGACAGGCGAAAGGCAATGCTCGGTGACTTAGCTGTATTGACCGGTGGTCAGGCGATTTTCGAAGACCTCGGGATGCAGTTAGAGAATATCGAGTTGGGGCAGCTCGGAAGAGCCAAACGGATTACCATCGATAAGGATACAACTACAATTATCGAAGGTGCGGGTAATACGAGTGATATTAAGGGCAGAATCGAGCAGATTAAGACTGAGATAGACAACTCGACCAGCGAGTATGATATTGAGAAATTGCAGGAACGGCTGGCAAAATTATCCGGTGGTGTGGCACAGATAAATGTTGGTGCGGCTACCGAAGCGGAAATGAAGGAAAAGAAGGCCCGCGTAGAGGATGCGTTACATGCATGCCGAGCGGCAGTCGAAGAAGGTATTTTGCCGGGCGGCGGAGTATCGGTACTTAGAGTTTTGCCGGCATTGGATAAAATTAAGACAGTCGGCGATGAAAAAATAGGTATCGATATTATTCGGCGAGCGGTGGTAGCACCGATTAAGCAGATTGCCGAGAACGCCGGTCTGGACGGCTCGATTGTGGCACAGAAGGTTATAGAAAGTAAGAAGACGAACTTCGGTTACAATGCGATGCTTAAGGAATACGGTGACATGATAGAGTTCGGTGTAATCGTGCCGACGAAAGTTGAAAGGGCTGCGTTGCAGAACGGAGCTTCGATTGCATCGTTGTTATTGACGACTGACGCGATAGTCAGCGAGATTCCCGAGAAGAAAGAGGCGCCAGCTATGCCTCCGGGCGGCGGGATGTATTAACAGTTAAATAAGTGGGCGGGTCTCTATGTGAGGCCCGCTTATTTTTGATTCGGAGCTTTTATATGGATTTTCGTTATTACACAAACGCAATTTCACAGGCTTCCAAGAATTTCGCTATGGGGATATTTACCGTTGGGCTTTTACTAATCGGGTTCGGGATAATCATTATCGCCCTACCGGAACTTTTTGCGATGCTGGCGGCTTTGGTGTTTTTTGCGGCTGGCGTCGGCTGCGCGGTTACGGCGGTGAAAATCTATTTTGCTCAGCGGAGAATAGACAAGATGGGTTCCGACGACAACGGGGGCAGAAAGAACGTTCAAATTCATAGCGAGCACTACGATTTGTAAAGGTCAGCGGATTTTCAGGGTGGCGAGTGCGAAGGCAGCAAAAGCAGCAGCTACAAGCCAGAAGCGTACAACGACCTGTGGCTCGCTCCATCCGGCTAAGTGGAAATGATGATGGAGAGGGGCACATCTAAAGATTCGTTTTCCGCCGGTGTATCTGAAGTAGACGACTTGCAAGACTACGCTAACCAATTCTATTACGAAGACACCTCCGATGATTAGAAGTAGGATTTCATTTCTCGTGACCAGTGCGCCGTATCCCATGGCAGCGCCTAATGGCAGCGAGCCAACATCTCCCATAAATGTTTGTGCGGGATGGCAATTGAACCACAAAAAACCGAGTAGGCTGCCGAGTATGGCAGAGTAAAAGATGCTAAGTTCTCCGGCTTGCGGTATTGCGGGCAGGAGCAGATAGCTTGCCCATGTAGTCGAGCTGGCAGCGGTCATTTTTTCTGATGCGACATAGCAGAGTAATATTAGTACGAAGCTAATCATGCCGACACACCCCCCTGCCAAGCCGTCCATGCCGTCTGCGAGGTTTACGGCATTGCTTGTGGCGGAGATATAGAAAATGGCTATGAGTACGAACATCCAACCGGCCAATGGTATGCCGTGTTTATAGAATGGCAGCCAGAATAATTTACCGTCGTTTATATTTTCGAAGTCGGCATACAGGAAGGAGGCAATCAGGATAGCTCCTCCGACCTGGAAGATGAGTTTTTCCCATGGTCTGAGGCCATTACGGCTGCGATGACGGATGTTGCTGGTGAGTTTGAGCCAGTCATCAACACCGCCGAGGATAGCGAACCATATCATTAGTACGATTGCTTTTTGGACGAATGGGTTGCTCAGTTTTACCCAAAGCAATGTGGTTAGTAAGCTGGCGAAGATGATTATAAGGCCACCCATTGTCGGGGTATTGGCTTTTTCTTTCGTCAGTTCGTTCAGGGCGGCGTGATGGAATTCGGGGCGGTCGCCGATTTTTTTCATCATCAGCCATCGGATTATTTTTGGTCCGGCCCAGAGAGCGATGAGCAGGCTGGTGAGTAAGGCCATGACGGAACGGAACATGACATCCTCATAGGCGTAGAAACCGAGTTTGTGAGTGAAGGCCTCGCGGTATCGCCATAGTATGTGGTATATCATTTCACGTCCCGAGTTTTTGATTATTCGCTTAAGGTTTTCAGTTTTTCGACGACTGACTCAAGTTTGTTTACTCTCGAACCTTTGACTAATATTATAT
>JAGLSU010000003.1 GCA_023135935.1 Planctomycetota bacterium
ATTTAATCTTGGCCTTCTTTTCTTTAAAGACCTTCTCAATCTCATCTATCATCTCGTCCTTGACGAGCTTCAGCTCAACTACCGAACCTGCAAGCGGTATCATTATTTCAGGCAGCACAACGATTTTCTTCTTTTTGACTTTCAGCGCCGCTTCGATAATCGCTCTCGTCTGCATCCTTGCTATTGCCGGATACGTAATTGCCAAACGACAACCACGATGACCAAGCATCGGATTGAACTCATGCAACTGCTCGACTTTCTTCTTAACATCTGCCGGCTTAACCTTAAGTCGCTTTGCCATCTCTGCCTGATTCTCGATATCCTGCGGCAAAAACTCATGTAACGGCGGGTCCAGCAAACGAATCGTAACTGGCAATCCAGCCATAGCCTTAAATATGCCCTCGAAGTCACTCCGCTGATAAGGCAGCAATTTCTTCAATGCGCCTTCGAATTGCTTCTTAACACCGGCATACTCTTTTTCTATTTGCTTCTTTGATTTGGCGTCTTCCGTTGCTTCCAGCTCACTAAGCATAATCGAGTAATCATCCGCAGCCAAAATCATGGAGCGTACGGGCCAAATTCGCTCGCCTTCGAAGAACATATGCTCCGTTCGGCAAAGACCAATACCTTCTGCCCCGAACTCTCTCGCCCGCTTTGCATCATCTGGAGTATCGGCATTCGTTCTTACACCTAACTTACGAAGCGAATCACAAATCTTCAGGAACTTACCGAACTCACCGCTCAATGTCGGCTCGACTGTAGCCAACTTGCCTGTCATAATCTCACCGCTGGTACCGTCAAGACTAATCCAGTCGCCTTCCTTAATGGTCAGCTTGCCAACATTAAGTTTCTTTGTCTTGTAATGAATATGCAATGTTGAAACACCCGCAACGCAGCACTTACCCATACCGCGGGCAACCACAGCTGCGTGACTCGTCATTCCGCCGCGAGCTGTCAAAATTCCAACCGCCGCATCCATTCCGCCGATATCTTCCGGACTCGTCTCTATACGAACAAGTATGACCTTCTTACCTTTCGCCTTCCATGCCTCTGCAGTATCAGCATCGAATACAACCTGACCGACTGCCGCACCCGGTGATGCCGGAAGACCGGTCGCGATAACATTTCGCTTTGCCTTCGGGTCAAAGTGTGGATGCAATAAACGGTCTAATTGTTCCGGCTCTACGCGCTTCACTGCTTCGGTCTTGGTAATCAACCTCTCACTGACCATATCGACCGCGCACTTCACTGCTGCCTCTGCCGTTCGCTTACCGCCACGGGTCTGCAAAATATAAAGCGTCTTCTCCTGAATCGTAAACTCCATATCCTGCATATCTTTGTAATGCTTCTCTAATTTCGTCATCAATGTGGTTAGCTCTTTGTATGCCTTCGGCATTACCTTCGCCAACTTCTTCAACGGCAGCGGCGTCCTGATACCAGCCACAACATCCTCACCCTGGGCGTTCATCAAAAACTCACCGTAAAATTCCTTCTTGCCGTTACTTGGGTTACGTGTAAAGCAAACACCGGTTCCGCAATCAGGGCCCATATTACCGAACACCATCGCCTGAACATTTACTGCCGTACCAAGCAAACCGGTAATATTATTCAACTTCCTGTATTTAATGGCACGGTCAATCATCCACGAACCAATCACTGCGTTGATTGCGTGTGTTAATTGGGTTTTGCCGTCCTGGGGGAACATCTTACCAACGTGTTTTTTGTAAATGGCTTTATATTTGTCAACAACAGCTTTGAGCTGCTCACCTGTCAACTCGTTATCGAGCTTAACGCCGGCCTTTATCTTCGCCGTGTGAATTACTTTCTCAAAGTGTTCATGATGACAACCCATCACCACGTCACCGAACATATCAATAAACCTGCGGTATATGTCGTATGCGAATCTCGGATTACCGGTCTTTTTAATAATCCCCTCTATGACCTTATCATTCAAACCGAGATTAAGAACCGTATCCATCATACCCGGCATCGATACTGCCGCACCGCTTCGAACACTCACCAGCAATGGTTTCTCCGGGTCGCCGAATTTGGTTCCCATAAGCTTCTCAAGCTTCAATACATTTCTATCTACTTCCGCAGCCAATCCTTTCGGCCACTTGCCGCCATTCTTGTAATAATCACCGCATACCTTCGTCGCGATAGTAAAACCGGGAGGAACCGGAACGCCAATTTTGGTCATCTCTGCCAAATTTGCGCCCTTACCGCCCAACAGTTCCTTCATCTTGGCGTTGCCTTCTGTCTGACCCTTACCGAAAAAATAAACTCGCTTTCCTGCCATTCTAAAAATCTCCTCATTAATAACTGTATGCCCACCCAGCAATAGATTCCAAAAGGATAAATAAGACCGGTTAGTTTATTGCCTGGAACGTCCAATGTCAACGATTAAAAATCTTGACGGACCAATTCCGTGATTGAAACACCTAATTGAGGATTTAACAGCGAATTGCCACGAATATTACGGTGTTGAATTTATTAAAAAGTTCCCTTTAACCATTCTCTCGCCGACCTTGGCAGGAACTCCTAATTCTTACTCCAAATCCCTGCCGGCTCCTTCTTCGCGTGACCTTGACAACTGTCACAGCCGCATATTCCTACCTGCTTAAGATGCGTAACGCCAGCTATCTTTTTCGTCTCAACCAGTTTAGCACCCTTCGCTTCCATCTTCCGTAGTGCCAACTCCGCCTCACGATTATCGTGCGAACCTACCGCGTCAATCACGATTCGTACTTTCTTGCCGCGCTGCAGTAAACCCAATGCCGTTGCTTTGACAGCGCCCTCTGCACTGGCGCCTATCAATATAAATTCACTTGCGCGAAGTTCACTAAGCAATCTTTCTATGCGCGGCTCTTTAAAAGGGTCAACAGTACGCTTGTCAAAAATAACCTGTCTGTGACGCTGAAACAAATCCATCGGAACGTCCGTGCTATCGTCTGCCGCGAAACTCGCACGGTTTCCGAGAAGTGTATAACCTATCTTCTTCTGACCTTCAGTACCGTCAATACAGTAATCTATTGCACTGCTGCCGTTATTGTTGGGATGAATTTCACAAATCGATATTATACGTATATCTTTGCTGCGTGCCCATGCCATCATCCGGCGAATGTGTGTCAATACCCTGCGATGGTTTCTTACGTACGCACGACCCTCCGCAAGAAAGAAATCTTTCTGGGTATCGATATCTATCAATACATATTTGCGCCGTCTTTTAAGCAGTTGACGAATCATCTTTCGCCTTTCCTTTTCATTTATGCCTCCAAAGCCAAGCGTGTACCCAATTTATACGCCATAAAAAGCCGCTTCGCTATTGGGGTATCCCTGATTTAAGAGGCAGAAATACCTTATTCAGATAACGCCCTAAAAACGCCTCATACTTTCTTATCGAATACCTTTTATATCGACTTTAATACCAATAAAACCCCACCGAATTACATTTTTTGCCTAAAACACAATCTTCCTATATAATACACCTACCTTACTATTAGTATGGATTCTAATCTCCTGTTTTGGGATAACTTAACTTATGGCCAGACTACTGAAAGACTATACTTCGATATCACTAAAACCCGAAAATTTACAGGACAAAATCGATTTCAAATACATTTTCGGACGTTCCGCACCTGTACATATAGAAGTCGGCTCCGGAAAGGGTACCTTCCTTTTAAATCAGGCACAAGCCGAACCGCAAATTAATTTCCTCGGTATCGAGTGGGCAAACAAATACTACCGACATGCAGTCGACCGCATAGGCCGATGGGAAATCAAAAACGTCAGAATCATCCGCGCCGATGCCGCAAAATTCCTACCCGAATTTGTCCCCGACGATTCCGTCGATTGTTTCCACATCTATTTCCCCGACCCGTGGCCGAAAAAACGTCACCACAAAAGACGACTCATCAGCCACCAGAATCTCGAACAGCTGCTGCGATGTTTAAAGCAGGAGGGCATCATCAAAATCGCCACCGACCATGCCGAATACTTCCAACAAATAGAGGCGGTTTTAGCTGCTAAAGAAAACTGCCTCGAAGAAATCAACTTTCTTCCCACATCCGGTGCCGATACCGGAGAATGGGTCGGCACAAACTTCGAAAGAAAATACATCAAAGAAAACAGACCCGTCTACACCGTAGCCGTTAAAAAAATATCCCCCATACCGCTGCCGTCATCCGATTCATAAAAACATTTTGTTATATAACCAAAAGAACTTTAACTCCATACCCCAGCTACTGTTAAACCCTATTTCTCCGCTTCGAAACAGATTTTTTAAAAATTAACGGAACAGATACCCCTCTTTGCGCATCTTATTAAGTAGAAAACCGGTTGGAGCAATTCCCCTCGGTACGGGTGATACGAAAATCGCCTCCGGACACATATTGAAAAAGGGCTGAAAATGCGAAAAAGCACCCAGCCCTTTTTCTCTATTATTCCACCACACAAATCAAATCTTAAGATCCCCCATCCGTCATTGTGCCGAGGCCGAAGGCCGACGCGGCACACAGAGCGCAGCGGAGAGCCGCGTTAGCGAATCTCTGACCATCGAATGGTAATCCCCTCCAGACGCTTTTTTGTTGATATTCAACCCAAATTTCCTATAATCCAATACCGAATCACCTGTGGGGATACAACAAGATAGTAGGGTGTTATATGTCCGGAATGTAAGAGAGGTATTTATGAAAAGGACACATTTACTTGGCTTTGGCGTATCGTGTTTAATACTTTTAATGACATTTGGCTGTGCTTCTGTAGCAGCAACAAAAATCCCTAAAGGATATTTTCCAGCTACAGACCCGGATAGGCAATCGAAAATTCCGTCAAGTAGGACGGTTTTACAGGGAAAATGCGCAGGAGTCGAAGCACCTAAAAAGTTTTACCTTAGAATTGCTTTTTTTAATGATACCTACAAAAAACCAATCAGCCCAAATTGCAGAATGTGGATAAGGGGATTTGGTGATTTTTATCCCGCAAGGCAAGGAGACTGGAAATTTGGAGGAACCCTTATTGAGAAAGCTGGACCATTTGATATAAATGGTGAAAACATAATTCATTTTTATCCTGACTACTCAGACGAAAGTAAGGAGATAAAAATGCCTTTTGGGTATTTAGTTGAAATGAATCCTAAAGGTTCGGTGAAGGACATGCTAACTATTTCAGTTGAATCCGAAACGATTATTTTTGACGGCACACCTATAGAGGATGTTAATGGCAAGTCTACATATAAATTTAATCGTAAAACTTGCAAAGAAATTTATCCGTGACTTTTAATGGGAGAATAAAATGAATATAGAAGAAATAGTCGCTCGATTGAAAGAATACGCTAATTGTTCCGAGGTATACCAAAAAACTACTTTTGAATGTATCCGTGCAAACAAGGACGGCAACACCCAAAAAATCGAGGTATCTATTTTTGATGCAGGGCCAAATAGACCAGAATACCGTTATCACTGTGTGGCAAACTCAGAAGGTGGCAAAATGGCTACCGGCAATCCTGACTTTTCAATAGATATGGCGATATTAGGTGTTCATTGGAATAACCTTGATTAGCAGATAAGATAAAAATGTTATTTACTCATTGCTATCGCCGGATTCGTCCAATCTTTTATGTTGAATGATTCCGAGTATGCAAATAAATTACGAATCCCACATGGCTATATTTTATTAATCATAACTTCAATAATATCATAATCTCTTCGTCCATCTATAAAACTAAATCCTCCGAATATTTCCCAAATGAAATTTGACAACGACTTTATTTCGTCATAGTCCACAGTAGAATTTTTCAGTTGGTATACAGCTTGGGAAAGTCGCTTAAAGAACGCAAAGGCTTCAGGTTCGTTTATGTTGACATTATTAAGAACGTAAGCAATTTCATTCATAAATATTTCCATCACAACCAATAACTCTTTTAAATGGTGTTCTTTAAGCCCATTCAAAACGTTATACCATCTAATATTTCGAGAATCACTACCAACAGGTTCTTGGAAGAATTTTACAAATTCACTTTGCTCCGACAATTTCCGTGGTAATCCGCCATCATAAGAGCTTTGACATGCCCCTAGAAGAATACTTATTGTGTCGCATTTAAATAATCGATATTGTTCTTTAAAGTTATGTTTTATTAAATTCTTTCGTTGTCTATTAGGAAACCATACAACTAAAATATAAAAGAAAACACTGACGAGAAATCCAATTGAAAGCCCAAATATGATTGAATTGCCTGTATCAAATTGCTTAAAGAAAGAATCTACCCATGTGCCTGAGAATATCGATAGTATTGGTTCATTGCTTGCCTTAAATACAAGAAGAATGCTAAAAATGCTGAGTGGCCCCAATAGTAGTGTAGAAACTTTTAATCGCATTTAAATGCCATTCTTTCCTCTTTTGAAAATTGTCACTGTTAAAAAATACTGAATAGATTCTGTCTTCAATTCACCAATTGTGCAACTGCTAATTTGAAATTTTTTCAACTACTCCACTTCGCACCACAAATCTATTAAATCCTCCGACTTGTCGGGTTCCGATCTTAGGATTTAGATATTAGTGCTTAGGATTTGCAAAATGTGCTTCATCGCACATTTTGCGCAAGGGGGTGTTTTAAAACTACCGTAATTTACCCGGATTTAACCGTAAAGCGCCCCAAAGCGCCCGTGTTTTACCCGAAAGCGCCCGCATTTTGCCCCACTTTGACCGCGTTTGGAAAAAAACTTGCGCAAACTGTTCGCGATTTTTGTTGATTCCACGCAACATGACCCTTGCGCGTTTGATTCGAAAAGTTTATGATATATATAGGAAATTGGTAGGGGAAATGGAGGCGGGGGGATTCTCGAAAAGACACGAGGCCCGCCTTCGGCGTGTCAAACCCCTGTGGCATCTGCTAAAGCATCTGCGGGGTTCAGAATCCCCTAATTTCAAGGGGAACTAAAACCAATGGAGGCGGGGGGATTCGAACCCCCGTCCCGAGATGTTTCAAGACAAGCTTCTACATGCATAGTCGTTTTTATTTTTTTTCGCCTCAAAAAAGCCAAACGACAAACTTTTGAATCGGCTATTTCGGTGTTATCTCGCCTTACCAGCCCGAAAAACCGGTTCGGCCAGTCTGCTTTGTGACGCCCTTATCAAACTCACAGACAAAGTCTGGAAGGACGGGCTGCCTATTTAGGCTGCCATTCGCAACTGTGAGTTGCCAATTAAAGTTATTGTGCCGGAATGATTAACCAGGCCAACCGGCATCCTGGACATGCGACTTGGCTATCCACCATCCGGTCGAAGCCATTCGCCCCCGTCTTTACTTTTCAAAAATCAAAGATAACCACAAATCGGTATGAATCCTATATAGCATTATATTATTTTTTACGCAAAAGTGCAATGAAAGTTTGTTTTTTGGCCTATTAAAGGTCTCTTCGGGATATCTGAATTGATAGACAGTGAAAATCATGCGGGTTTTTGGTATAATGATACTGTGCTTACACGCCCCGAATAAAAAGAAAGTGATTATTACAGGGAGATTAGTGATGAATAAAGCCAGATCCCAGCTTGTGGGCGTGGTGTTCTTAACTTACCTTTTACTTACAGGGATTGTCTTAGCTGATGTTCCTGTTCCAAGTGTACCCGTTGGTCATCCGCGTGTTTATCTGGATGCCAATGATGTCAACGACATAAAAGCAAAAGTTCTTCTTCCCGAATTTCAGGCTGAATGGGCGGGTATTAAAGCCAATGCTTCTTCCGAAGCTCCCGCAGCTGCTCTTGTTTATCTTATAGAAGGAAATACTACCAGAGGCGAAGAAGCTATCGACGATGCCTTGTCAGCCATTCAATCTTCTATCGATGCAAGAACATTTTCCTCGGCTATGCACTGGGTCGCATGTGTCTATGACTGGTGTTATCCTCTTTTGACCGAATCAGAGAAAACGACTTTCATCACGGAGTTCAAGCGCATAGCTAATCTTCATCAGCCATACTATCCGGCTGGGCTAAGTTACAATGCTGTTGTCGGACATAATGCGGAAGGATGGCTTTTGACCGCACAGCTTCCAGCAGGTGTTGCCATATATGATGAAGATACGAGTATGTATGACGCCGCGGCGCAGCTTTTCTTCCAGAAATATGTCGCTCCGCGCGATTGGCATTATCCTTCTCATGCTTACCATCAAGGCGATTCCTATCTCAGTAGATTTTTGCACGATACCGCGGCGACTTGGTTGTTCAGACGAATGGATGCAGGTGATGTGTTTGACGGCGAGCAGCAGTATATGCCGTATTGTGCGATTTATAACCAGCGTCCCGATGGCAGGCAGATACGACGTGGTGATACATACGATGCAACTGGTACAGCGGGTTCGAAACAGCCCATTTTTATGATGGTCGGTACTTACTATCAGGACCCTTATTTGATGACGATGACCGATGATGAGCGATTTACACAATACTTTTCTACTGACATTTTGCGGCCTATGCAGATGATTTTCCGTGAGCCGAATTTACCGAAAAGTCCGATTTCAGAATTGCCTTTGACAAAATATTTTGACCACCCGATGGGCGAGATGGTCGCGCGCACCGGATGGGAAATTGATATCGACAGCAACGATGCCGTTACGTTTATGCGAATCGGCGGTACTTTTTACAGCGGCCACCAAAGCAGAGATATGGGTACGTTCCAGATTTACTACAAGGGCCCGTTGGCAGTAAACAGCGGTATTTATCAGAGCACTGACGCTACCTACCCGACTGAATACGGTACCGAACACTGGAAGAATTATTATCATCAGACTATATCACATAATGGACTTTTGATATTCGACCCGGATGAAGACCCTGTAAATGATTACTGGAGGTCGGTCAACGATGGCGGCCAGCGCGTGCCGAACAACGGTACTCTGCCGGATACCGATAATGTTCAGGCATCGACTTACAAATTAGGTGAAGTTATGGGTTGGCAGTTAGGGCCCAATACGGTAACTCCGGAATACAGCTACATCGCCGGCGATATAACAGACGCATACACTGATAAGGTTTCCGAAGTTACGCGTTCGATGGTGACATTGAATCTGGGCGATGCGAATTATCCAGCTTCGATGATTGTTTTTGACCGAATAACCTCGGCTGACCCGACATTCAAAAAAACGTGGCTGATACATTCGATACAGGAGCCAACCGTAGACGCCAATACAATTACGATTTTACGCGACGAAGGTGATTATGCCGGCAAGCTCGTTACCGAAAGTATTTTACCGGTAAATCCTACAATTACAAAAATAGGCGGAACCGGCTACCAGTTCTGGGTAGAAGATTCCAGCACCAATTATATGGTCGTACCGAGCAATTCTTCTGACGAGCCGGCTGCATGGCGGGTTGAGGTTGTACCGTCGGTTAACGAAGTTGATAATGTCTTTCTGCATGTGATGACAGTTATGGACGATGATGAGTCGAGTGGGCCGGTTGTTCAAAGTATTGTCGATGATAATGATGTCGTGGCTGGTGTGCGGCTGTTGAATAGGGCAGTGGTGTTCGGCAAAGAGAGTGAATTTTTGTCACGGTTATCGTTCGAAGTTCCCGGCAGCGGGACAGCTAAAATTTTGGTTTGTGATTTGAAACCGGGTACGTGGTCTGTTTCGCGAGCCGGTGAAAACGTAGTTGGTATAACTGAAGTGACAAATGACGGCAGATGCATTTATTTCGAAGGTCCAACCGGGCTTGGCAGTGAGTATTTGCTGAACCTTGTTGATGCTGATTTCGATGATGATGGTGACATAGACGTGATAGATTTGGCATTTTTGGTCGACCAGTGGCTTGAGGCTTCGCCGCAATTGCATCCTCAAACCGGTAAGACAGCTGATTTGTTCAGCGGTGACAGCGTTAATTTTTTGGACTTTGCGATTTTTGCTCAAGGGTGGTCGGGAAGTGCTTCTTTACCAGACCCGGTAGCGTTTTATAAGTTCGAAGGTGACTACAGCAATGAGATGGGCGGTTCAGCGGGTACAGCGGTTGGTAATGCAACGACGGTTTATGATTCTGGCCGAGGCAATAATGTATTGACTCTCGATGGCGACGGTGACTATGTGGACTTTAGTAATACTTCGGTTTCCGGAATAGACAGCGATATTACGATAGCGTGTTGGATGAAGGCCAGTTCTTTAGGGACCAGCAGTACGATGGTTGCCAAGTGTTATGCGTGGAGATTGCTGGGCAGCGGTACCGGCGGAGCGGCTCGTTTTACAACTGCCGGGCCGAGTAATGCCGACCTTGATGGAAGTGAAAATGTTGCCGACGGTGAATGGCATCATATTGTCGGGGTATATGACGGGTCGAATAAATATCTGTACGTCGATGGCGAATTGGATAACTCGGTTGCCTGTACAGGTGCTTTGAATACATGGGACGGATATGGATTTGCGGCAGGTGCGTTAGTAAAGCCCGCTGATGGTCTTTTCCCGAAGTTTTTCTACAACGGTCTTGTTGATGACGTGCGGGTCTATGACGTGGCGATGTCAGCAGGTCAGGTAGAGCGACTTTACGATGAATAAATAAAAAGAGCAGCAGGACAACTTATCGCCAGAGAAGCTGTCCGCCGAGTATCATATTCACATCTCTTTTGATGTCGTCTTCGGTGACAGGCCAACCGGCTTCGACGATATCAGAATACTTTTCGGTTAGAACCTCACCAATAACTTTCCGGGAATGCGTCCATTTGTAGATTATCTGGTCGAGAACTCTTGCGTCGCTGTGCTGTGGTATCATGGTAAGGCCGAGAGTTTCGATACGTTCTGCGGTCATTTCTCGAATGATGCTCGGATTATTCAGGAACCACCAGCATCCGAAGATTGTAAGGTTTTTGAACTTACGTGCGGTGATGCAAAGTTCATGCTGATTTTCACGAGACAGCATTGTTACGAGGAATTTAACATCCGGATTTTCGCGTGCGAGTGTTGCTACGATGTCAACATCAGCTTTTCCTACGCCATCACCAGCTAATCTTAAATCAGGATTCATCTGTCTTTTTACGCCAATCATCATCGCGAAGGGCAGATTGTTTTCGCGTGCGACGGGGATAAGGCAATCCAAAATTACCTTTGCGGTATCTGAGCCGTCGTCGATTTTCAAATCATTGGGCATGGATGCAGCAATGTATAGGGGTTTGATTTTTTCAATCCAGGAACTCAGGAAATCTTTTGTGGCGGTTATGACGGCTTTATCGAGGTTTTTGGAAGTTATTTTGAAACCTTGATGGGCCATTTTTTTTGCGCATAAAGGAAAATCGTTCAGCAAGCCGTCAACACGCAGTGCCGGTTTGAAACGGGTATCGCTATTGCCGGTAGTATCCCAGACGGGAACTTCTGTTTCGTCGAAGGGGTCGTTTGTCATGATAGCGTATTTGACGTTTGCGGTTTCGAAGACCTTGTCGATATATTGGCTGGTGGAATATTGCTGAAGGGCTGTGCGGATTTTGGTCAGGTCCTTGTCGGCTGCGTCGATGCCGAGTTTGTTCAGGACGGTGACCACGCCGCGTGCGGCTTCGCTTATGGGGGAATTATTTACGAAAATTGTGTCCCAGATAAGGTCGGCCTGTTGCTGCTTGGACATGTTCCAATAGGTTTCGTATTCGAGTTCGGGTTTGTATCTGAATAGTTCCGCTACAAGGTAATGATAAGTTATGAGTTCATCTATGCCGTAAAGCAGCAGGTCGCCGAATGCCTCGCTGTATAAATGCGTATGGATATCGGCTATGGGAGTATCATTTATAATTTTTGTAACCTGCTGCGCAAGCTTTTTAGAATCCATATTCAAATCTCCACCATATCAAACGACTTATTTATCAGACAACATAGGTCGAAGCTGAGGTAGTGCCGCCCCTGCCTGTCCAGTTTGTATGGAAAAACTCGCCTCTTGGTTTATCAACTCTTTCGTAAGTGTGTGCGCCGAAGTAATCCCTCTGTGCCTGCAGCAGGTTTGCCGGCAGTCGGTCATTACGATAGCCGTCATAGTAAGCAAGTGCACAGCTGATAGCCGGCATCGGGATACCCAACTCTACAGCAGTTACAACGACACGACGCCATGAGTCCTGTGCTTTTTCGATGGCATCTTTGAAGAACGGGTCGAGTAGCAGATTGACCAGGTCCGGATTTTTGTCGAATGCTTCTTTGATTTTACCCAGGAAGACCGAGCGAATGATACAGCCGCCGCGCCACATAAGTGCGATGCCGCCGTTGTTTAAATTCCAGTTGTATTCTTTAGCTGCCGCACGCATTAATTGGTAACCCTGAGCGTAGCTGACAATTTTTGAGGCGTAGAGAGCTTGTTTCAGGTCTTCGATGAATGCTTTTTTGTCGCCTTCGAATTGAGGTTTCGGTCCGGTAAGGACTTTAGAGGCATTGACGCGTTCATCTTTTAATGCTGAAAGACAGCGTGCGAAGACGGCTTCGCCTATCAATGTTAAGGGCTGGCCTGCGTCAAGAGCGGCTATAGCGGTCCATTTGCCGGTACCTTTTTGGCCTGCGGTATCGAGGATAAGGTCGATGACTTCGTTGCCGTCCTCATCTTTGTAGCCGAGGATGTCACGAGTAATCTCAATGAGGTATGAATCGAGTTCGGTGGCGTTCCATTCGGTGAAGACCTCGTGCATTTGTTGGTTGGTCATGCCGAGTCCTTCTTTCATTATTTGATATGTTTCACAAATCATCTGCATGTCACCATATTCGATGCCGTTGTGAGTCATTTTAACGAAATGGCCTGCGCCATTTTCGCCGACCCAGTCACAGCAGGGTTGGCCGTCGTCGGTTTGTGCGGATATTTTCTGGAAGATGGGCTTAACGTGTTCCCATGCTTTTGGTGAACCGCCGGGCATAATTGATGGGCCCTTAAGTGCGCCCTCTTCGCCGCCGGAAACACCGGTGCCGATGTAGAGTTTGCC
>JAGLSU010000030.1 GCA_023135935.1 Planctomycetota bacterium
AGATTATTACAAGCTGAAAGGGTATCTTTGAAACATTTTATTGTCAGGTTGTTCGGATTTTTTTTCTTTGCGGTGTCGGCTGCGATTTTTGCGTGGTCGCCGACGGTCATTAGAAGGCTGACACTGGTATCCGCAATTGTTTCGCCGAGTTCGGTGTGCAATTTTTCTGTTTGTGTCCCAAGTTCGGCCATATCGCCGCAAATGAAAACCAATCGACGGTTTTTGTCCGTGTCGAGGTTGTCGAGTATATTAAGGGCATTTTTCATTGAGGCAGGATTGGCATTGTAGCAATCGTTTATTATTGTCAGTGTGCCGGTTTGCAGCAGTTCGGCTCGCATAGGAAGGGTTGGGAGGGTTTTCATTGCTTTTGCGAAATCATCGATGGTTATTTCAAACCGATTGCAAATGGCCCATGCGGCGAAAGCGTTTTCGATATTTCCCGGGCCGGGCAAAGGCAGTTCGATTGGTGTATCTTCGACAGGGAAATCGCCAAAGGTGGAAAATTTCAGATTCTTGTTCTTGCAGACCTCAAGTAATCTCTGACAGTTGGCATTTATGATTAGAGTACCGTCGGGTTTCATGCCGTTTGTTATTGATAGTTTTTCCTGTGTTATGGTTTGGATATCGTGCAAGCGTTCGAGGTGGGCGGGATAGACGTTGGTTATGAGCGCGATATCGGGCAGAGCGATTCGAGTGAGGTAATCGATGTCGCCGGGGCAATTGGTTCCGAGTTCGGCGATTACGATTTGGTCCTTCGGGTCGGCTTGCAGTAATGTTAAGGGCAGCCCAATATCGTTATTAAAGTTTTTCGGGGACTGAGTGACACGGAAGTATTGACTCAGGACGTGATGGGTGATGTGTCGGACGGTTGTTTTGCCTACTGAGCCGGTAATGGCAATGACTTTGAAGTTGTTTTGTTGACGGTACCAACGGGCGAGGTCGCCGAGGGCTTTTGTGGGATTTTCCACTTTGAGTATATTTTCGGCGTTATTTCGGCTGGCTACGACGCAGGCAGCACCTTTTGCGAAAGCATCGCTGATATAATCGTGGCCATCGAAATTTTCTCCGAGGATAGCGAAGAAGCAGTCGCCGGACTTAGTGGTTCGTGAGTCAATGCTTACGCCGGTAATTGTGGCGTCGGTGCATTCGGTAGGTGATGCTTTTATTATTTCGGCTAAGGATGTAGTTGAAAGTTTTTTCATGTTCGCTGTTTAAGGCAAGTTTGGGCGATTTTCTTGTCGCTGAAATCGAATTTTTCTGTTCCTATTATCTGATATGTTTCGTGGCCTTTGCCGGCAATGAGTATGATATCATTTTTTTGAGCGTTTTTAATAGCTGACTGGATGGCTTTTTTTCTGTCGGGTTCAATTTTGATTTTTGGCGAGTCGGGATGAGCGAATCCGGCGGTTATCTGGTTTATTATATCGGTTGGGTTTTCGGTTCTGGGGTTATCGCTGGTGATGATTATGGAATCGGCAAATTGTTGGGCTACTTCGGCCATGCGCGGTCTTTTTGTTTTGTCTCTATCGCCGCCGCAACCGAAAATAACGGTCAGGTTGCCTTCACAGAGGGGTTTGAGGGTAGTAAGGACATTTTTGAGGGCATCATCGGTATGCGCATAATCGATGATGACGGATATATCGGGCGAATCGAGTTTTTCGAGTCGGCCTAGGATTGTTTTTAATTTCGCAAGGCCCGCGGCGATAGTTTCCAAATTGAAACCAGCTGCGAGGCAGAGGCCGGCAGCGGCAAGATGGTTACTGACATTATATCGACCGAGCAAAGGGGTGGTGACTTTTTGTTTTTGGTCTTTATATTCCAAAGTGAAGACAGTTCCGTTTATATCCATCGATTCGATATGTGCGGAGAGGTCAGCGGTTGAGTCGATTGCGTACCAGAGGATTTTGGCTTTTGTTTTTTCGGCTATAAGTTTTGATTCGGGCGACTGTTTGTTTAATACGGCTGTGGCTTCGGGTGAGAGTGATTGGAAGAGTTTTATTTTCGCGGCGAGGTAGTTTTCTTTATTTTTGTGGTAGTCGAGGTGGTCACCGGTGAGGTTTGTGAAGGCAGCGGCTTTGAAGTTGATGGCTGCGAGGCGGTTTTGGTCGAGTGCGTGACTGCTTGCTTCGATGACCATATATTTTGTGCCTGTTTTTAGCATTTGTGACTGTTTTTGGGCGATGGTGAGGCAATCCGGTGTTGTAAGAGATGCATCACAACTTTGCTCGCCGGTGTCATAGGTGACGGTGCCGATAAGTCCGCAGGTTTGGTTCGCATTTTTGATTATCGACTGGACAAGGAAAGTGACGGTTGTTTTTCCATTTGTTCCGGTGACAGCAAGGTTGGTTAGTTTCAAGGCGGGATTATTTTCGACGGTTTGAGCTAAAACAGCGGCGGCTTTTGCGGAGTTTTCGACGGTTATGATTTCGGCAGAATCGGAGTTTTGCGGTTTTTGACATAGTATATATTTTGCTCCGTTTTCGACGGCTTGGTCCATGAAGTCGTGGCCATCGCAGGTGGTTCCGGGGATAGCGGCGAAGATGTCACCGGGTTTGACGAGTCGAGAATCGGTGCGGAGTTTTGGCGGGTTTGGTGAAGATGTCAGTGCTAAAAGCTCATCGAAAGTCATAATTGGTTTCGAGTCTATTCAAACTGAATGTCTTTGATTACCAGCTGGACGCTGGTATTGCCGTTATATGTGTTGATGTCCGGCTGGTAGGCTACGTTGAAGAATTCATTTTCAAGCAATTTTTTTTCGAACTTGCCCATGCCGAATCCGATACATCGCAGTGACGAGGTGTTATCGGTTATGGCGAGTTGCAAGTGGTCGCCTTTTGCGCCGACTTTTCTCGGTGGCGATGCCAAGTGGACACCTTTCGTCGCAAAAATTGGTTTTGGGTTTCCCTGTCCAAAAGGTTCGAGCAGTTGGAGTTGGTTAACGGTCTCTTTGGAAAACTGGTCCAACGTGGCTGTCGCATCGATGTGTAGTTTTGAGACTGTGTCGGCGTGGCTTAGATTTTCTTTCGCGTATTCTTCTATCTGCGCGGCGAAGTGTGGTATTTTTTCGCTTTCTATGGTAATTCCCGCAGCCATTTTGTGTCCGCCGAAAGCGAGTAGGTGTTTTGAGCATGCCCTGATTGCGGACAGCAGGCAGAATCCTTCGATTGAGCGGCCCGAACCCTGTGCTGGTGTATTTTCGGCGTTAATCATGATTGTTGGTCTGTAGAATTTTTCGGCTATGCGAGAGGCGACGATGCCGATGACGCCGGTGTGCCAATTTTCGTTTGCGAGTACGATGCTTTTTCGGTCGGGGTGGTTGAGGCCCTGCTGTATTACCATTTCGCAGGCCTGTTTGAAGATTTTTCGTTCGCGCTGCTGGCGTTGAGAGTTTTGGCCTTTGAGGTATTCAGCGATTTGCATTGAGTGAGTGGGGCTGTCGCTGGTTATAAGTTCGACGGCAAGGCGGGCATGTCCCATTCTTCCGGCGGCATTTAGCATTGGGGCAAGGCGGAAGCCGATGTGGCAGCTATCGAGCCCCTGGCCTTCCAGACCGGCTGAAACGATGAGTGCCTGTATGCCGTGCAGGTCGCAGTTTGATAATGCCTTCAGGCCGTAACTTGTGAGGATTCTGTTTTCACCCCTGAGGTCCACGACATCGGCGACGGTTCCCATTGCAGCGAGGGTGGTCGCGTTTAACATGAACTGCCGCAGTTCGGGCCCGAGTTTTTGGCCGGAATTGAATTCGTTGGCAATTGCCCAAGCGAGTTTGAAGGCGACCATCGCACCGGAGGAATCCTGATTTTGGTAAGATTGCTCCATAGCGGGGTGGACGATAGCGACGGCTTTGGGGAGTAACGTATCCGGTTGGTGGTGGTCGGTTATTATCAGGTCGAGGCCGAGGGTCTTCGCGAGTTCGGCGGAATCGGTTGCGGTGACGCCGCAATCAACGGTGATTAGCAGTTTTGTTCCGGACTTGGCGAGCGAGTTGATGGCATCGGGGTTTAGGCCGTAACCTTCTTCGATTCGGTGCGGGATGTAGTAGTCGACATCGGTATCGAGCATTTTCAGGATTTGCCAAAGGATTGCGACGCCGGTAATTCCATCTACGTCGTAGTCGCCGTAGATAGTTATTTTTTGTTTGTCTTCGACAGCTTGTTTTATTCTTTGGATAGCTTTTTCGATACCGGGCATTTTTTCCGGCGGGATAAGGTCGGTGAGTTTTGGTCTAAGGAAGATAGAAGCGGCGGCAGGGTCGGTTATTCCACGATTGACCAGGACCTGAGCTAAAATATTCGAGACTTTCAGTGAGTGGGCAAGTTGCTCGGTTTGGCTGGTGAGCGGTTTGACCTCCCACTGCTTTTGTTGAGTGGTTAAACGAATCTTCTCGTATTTTTGGCTTTTTTGCGTCCGTGCAATAATTTGCATTTATGTTTAACCCTTCCTCACAAATGGTTCAAACGGTCAGTGTTTAATGGTAAATGTTTGGGGGGTAATAGTCAATGCTGAATTTATGCTCTGACGTATAAGCCGCCATTAACGGCGATATATTCGCCTGTGATGAATGAGGCCTGGTCTGAGGCGAGGAAGAGAATGGCTTTCGCGACGTCTTCGGCTGTGCCGTTTCTGCCGAGTGGGGTTTGTTCGGCAACTTCTTTTCTACGTTGGGCAGTGCTGAATTTTTCATGGAATCTTGTTTCTATGAGGCCAGGCATGACGGAATTGACGCGGATACCGTACGTGGCGAATTCTTTGGCCATAGCCATAGTTTCGGTGGCGACTGCGGCTTTTGCGGCGGCGTAGATGCCTGAGCCGCCAGCTCCGCCATTATGGCCCGCAACTGAGCCGATATTTATGATGTTGCCTTTGGATTTTTTGAGGTGCGGCAAGGCAGCTTTGGTCGCGAGGAAGGTGCTGCGAACATTGGTGGCGTAAATATCTTCGTGGTATTGGAGGGTTGCAGTTTCAAACGATTGCCTGTCGATGAGTGAGCCGGCATTATTTACAAGAATGTCAATGCCGCCGGCGGCTTGGGCGAATTGTTCGACCATTTCGTTGACCTGGGTTTCATGGCGGACATCGGCACAGAGTAAGATACCATCGGAATTTTTTTTGACCTGCTCGAAAGTTTCTTCGCCACCCTTCTTAGTCCGGAAGTAGTGGACACCAACGAAGCCGCTGTGCTGGGCGAACATGATGGCTGTGGCTTTGCCTATGCCGCTGCTGGAACCGGTGACGAGAACTTTTTTATTTTTTAAACTATCGTAGGTCATTGTTCTTGTTTTTCGTTTTGGATTTGGTTTAGGTTGAGGCCGAACTTGTCTAATTTTCTGTTGCCTTCATCGTATTGGTTGTTGGTGTTGCGGATGTGTTTTCCGAGTACTTCCCAAGTGCCGGCGAAGTCAGCGAAGGAAGCGTTTAGTTTTTTGAGGTTTTGGCGGATTTCGGCAGCTTGTTTTTCGATTTGCAGTCCGTGCAGGCCCATTACTACGGTCATGAGGTAGGCGTATAACAGATTGGGGCTAACGGGGATTACTTTTTTATCGAGTGCATACTGTAAGACGTCTTTTGTGTCAGTTTCATATTTTACTACTGTTTCATAGTAGATATTTTCGGCGGGGATATACATTAGGGCAAAATCGAGGGTATCTTCGGCAGGTCTTATGTAGCTGGTTTCGATTTTGTCGATATGTTTAATCACATCGTTTATGAATTGTTTTCGCAGCCGGATTTTTTCGTCGTCTGATTCGGCTTTGGCCATCGCTTCGAAGCTGGGCAAGGGGAACTTCGCATCGACGGGAACGGAGAAGTCGGCGAGAGCGATAAGGGCATCGACGATTTTGCCATCTTTGAAAGTGTACTGTAGTTGGTAGCTATCTTTAGGGAGGATTTGAGAGAGCAGATTTTCGAGTGACCACTCGCCCATTTGGCCCCGTAGTTTCGGAGAGCTCAAAATGTTCTGGAGGCGTTTTACATCGGTTCCCATCTGGAGCATTTGTTTATTTGTTCCCTGGAGGTTGCCGATTTGTGAGTTCAATTGGGACAGTACCTGTTGGCTTGTCTGGAGGTTCTGGTTAAGTGAGGTCTGGCCGGTCTGGAGGGATTTCTGGAGTGTGTCTCGTGTTGTGTCCTGGGCGGCTTTTAGTGCTTCGAGCTGCTGCTGGAGAAGGCCTATGCCGGCGGCTTGGCCCGCGATTTCCTTTCTGCTGGCGAAATTGGTGGTTATGAGCCAAACCAGAAGAACCAAGACGAAGACCGTCAAGAGCAAGCCGACGATGACTAAAGTCAATTCCATTTTTTCTCCCTTAAAGAATCGGTTTGATTATATGGATTTTTTGGTGGTTCGTCAAAGGCCAAAGGTCGTTATGACCAAAGGGCTTTTTGTTCGTAGCAGGCGATGTGCGTGGTCATTTTATAGCCCAGTTTGCGGGCGAAATCGGCGATTTTGATTACGTGGGTCAATTCCTTATCGTAAGCGCGTGTCCAGGCGCACCAGTCATGGAGCATTAATGGCATGTGTTCGTTGGCTTGTGCGCGTTTTTCGCACTGGGCAAAGATGTAGTTTACGGGGTCGCCGAATTTTCTTCTGTAAAGCCAAGCGGTGTCACTATATCCGCTCGGAAAGCCCATGATTTCGGGATGGCCGATAGAGCTGTAGTTGACGAATTCTTTTGCTCCATCGACGCCGGTGAGGAATGAATTAATCATTCGCACGCCGAGGGAAGCAAGCATATCGAGTTCGGCTCGGGATTTTTCGGTAGCATCGAAGCCGGAAAGCTTCGGACCATCTTCGCCGCGGGTTCCACAGATACTGATACCGATTGGTCTTGTTCCGAAGATTTTTTCGTGGAGACGGAATGATTTTTCGTAATCGGCTTTTAGTATCCGGATGTTTTTTCCGCGAGCGTAGCCAATTCCGATATGTGAGTAGCTGTGGTCCTGGATGTCAAAGAGTGAGTCGTTTTTTATTTCGTGGTAGAATGTTTCAAACTGTGAGGTTCTTTTTTCAATTGCACGGCCTTTACAGAAAAAGGTGGCGGGAATTTGGTATTTTCGGTGAACCTCTACAATTTTTTCGAAGAAGCCATCCATTTTTTCCGGGTTTTCATCTTCGGTGTCATAGCGAAGGAGGAATAGTTTTCTTTCTACGGCTTTGTGTTTTTGGTTATTGCACGAGAGTGTCAGTGCGGCAGCAGTTGCGGCCATGGTCTTTAGGAAATCGCGGCGGTCCATTATGTTTTTTGTATTTCGCATAAGTTTTCTCTTCGTATTATATATGATAGATTATCCTTTGGCGACTTGTCAAAGTATAAGTAAATTGTTCTTGATATGGGGGGATGATTTTCATATTGTCCCTTGTTATGACAGAAGCACAGAAAATAGAGGCGGTTATTTTCGATTGGGGAGGCGTATTGATAGATGAGCCGGGAGCAGGTTTGATGGAATATTGCTCGGAGGCATTAGGGATATCGAAAGAAGGCTATATCGAAGCACACCGCAAATTCATAGACGAGTTCGAGAGGGGAAGTATTTCTGAAGAGCAGTTCTGGGTTAATGTGTGTGAAGAGTTAATCGTATCGCAGCCGAAAGCCAATTCGTTGTGGGCAGAAGCATTCGAGGTAGTTTATTCGCCTAAAGAGGAGATGTTTTCGCTGGCACGGCAACTTCGTGGGAGTGGTTATAAGACGGCAGTGTTATCTAATACTGAACCGGCAGCGATGGAATATTTTCTTCAGCAGGGATATGACATGTTCGATGTGCTTGTGTTTTCGTGTGTGGAGGGGTTAAGGAAACCAGAGAGGGAAATTTACCAGTTGACATTGGAAAGGTTAGGAGTAGAAGCGAGTCGGGCGGTATTTATAGATGACCGGCAGGTGCATATAGCCGGTGCGCAAGAAGCAGGGTTGCATACAATTTTATTCGAGGATACAGGACAGGTTAAAAGTGAACTGGGTCGGCTTGGTGTTGAGTGTTAGTTGGCGGGGTAGAAAACATTGTCGGTATTGATTTCAAATTTTCTGCATAGTTTTTCGACAAGGGCTTCCGTTCTTTTTCTCTGAAACTCAGTTGGTCTCGTTATTTTTCCGTCTGATACAACACAGATTCTGATAGTCTGGCCGCTACCATACCAAGTTCGTCCTGGTATTATTGACCATTGTCTTTCCCACTTTTCGGTGGTTTGTATCTGGCCATCGTTTCCGCCAAGACCGTTACAGATAACAAAATGGCAGTTCAGGTCGGCGTGACTTGACAAGCCATTAAGTGAGGCAAGCTGCTTTATATTTCCGGCTTTTGTTCCGCTATAGAAAATTTCTATGCAGTTCCAGCGTATGGTTGTCTGGTGAGCTTTACTTGCGAGTGCTTCTTCGATTGAGTTGAGTCGATAATAGCTCGAAAGGCAGAACGGCCCAGCTGATGGCGGATTGTTTCCGAGGGCCATCAATACTATTGCCCCTACTGTCATAGAGACCAGCAATATAGCTAAAACTTTTGCCACCCTTGGCTGATTCGACACGGCTCCGTCCCAAAAAGCGGTTAGAAATACCTGCGAGCAAACGCTCGGTGTGCGTCTGCCTGAATTTATATACTAAACATCGGCGACTGCCAACAGATTACTGTAAATTTTGGCAAAAATTTCGGGATTTTTGGGCTATGACACCAGATTTTAAAGTATTGACGAATCGAAAATTCTGATTGAGCAGAGATTTGCAGGCGTGTCTACGAATCTCAATTTTCATTTATCGTATATTCAGTTATTCTTCACCTACTATTAGCTATGCTGATATTTGGTATCACTATTTAGGCCTTTGTAAGGTCTCGCTAAGCTTAGTATACTTTACTATCTGTGTTTTCTAATAATAGAGTTTTATGCCTTTAATAGCAGGACTTTGTGATATCCAATTGTTGGCTTCCTGCAAGACAGGAATATGGTTCATTTCAGATGGATCTGCATACAATCTTGATTTATAGGACCATACTCTATATGCTTGTCGGAATTGGATTAAGGGTTTAATATCAAGTACTTCTTGCCGATATAAATTAGTATGGGATGATGTTGATAAAAACCAACACTGGTTAGGAGAATAGAGATGGGAACAGAATTTCGTCAATTGTCGAGTGAAGAGGTCGCTGTACTGAGCGGTCAAGGGTGCGTCTGTGATGATTGGTCAAAGGTTCATGTGACCGATGGGTTCAAAACGGGTCGCGTCAAATTTACGCATTTCTCCGGAGATATAAAGTTAGGTGTCTTCGATAAGACTGTTACTTTTCCCGGTGGAGCCGCCAAACCAACAGGTATAAGTAATGCCACAATTCACAATTGCACAATCGGTAACAACGTATATATCAACCAGGTCAAAAGTTATATCGCTAACTATGCAATCGAAGATGATGTGATGATAGAGAACCTCGACCTGCTGGTTGTGGAAGGCGAAAGCTCATTCGGTAACGGAACGGAAGTTGCTGTTATTAACGAAGCGGGCGGACGAGAGATACCAATTTATGATAATCTTTCCGCTCACACGGCTTACGTGATAGCGTGTTACCGCGACAGGACGAAAACTATCGAGAAGTTGCAAAAGATGATTTCGGATTACAGTAAATCCGTCAGTAGTTCTACCGGTGTTATAGGTAAGGGTTCCAAGCTTATTAACTGCCGGATTATTAAAAATGTAAAGATTGGTCCTGCAAGCGTAATCGAAGGTGCGAGTAAATTAGAGAACGGTTCAATCAACAGTTGTGAGGAAGACCCAGTTTATATCGGCCCTGATGTAATCGTAAAAGATTTTATTGCATGCTCAGGTTCGAAGATTTCTGACGGTGCGATAGTAGCCGAATGTTTTGTCGGCCAAGCCACCGAATTAGCCAAGCAGTATTCGGCGGAGAGCTCCGTATTTTTTGCTAATTGTGGAGGTTTCCACGGTGAAGCATGTGCGATATTTGCCGGGCCATATACTGTGACACATCACAAGTCGACGCTTTTGATTGCGGGTTTGTTTTCGTTTTTGAACGCAGGCAGTGGTACCAACCAAAGTAACCACATGTATAAGTTAGGACCGACCCATCAAGGAATTGTCGAGCGTGGTTCCAAGACAGCAAGCGACTCTTATATATTGTGGCCGGCGAAGGTCGGGGCGTTTAGCGTTGTCATGGGCAGGCACTACAAGAACTCCGATACTTCTGATTTGCCGTTTTCGTATTTGATTGAGCACGAAGACGAAACTGTTCTTATTCCCGGAGTTAATTTGCGAAGTGTTGGTACAGTTCGTGACGCGAGGAAATGGCCGAAGCGAGATAAGCGGAAAGACCCAAATAAACTCGATTACATAAACTTCAAACTTTTGAGCCCATATACGATTCAGAAGATGATTAACGGTCGCAAGTTACTGAAAGACCTCAAGGCAACATCGGGCGAGACTTCTGACCACTTTATCTATCATAGCGTTAAGATTAAAAGTTCGGCATTGGACAGAGGCATCAAATTCTATCAACTTGGCATTAACAAATTTTTGGGTAACTGTTTAATAAAACGGCTGGAAGGTAAGCAATTTAAGACGATTGATGACCTCAAGAAAGTGTTGGCGCCGGAGACCAAGATAGGTACGGGCAAATGGATAGACCTTGCAGGTCTTTTTGCTCCGGAAGAGGTTGTGCAAAAGATGTTGGCTGATATAGACAGCGGTGCTATCAGTAGTTTGGATAAGATACAGGAAGCGTTTGGAACGATACATAACGACTACGCAAAATATGAATGGGCATGGGCAGAGAATGTTTTGCAGCAACATCTTGGTAAAAGTGTAAGCGAGATAACCGCCGAAGACATCATCGGGCTGGTAAATGACTGGAAGACAGCGGTTTTGGACCTTGACCATCAGCTTTACAACGACGCAGGCAAAGAATTCGCTGATATCGTCCAGATTGGATTCGGGCTTGACGGTGACGAGCAAACAAGGCGTGCTGATTTCGCAGCAGTTCGAGGGACATATGAAGAAAACAGTTTTGTAACCGAAATTGAAAAGCATATAACCACAAAGACCAAGCTTGGTGATGAGCTTATTGGTCGCGTGGAGAAATTGCGTTGATACAAAATGCATTTAATTGATGGAGGAATTTATGAGATTAATAATTGAACCCAGTTACGAATTAGTTTCAAAATGGGCTGCAAATCTTGTTGCCAAGCGAATTAACGCTTTCGGCCCAAGCGATTCCAAACCCTTTGTGCTTGGTCTTCCTACAGGTTCTTCACCGTTAGGAATGTACAAAGAGTTAATCGCCCTCAATAAAGCTGGTGCGGTTTCGTTCAAGAATGTTGTTACATTCAATATGGATGAATACGTGAACCTTGCAGAGGACCATCCAGAAAGTTACCATTCCTTTATGTGGGACAATTTTTTCAGCCACATAGATATCCAGAAAGAGAATGTTAATATTCTTGACGGTAACGCGGCGGACCTTGACGCTGAATGCGTAAATTATGAAACGAAGATAGAAGCGGCAGGCGGCATCAGGCTTTTCCTTGGCGGCATAGGTCCTGACGGTCACATAGCATTTAACGAGCCGGGGTCCTCTTTAGCTTCAAAGACCCGCGTTAAGACACTGACTTACGATACCATCATAGCCAATTCACGATTCTTCGACGGTGACGTTAACAAGGTTCCTAAAACAGCTTTGACTGTCGGCGTAGGAACAGTTATGGAATCGGATGAAGTTATGATTATCGTTAATGGTCACAACAAGGCACGTGCGCTGAAGTACGCGATTGAAGGCAGTGTAAATCACATGTGGACAATCAGTGCCTTACAGATGCATCCGAAGGGTATAATTGTTTGTGACGAAGAGGCAACAATTGAATTGAAGGTCGGTACGGCAAACTACTTTAAAGATATCGAATCAGCAAATCTTGACCCAGCAACATTGTTAAAGTAACGAGATATTATTAAAATTAAAAAGCGGATAGTTTATTAGCTATCCGCTTTTTTTATTCGGGTTTTTTGCTGTCAGCCAAAATTTATTTAGCCGGTGATGTAGGCACAGCAGGTGGTGCAACTGCGGCTGGTTCTTTTCCAGGCGGGTAAACGATTTTCGCTTTGGCTTTTAGCAAATCGATATACTCAATCAGGAGTTGTTGTTGCTGCTGTTGTTTCAGCTGTTCCATTATACCATCTTTGGCCTGGGCATAGGAGGTGGTACTCGCATCGTTGTGGTCGGTAACCATTATGATGTGGTAGCCGAATTTGGTTTCTACAACACCGCTGATTTCCCCGACCTTTAATCCAAAAGCGACTTCATCAAAAGCAGGTACCATTTGGCCTTTGCCAAAGTAGCTCAAATCTCCACCCTGTGCTGCTGAGGAACAGGCGGAATTTTCTTTTGCCAATTCCGCAAAGTTGGCGCCTTTTTTCTTTTTGATTTTCTTTAGCAGTTTCTTTGCTTTTTTCTCTGCTTTTGCCTTGAGTTTATCCGGGTCAGCATTCGGGTCAGAGTCCGGTTGAATAAGGATGTGACTTGCTCTGATTTGCTCAGGGGTTTCGAACTGGCTTTTGTTTTCTTCATAAAACTTTTTGGCACCTTCTTCTTTTACGTTTACTTTGCCTTCCATTTGCGTTTCCATAAGTTTTTGATAGCTAAGCCCTTGTCGTATTCGATTTTGTACTTGTTCGATGCTTTGTCCATACGCCTTTACCAGTTCCTTAAAGTCATCTATTGACAGGCCTTCCTTTGCAGCCATTTCTTCGATTTGGGTGTCCACTTCTTTGTCGGTTATTATTATTTTCTCAGCCTTGACCGTTTCGTCGAGTAGTTGTTCGACAATCATTTTTTCCAGGGCTTGCTGTTTCATTTGTGCCTTGAATTGCTCAATAAACTGAGGCGGTAGCTGTGCGCTAACTTTTTGAAGTTGTGGAGCGATAGCAATTTCCAGCTGAGTTTCGGTGATATCGATACCGTTTACGGTAACGGCAACATCTGAGGTGGCTGGTTCCGGCGTTTTTTTGTCCTTGTCGGCAGCGGTAACCAAACCACAAACGGTTAAAATCATTACAAAGCAAGTTGAAATTGTAAGAAAACTTTTCATAATTGGTCCTTCCACGGATTAAAATAGCGAAATAGTGCCTGTTTAAACATTAAGAGGGGCACATTATCCTCGCAAAAAACGGGCAAGTCAATCTTTTATTTGTTGGTTTTTAACAGCAACATTTAAATACAGAATACGTATAAAGCGGGTCTGAATGTTCGGATGTTTTTAAGTTTTTGGCTGCAAAATCTTGCAAATATTGAATTTTGTGTTATTTTCTTGGTTTGAGGTGCGATATATGGATTTTCCGAAACGAGTAATCATAAAGAGTCACACGATAACCATCATCCCCCGCTACAACGAGACGGACCAAGCAGGGGTAGTTCATCACAGCGTATATCCGGTCTGGTTCGAGTTGGGCAGGACAGAGCTGTTGCGTGTTAACGGTTTGGCATACAAGAAACTGGAAGAAGCGGGCGTATACTTTGTGGTAGCAGAGTTTCATGTGAAATTTCGCCAGCCAACAAAATATGATGAGGAATTACAACTTGTAACTGAGTGTTCATCGGTTACTGCCAGTAAGATCAAGCACAGCTATACGCTTAGCCGTCGCGGTGACGGTGTGGTTGTTGCTGAAGGAACAAGCGTGCTTGCCTGTATAAACGGAGAGGGTAAAGTTCGCCGAATACCCGATTTTATGTACTCTGAGGCAGAAAAAACAATTGTTTAGTTTGACTTATTCCAGCCAATTCATTAGACTATTCTTTTGTCTGGTTCCCTATTTCAGTTATTTTGTGAGCAGGGTCAATGACTTTTGATAAAAAAGAAAACTGCGGTCTTTTCGGCATTTTCGGAGACCCAGATGCGGTACAAAAAACTTACTTAGGATTATACAGCCTTCAACACCGCGGTCAGGAGTCTGCTGGAATTGCCTCCAGCGATGGGGAATACATTCAGTGTTATAAAGGGATGGGGACGGTAAGGAGAGTTTTTCGTGATGGTTCGGACACTTTGGAAAAACTCGCTAACCCGGTATCAATAGGTCATGTTCGTTATTCTACCACCGGCGCAAGCAATTCTGTAAATAGCCAGCCATTGTTAAGTGAGTATTCTCGTGGTCAGGTAGCAGTTGCGCATAATGGTAATTTAATAAACGCAGCATTGCTTCGGGACGAATACGAAGCATACGGTAGTATATTCAAATCGACGGGCGACACGGAGGTAATCACTCATTTGCTTGCTAAGCCGAGTCACGTCAGCAAGCCCGACCCGTTGGCGCACGTATTGAATCACCTGCAAGGTTCGTATTGTTTATTGTTTTTGTATTCTGACCATATTGAGGCAGCGCGGGACCCGTACGGTATTAGGCCTTTATGTATAGGTCAAACTGAAAGCGGCGCTTATGTTGTTACCAGTGAGACGTGTGCCCTTGATGCCATTGGCGCAAAGTTTATTCGTGAAGTCGAGCCGGGCGAGATTATTCGGCTGGACAAAGACGGAATGCACAGCCGATTTTTCGTTAAGCCCGGTTTTGTTAAACCGGCTCATTGTATCTTCGAGCAGATTTATTTCGCCAAACAAAATAGTACGATATTCGGTGAGAACGTGCATGAACTCAGAAAGAAGTTCGGCAAACAGTTAGCGATAGAACACCCCGTCGAAGCGGACGTGGTGATACCGATACCGGACTCAGGTACATCGGCTGCGATAGGATACGCCGAACAGAGCAAGATACCTTTCGATATGGGAATGGTTCGAAGCCACTATATAGGCAGGACGTTTATTTCGCCAAACCAGAAGTTAAGGGAATTGCAGGTTGGGCTCAAATTGGCGATAGTAAAAGAAGTTGTGGCTGGCAAGCGTGTTGTGGTAGTGGACGATTCGATAGTCCGCGGTACAACCACCAGAGGCAAGATAAAAGCGATACGTGAAGCTGGCGCAAAGGAAGTTCATATGCGAATCAGCTGTCCTCCGATTAGATTTCCATGTTTTTACGGTGTAGATTTTCCAACGAAAGAAGAGTTGCTGGCGAACAATCGAGATTTGAAACAAATCGCGGAATTTCTCGGCGTTGACAGTGTCGGGTATATATCACTTGAAGGGTTGTTGTCGTGTGCAACATTCCCAGCGGACCATTATTGTACGGCATGCTGGTGTGGTAAATACAGGATACCGGTAGATATCGCGTTAAATAAATTCTCTTTGGAACATTATCAGTCAGATTTATTTGATGATTTAGCAGAATCAGATGGGTAAATACATCAGTTACAAACAATCGGGCGTAAGTATTGATGCCAACGACCAAATGGTCGAACAAATCCATAGTCATGTAGCCAGTACGTTCGGCCCACGTGTTATGGACTTGCCGGGTGGATTCGCGGGGATGTTTCGGCTTGAATATGATGAAAAGCTTTTCAAGAGAAACTACAAGAATCCGGTTCTGGTGGCATGCACCGATGGTGTGGGGACAAAAGTAAAGTTGGCAGCTAAGGCGAAGAGATTTGATACGGTCGGGATTGATTTGGTCGCGATGAGTGTTAACGATATGCTGGTGCAGGGCGCCGAGCCGTTGTTCTTTTTAGATTATTTAGCCATCAATAAGCTGGAACCAAAAATGATAGCGGAGATGGTAAAGGGAATCGCAGCTGGCTGTAGACTGGCAGATTGTGCGCTTATCGGCGGCGAGACAGCAGAGATGCCGGACGTTTATCGCAAAAATGATTTTGATATGGCAGGGTTTGCAGTAGGAATTGTCGAGCGGAAAAAAATCATCACCGGTGACACCATAGAAAAAGGTGATGTCATACTCGGTTTAGCGTCGAGTGGTTTGCACAGTAACGGGTACTCTCTTGTTCGCAATATTTGTTTTAAGAAGGCGGGCTTAAAGATGACCGATAGGCCCAGCGAACTCGGCGGTGCGGTGCTTGGTGACGTGCTTTTGGAACCGACACGGATTTATGTTCGCTCCATAGTGAAGCTGCTGGGACAATATAAGGTCAAAAAAATCGTTCATGGAATGGCACACATCACCGGCGGCGGGTTAGTGGGCAATATTCCACGCGTGCTGCCTAAGAATTGTGACGCTATGATAAAAAAATCAAGTTGGGAAGTGCCAAAAGTATTTACACTTCTGCAGAAAAAAGGTCCCGTTGAAAAGGATGAGATGTTTCGTGTTTTCAACATGGGGATAGGTTTTGTGTTGGTAGTGGCAGAGGATTTCGCCAATTCTGTGGCAAAAAAGCTGACTCGATATGGTGAAAAGGTTTACAGGATAGGCAGGGTTACTACGGGGACGGGCAAGGTAGTCCTTAAATAACTCGCGGTCTTTTAATTATTGTTGTAAACAGACTTTCGTACATTATACTGTAGCGAAGTATTCGGAGCAGGTCTCACGTAAGGATAGGGAAATCGTCAAACATATCACAGGAGGTGAAAAATGAGCGGTATTTTCGGAGTGGTCTCGAAGGGTGATTGCGCAGAAACACTTTTTTACGGTACGGATTATCACTCACACCTTGGAACTGAATACGGGGGTATGGCGGTACTCGGAGAAGATTTTACCCGTCAAATACACAACATTAATCAAAGCCAGTTCAAGTCGAAATTCTACGAAGATTACAAATCCATGAGCGGCAATAAAGGCATTGGTGTTATCAGTGACTACGATGAACAGCCGATATATCTGAATTCAAGATTCGGGCCGTTCTGTATAATAACCAGTGGATTCGTGGAGAACGCCGAAGAGTTGGCGACAAAACTGTTGGAGCAAGGGATATCTTTCAGTGAGGTAAGTAAGCGTGCGGTTAATACGCCCGAGTTGATAGCAAAGTTAATTAATCAGGGCAGCTCTCTGATAGACGGCATAGAGAAAATGTTCGAGGCGATAGAAGGTTCCTGTTCGCTTTTATTGTTAAATAAAGATGGCATATACGCCGCCAGAGACCGGCTTGGATATACGCCACTTACCATCGGTAATCGTGAGGACGCATGGGCGGTAACGGCTGAGACCAGCGCATTTCCGAATAATGATTTTAAAGTTATCAAACACCTCGAGCCGGGAGAGATAATTTTTATAAGTGAAAAGGGTGTCGAGCAAAAAAGGCCCGGTAATAAGAACACAAGTCAAATCTGCACATTCTTATGGATATACACCGGTTTTCCCGCATCGAATTATGAAGGTATAAATACGGAAATAGTTCGTGAGAAATGCGGCCGTTGCCTCGCCAAGCAGGACAAGGATATCGAGGTCGATGTGGTTTCCGGCGTTCCGGATTCCGGATTGGCTCACGGATTAGGATATGCGATGGAATCCGGCAAGCCGTTCCGTCGGCCTTTAGTTAAATACACGTCGGGATATGGGAGAAGTTATACACCGCCTTCGCAGGAGACGCGTGACCACATCGCGAAAATGAAACTTATCGCAATCAAAGAAGTAATCGACGGAAACAGCATTGTCGTTTGTGAGGATTCTATCGTCCGTGGGACGCAGCTTAAAAACTTCACTATCAAGAAGCTGTGGGATTGCGGTGCCAAGCAGATACACGTAAGGCCAGCTTGCCCGCCTTTGATGTTCCCGTGCAAGTTCAATCTTTCCACGCGTTCTATTCATGAGTTGGCGGCTCGCAAAGCTATTCGCGCTCTTGAAGGTCATGATTTGGAAGATGTGTCGGAATATCTCGACACAAAAAGCGAGAAGTATGAAAAGATGATTGAATGGATTGCCAAGGACCTGGATGTTTCGACGTTGAGATTCCAGACTCTGGAGGATATGGTTGAGGCCGTTGGGCTGCCTAAAGAGAATCTCTGTTTGTATTGCTGGAACGGTGAAGGGCCAAAGCCAACATGTTCAAAGCTGGCGGCAGAAATAGTTGATGTGAAGAAGTCCTCTACAAAGAAAACGGCGGAAACAAAGGCTGAACTTTAATGGTCGTTCTCAGATAGAGAACCATATTAATGAGTAGAACTTCAGGCAAAACAAGCCACTCAATTGGTTTTGGAATCAAGTCCAATCTGGGCGGATTTTTCGCAGCGACGTTTATTTACGTCGGTTTTTCGGTTTATCTTTATCAGCCATATTTCCAACATTTCAAAACGATTCAATATCTTTTTGTTGTAAATGTCTGTTTGGCCTCGATGGGTTGTTACATATTGAGCCGTCGGTGGGTAGTGAGTTTTATCGGTTCATTTTTCGCCGGCGCGATTTATGGTTTCGGCCCTTTTTCGCTGGGGTTGGCGGGATATCATCCTACCGTTGGATTCTTGGCAGCGGCTGTGCCATGGCTTTTTCTGCCGGCGACTTACGGGCCCAAAGGTAAATTTCGATGGTTAAGAATACCGCTTTCGGCTTTGCCATTTTTAGGGATAGTTGTTTTCTTTCAGGTGTCGGCTTACTATCGACTGTTTGCGGTTCCGACGCAAGCCAAGCTGTATTTATATGATTTGGGGGGATTATTAGCTCCGCTTGTGATGGCGGAGCGAAGTATGGTTGTTGTCGGGTTTTACCACATACCGATAGCGGCATTAGTGATGGGTTTTTCCATGTTGCTGATGGCGCGGCGTTTCGGCATAATGGTAATTCTTTGCATCGGTGTCATATTAGCTTTTTGCAGTTTGGGCCTTAACATCAGTCCAATCATGTGGCTGACAATTCCTGTTTTGTGTTGCGCGATACTTATAGGTGCCGGTACGGACGGGCTTGCTTTTGCCGGTTCTTCTGACAGAAAGTGGATTTTTGCAAGTGCGCTAATTATGGCAGCACTTTCGGCTACAACATTTTTTCTGGCTATGAAGTACAGGAACACCTTCGCAGGCCTCGGATTGAATCACGCAAAACTTCTTACCGAAAGTTGCAAAATGTATGCGCTCGGTACAATAACAGTTGCTATTATCTATATTCTGACTCTCGCGAAATTGCGAGTTCACTGGTTAAGGCTGGCGGTACTTTGTTTTAGTATAGGGGTGGATATATTTTTCAGCGCAAGATTTATTGTTGATAAGATTTTTTAATTATTGCACGGGCCTAAAAGGTTTCCCTTTCAATTAGACCGAGATAGAACCTGCCATCTCTATGCATAAATTCAACAATTTTATCAAGCTGCTTATCTATAAAACTTGTTTCGTTGCTAACTATCGCTATGGCGATAACGGCAACGGTCTTGCTGTCCTGATGGTCAACTTCAGAAGCCGAGATATTGAATCTGGATTTTAGTCGTCCGATTACACTTTTGACGATGGCTCGCTTTTGCTTAAGTGATGTTACACCCTGCAAATTTAATTGAGCCGTTAAGACTCCAATAATCATTTATTCTACCTCGAGACCACGGTTTCGCAAATAGTCTTTCAAGTCACCGATATCGATAAGATGGAAATGAAACACCGAAGCCGCAAGGAGAACGGTAGCTCCGGCTTCGACTGCCTCATAAAAATGTTCGAGTTTTCCCGCACCTCCCGAAGCAACGATTATGGCCGATGTAGCTTCTTTCATGGCGCTAATTATGGGCAGGTCGTACCCTGTTTTGGCACCATCGCCGGCTTTGCTGGTTGGCAATATCACTGGCACACCGAAACCGTCTACTTTTTTAGCCCATTCGACAGCATCGGAACCGGTTGCGGTTCTGCCTCCGTCGATGTATACTTCGTAGCCCGAAGGCATTGCTTTATTCCGGTCCACATCTATGGCGACGGTAACTTTTTCAGGTCCGAATTCTTTGACCATTTCAGAGATAACTTCGGGCTTGCGAAATGCGGCGCTGCTGACAGATATTTTGTCGGCGCCGGCTTGGAGAACTGCCTGTGCCGAAGTAACATCAGAAATACCGCCACCTACGGTGAATGGTATGGTTGCGGCATCGGCAACTCTTTTGACAACGTCGAGCATAGTGCCACGACCTTCAACTGTTGCCGTGATATCAAGCAGAGCAAGCTCATTGGCTCCGGCTTGACAGTAGGCAAGTGCGCATTCGACCGGGTCGCCTGCATCGCGAATATCAACGAAATGAATACCTTTGACCACACGGCCATTCTGCATATCTAAACAAGGCATAATACTAACCTGCTTGCTCATATCATTCTCCTTTTTTCATTTTGCAGTAATATAATTGCTTTCTTACGATGCGGGTATTGTAAGTTTTTAAGAAAGTAATTTCAAGCCTTGTCACTGCAATTTGATTTGTATGGTTTTTGCGAGTGACACTATTGTTACAAAAGATTTTTTTGGGTATCAGGGCTTCCCTATTTTTCCTATAGGGGAATTCCCCTATAAAATTAAGTAAAAGGGCTTTTTTGAGCTATGCCGGTCACTTAGGGCGATTTTTCGAAGGCCAACAAGAACAGGTCTTTATTAAACTTTTTTGGAAAGAGTTGAAACCCACCTTTAGAAGACTATAATTTTGGAAAACTGCACACACCCCTACAGCGACAGCATCATATGGCGCCGTCAGTTTCTATTTTCATATTGTCAGTATGTTTTCTATGAAAGATTATATCTGGGGGGATATTAAACATGGAAAAAGAGCAGGAAGAAAAAATAGCGGAGATAATGGCTGACATGCAATGTTCGGAAAGTTTTAAATGTTACAAGTCACAACCTGCCGATACCTGCAAGACAGCAAACATGGGAATCGGCGGATTTGCTCGATGTTTAGAAGGCCAGACAGGTTGCGAATTTTCGCTTTCTTTTGGAAGTATATATCTTTGTAAATGTCCGCTTAGAGTTTATTTGACGAATACTCTCGATGTATAATCTTACGGCCCTACGGGGAGGGGCCGTGAGGTTAGAGCAACATTGTCACTGGATAAGAAAAATGGGGGTATTTGTTGACAATTTGCTTTCATAAATAAAGAAGGCCCCGTTTAACTGCGGGGCCTTCGGTTTTTCAACGCTTTAGTCTAAGCTTAGCCTGGAATTACGTTGGTCGCACACGGGCCTTTTTTGCCCTCGCCGATTTCGAACTCAACCTTTTGGCCTTCATCTAGCGATGCATAGCCGGAGGTCTTAATTTCTGAGTGATGGACGAAAAGATCTTCGCCACCATCATCAGGAACGATGAATCCGAAACCCTTTGATGCGTTGAACCATTTTACTGTACCTGTTGCCACGTTACTTCTCCTTTGCTCTATAAAAGAGCAACTAAATTCTCTCTGTACTAGTTTTTTCGGGAACTACTATCGAGAGATGAAATAATATCCCCTACTTTTGATTTACTTTATTAGTTCGCAATTAGAACAGAATAATTCAAATATGCAACAACTAAATAGCTTTATCCGAAAAATATAGTCCTAAAATATCCGTGAAATATCAAAAACATGCCCTTATTCGGCTAAAAAGCCGATATTCGACCGAGAGCCGCTCATCTTCTCCATGTAATATGTGCCTAATCCCACGAAAGGTTGATAGTTGTCTTTGGTTTTAGGAGCGGTTAGAATGCTTACTAAATGAAGTTTTTCTCAAAGAAAGATTTAACCAGCATTTCAGTAATCGCCCTTATAGCAGCGAATATCTTACCGCTATGGGGAGCGTCTGTTTTTCGAGTGGGACGCTTTTAACATAGTTCTTCTATATTGGGCGGAAAATGTTGTTCTCGGATTCTATACCATTTTGAAGATCGCCACTGCGAAAACAGAACACCCTTCGGAACACATAGGCAATTTATTTGCTATCCCCTTTTTTGCAATGCACTATGGCGGATTCATGGGCGGTCACGGTGTGTTTGTATTGGCCATGTTTGGGAAAGATAAAGGGGGATTTATTGAGGGAGAGGCTTGGCCATGTTTTCTGGTTTTTATTCAGCTGTTAATCGATGTTATAAAGCAGATTTATTTAATGATACCAATAGAAATGAAATTCGCTATTTTAGCTTTATTTGCAAGTCACGGCGTTTCATTTGTTTATAATTACCTTTTAAAAGGAGAATTTGCAACTGCCAAACGAAAAGATTTAATGGGTAGCCCCTATCCACGAATGGTGGTAATGCATATTGCGATTATATTAGGCGGTATATTTTCAGCAATGATGGGTTCGCCAGTAGGTATACTCCTTGCATTAGTTATCCTTAAGACTGTTTTTGATATCAAGTTACACCTAAAGGAACGTAGGAAGGCAAAATCACGCGTGTAGGATTATTTTCAGGGGTTTTTTGTTCCTTCGTACATTTCATATTTCAGCAAGCGGCATTCGATTTTTCCGTTGAAGAATATCATGCGAGCTGAGGTTTTCAGGCCGACTTTTCCAGTAAGTTTTCTGTTGCCGGTAAATATATAGCCGGTATAGCCGGCGCAGCTTTGTTTGAAGAAATCTCCGATGCGTTTATATTCTTTTTCGAGCTCTTCGAGTTCCCCTAATCGCAAACCATATTCTGGATTGACTATTACAATACCCTCGCCATTCGGAACATCGGTATCGGCGAAATCACATACGTTAAATTCTATTAGATGTTCGACACCTGCGGTTTTCGCGTTTTGCCTGGCTGCGGTGATAGCGTTGCCATCTATATCTGTCGCAATTATGCGTTTTTGCGGTGGGCCTTTGCGCACAGCTTTGCGGGCATCATTTCGCATTTGCTTCCATATCTGCTCATCAAAAACCTTGATGTGTGTAAAACCAAAATTGCTTCGCAGGCCAGCCGGCGGTTTATTCATGGCTATAAGAGCCGATTCGATAGCGAGTGTACCGCTGCCGCACATAGGCAGAACAATATCCTGCGAACCGTCGTAGCCAGTAGCCATGATGATTCCCGCGGCTAACGATTCTCGCAGCGGTGCCTTGTGGGGCATCTTGCGATAGTTTCTGTCGGAGAGTTTTAAACCAGAAGTATTGAGGTATATCCACGCCTTGTCGTTCTTCCAGAAAAGGTTGACGACAACTTTGTTTCTATCCGGGCCGCTATCTGGCCTGGAGCCGACCTTTTTATATATTCGGTCGACGATTGCGTCTTTGACTTTCAGGCTCGGATACATGCTATTGTTAATCGAGAAGGTATCGACACGTGAGAGCACGCACAGATATTCTTCCGGGGCGATGATATTTTCCCACGGCAGGTTGCTGACTTGTTTGTAGAGTGCTTCGCTGCTGCCACATCTAAATTCTTTAAGAAGATAGAGGACGCTATAAGCAGTTCGTAGATATAGATTCAGTTTCATGCAATCGATAAATGAGCCGCGTGTGATAATACCACCGGGATGGCTGCTAACTATTTCAAAACCAAGCGATTTAAGTTCGGTTTGCAGATAGTCCCCCAGCCCCGGCCCACAGGTCACTAATATATTTTTGCGTTCTTTAGTATCCATCTAAATTAAATTTCCGTTACCGACCAGTTCGAATCGACCCATAGCCCTATTATTTCTACATTCGGGTAACGGCTTAGTAAAAAGTTGGCAGCCAGTTGCAGTTGGCCCATTTGGGTTTGGTCATCGAGGGGATTTCCCGCACAATCATGATGGGCAACGATGGCTACACCTGTCGATTTGTGATTGTTTATGGAGATATCGATTCGCTGCAGGATTGACTTTGTCTGTTCGGAATCTGTTTTTTCGGCGAGGTAGAGTACCGGCCCGGCATCGGTGATTGAATCGATATATTCTACTTTGAAACGGTCCTTGAGATAATCTATCACGGGCAGCTGCACCCTACCATCCATGCAATTAATCGCCGTATAGAAAGACATTTTATTTTCCCTTATCTCAAATACCGTTTTAGTTTCGGACAACAGGATAGCCGAATGTACAATCAGCGTCAAGCAAGAGAAACGAGATGGTTTTGTATTGACATTAATAAAAAATGGTGTAGAGTAGTTGGCTTCAACGGTGAAAATTAAACCAAGTCCTTGATATTCACTAATCCCTTTTTGGAAATTGTTATGTATTCTGATTATATTCGTAATGTAGCGATAATTGCTCACGTCGACCACGGTAAAACGACGCTGGTGGACCAGCTTCTATACCAATCGGGGATGTTTCGCCAAGAGGAGCTTGATAAACTCGCTGGCGGCGAGCATGGGCTGATTATGGATTCCAATCCGCTGGAACAGGAGCGGGGCATAACAATTCTCAGTAAAAACTGCGCGATTAACTATACGGATTCTCAAGGCGATGAATATAAAATCAATATAATCGATACGCCCGGGCACGCTGATTTTGGCGGAGAGGTTGAGCGCGTCTTGAAAATGGCAGACGGCGTGCTTCTTTTGGTCGATGCGTTTGAAGGGCCTATGCCGCAGACAAGATTTGTGTTGAGTAAGGCGCTTGAGCATGAGCTAAGGCCGATAGTCGTAATCAACAAAGTGGACCGCGAAAACAGCCGGCCGGATGATGTTGTCAACGAAGTTTTCGATTTGCTTGGTCAGCTTGGAGCCGAAGATGAGGCGCTCGATTTCCCGCTTGTTTACGCATCGGCAAGAGACGGATGGGCCACAACTGATCTTGATAAAAAAACTGATAATATGCAGGTAATGTTCGAAGCAATCATAAAGAATGTCCCCCCGCCGAAGATTGTTCCGGATGCTCCGTTGCAAATGCTGGTGACGAGTCAGGAATATTCGGATTATGTAGGGCGAATTGCGATAGGTAGGATTTTTGCCGGACAGATAAGTGAAGGTCAGAGGGTCACTGTAATTGACACCGAAGGCCTGCATACACAACAAAAGGTTATGCAGATTCATCAGT
>JAGLSU010000031.1 GCA_023135935.1 Planctomycetota bacterium
TGGGTCTGCATGGAAAAGCCGCCGTAAACGGCAAAGGGCTTAACGTCAATATGGCGGGCAATATCGGAAATCTCGCTGACATACTGAAGTGCCAGTTCCCGGGTAGGAACCAGAATAAGGGACTGGACAGCCTTTATGGATGGGTCGACCATTTGAATAAGGGGAACCGCACATGCCGCGGTTTTTCCGGAGCCTGTTTCAGCGCGGACAATGATATCTCTGCCGGAAAGAATGTGAGGAAAGGTCTTTTCCTGAACCGGGGTCAACTCGACGTACTTGATATCTTTTAATGCGGCAAGTATCTGGGGTTTCAGGTCAAGGTCTGTAAACTTCATTTTCCTGAGACTCCGCCAGAGACGACAAATGCCATTACCTCAGCACTGTTGACATCTATCGGCTTGACCCGCTCGGATGGGAAAATCAATACCGAGCCCGCAAAGTTGTATGACTGCGGGAAATACACCGCCACATGCCCGGCTAAAGATAAAAATTCCAGGCTCTCTCTGGTGATAAAGCCCACCGCCTTGGGGCCGCCCGGCGTCAACTCAACAATGGCTGGCTTGTCGAAACTCTTCTTCTCACCAGCGAACGCTTGTATCACATCCTTGATAGCCGAATACAACATCTTCACTACCGGCAGCTTGGTGAAGAGCGCATCAATCATCGTAAAGATTTTATTGCCGATGAAATTCGATGCCACAAAACCAATCAATGTTATAAGCACTATCGTAATAACCAGGCCCAAGCCGGGAATGGGAACCTTTAACAGGCCATCAAGCTTTGTAAAGACCAGAACGATTGTGAAAACAGTCACTGCTACCGGTACAAAAACCAGAAGTCCCTGGAGAAAATAGTTCATTAAACGTTTCATTGGGTTTTCCCCTTATCTTAACGCTGTTTTAGTTTCGGACAACAGGATAGCCGAATGTGCAATCAGCGTCAAAGAAAACGTTTCAGCAGGTGGTGCTTTATAAGCACGTAAGTAGCTAGCTAACTCGACATAGTAGAATTTGAAGTGGCTTATAGGCACGTAAATAGTTACAGAACTGATACCGCCCGACGTCGTCTCGGAGAGTTAGGGGTTAAATTAAATCTTGCGGTTTTTGGCAGAATGGGTAAAGTTAGGAAAGTAATGGAAAAAATAATGCGGAGCAAAATGATAGCTGAAATTAAGAAAAAGACTATTTAATCTGTGAAAGAATATCTCAATGCTTAACCCTGAACCAATATCAAGAAGTGGTTACAACAGACTTATGAAGGAATTAACCCGGCTTGAGACAGAGGAACTGCCCGAAGTTCGACGAACGGTTGCTCAAGCGCGTGAAGAAGGCGATTTAAAGGAAAACGGTGCATATGTTTACGGGCGTCAGCGGCAAGGTCATATAGTAGGGCGGATTGGCGAATTAAAGGGAAAACTGAGCCAGGCAGATATCGTTGATTGCACAAAAGTTGAATGTGACCGGGCTGTGTTTGGCACCGTTGTGTCTTTGTTGGATTTAGATACTAAAGAAAAGGTGACCTATCAGTTACTGGGTTCGGCAGATGCTGATATTGATACGGGAAGTATTTCAGTTCACTCACCAATAGGACGAGCTATTGTTGGACACTCGGTAGGAGATAAGTTTATAGCAGCGGTCCCTCGCGGTGACATTAATTTTGAAGTGATTGACATTGCCGGGCCAAAAGTTGATTAAGGTGGCTTAAAGCCACATAAATAAGTGCTTTATAAGCACGTAAATAGTTGTGCCGAAGGCACATAAATAACAGCCTCTTCCCCCCAAAAATCAATCGAGTTCAATAAAACCGCTGAGGATATAGTAAGCTGCGTAGGCAATTATTACCGTCAGCAATATAGTTGAGGTGATATAATAGCCCTTTAACATCCAGCCAATTGATAATGCCGCTGCAAAGGTAATCAGTCTTATGATGCCCCTCTCGTATGTTATTCGCATTTAGTCGCTCCTTTTTCGCCCACATCGAGGCTATATAAAGCAGCGGCGCAAAACAAAAAAGAACTCCGCTGCAATCACGCTCGAAGAGGGCTCGGCAGAGCCTATCGGGGCATGAAAGCGAAGCGATGCTCTTTTAGTAACGAATACGCAAATCGCCTGCTATAAAAGCAAACGGTGCCCTCTGCGTATAAACAAAGAGCACCGAGCCTTCCACACGTTCCCGAAAATGAAAACTGGCGATTTACCTCGAAACGTCTGAAATCTCAGTGATTTCTTATTCTATTGGCGGGTTCCTTCCCGCCAGTTATATTCTATATTCTTATATCGTATATTCATAAGAAAAACGATGAATTTTCATTTGCGTAACGATTTGTCCTTAAACCAATCGAGTTTAAAAAAACCATCGAAAATATAGTAAACTGCGTAGCCGGTTACTATTATCGCCAATATAACTAAGGTGGCGTAATAGTCCATTAACGCCCAGCTGGCCAAGAATACCGTTATAAAGACAACCAGTCTTATAATGCCCTTCTCATATGTTATTCGCATTTAGTCGCTCCTTTCTCGCTCATATCAGGGTCCCTAAATTAATCAAGTTCAATAAAACCGCTAAGAACATGGTAAGTTGCATAGCCGGCTATTATTACCAACAATACCGCCGGGAGGGTGCAATAATCCTTTAACATCCAGCCGGTCATGAACACCGCTATAGAGGTAACCAGTCTTATGATGCCCCTTCCGTATGTCATTCGCATTTAACTGCTCCTTTCTCGCCCGTATCGGGGCCATTTAAAGGCAGCGGCGCAAAACAAAAAAGAGCACCGCCGCAATCATGCTCAATCCAGGCCCGCGAGAGCCCTTGGGAACATGAAAGCTAAGCGATGCTCTTTTTTTTGATAGCGATATACGCAGTAGCGCCCGCTATAAAAGCAGACGGTGCCCTCTGCGTATAAACAAAGAGCACCGAGCTTTCCAAACGCTTCCCAAATCTTACACTCGCGGTTTGGATCGAAACATTTGAAATCTCAGTGATTTCTTATTATCCGGCGGATTCCTCTCCGCCGGATATATTCTATATCCTTATATCGTATATTTACAAGAAAAAGCTATAAAAAAAAGTGCTTTATAAGCACGTAAGTAGTTGTGCCTTATAGGCACGTAAAATCTCGATGTCGTTTGGGAAAGTTGGGGTTAAAATTGTTCCAAAATCCCTAATACTTTATCAAACTCTTTTAGTGAAATGTACTATTATATCTTAAATTTGCTTTTTGTCTCTAAGAGTCTCTGGGAGGATACGGGTATGCCCAATATTTGAGAGACTCGCTGCTTGTCTTTATAGTCAACATAATGCATATAAATGTGTTGTATGACAATTTCTTTTAGAATCCTATCGCAAACTATATTGCCTTTAAACTTCTCTGAGAGTTCTTTAAGCTTTTTTTGGTTGACCTTTTTTTGGAATTGCAACTCAATTGCTTGATTTATAAGCATAATAGCAGGTGTATCATAATTAATCTGCATTCGCTCATATATCTCCTCCGCCTCTTTTGATCCAACTGAAAATGCTATCCTTCTCAGGATTCCATAGATTACACCGTAAGTCAATAAAAAGAAAATGTTTCCCGCACCCTTTTCCACTTCCCCAGATTCTATGTTTAAATTTTCTTGCAGAGAACGTGTTATCATGCGGACAATTTCATCTTTTAGAATATCGGATAGCTCTATAAAATTTCTCAAACACCTTAGTCCGACATAATAGGCCTGCTCAACAACGCTAGTTAAAGTGTCTTTATCCAACGATCCATGTCTATTTCTTACTACTTGCCCAATTAATTCAATCCCTCTAAATGCTCGATTGATTTGTGCCAAAAGATCATCGGGGTTAAGTTTCTCGATGTTTTGATTGAGTTTTTTCTCTATTTTTTCATTTTTATCTTTACGTTGATTTGACTTTTTTCTCTCTTGTTCAATCTCCCTTTGCTCAAGTACCAACTCTGGAATCTTTTCAATAAAATCTTGCATGAATCCAAGTTCACCAACTTCAAGAGTTGCTTCTTTGTTATCATGGAAAAGGTTCTTCATACATAATTGAATTTCATCTAATATCCATTTATCTTTAGTGTGGTGAGTAATAAAGATTATGATATTTGAACAATCTTCCTTGTGAAGTAGAGAAAGGAGATTTCGTATAGTTTCTTTGCTTTTTTTCTCTAAAGTCAAATTATCAGCTAAATGCTTTGCTACATAGAAATAGTATATATATCGATACTTAAATGAAATTCGTCCGTTTTTCTCACAAAATATGTTACTTGCCAACATGTTTTTTATAACCTTACCTTGATCTAGTTTGAGATATTTATCGTGATATTTTTCGAAGAAAGCGGTTAAATCCTGCTCTCCAAAGCCTTCTCCATCATTATGAAACACCGCAATGGCAAACTCGGCGAGGAAATTAAGATAAGAATCGACTTCAGTATTTTTGATTTTAGTTTTTTCAAGCGCACGGTAGATTAAGTATTGATAACAATGTCCATAAGATGTTAAATTTACCTTTTTGGGAGAGAAGGACTCGAATACTTGTATTAGAGTGATTAAGTATATGGGCTTAGCAGGTACAATGCCTTTTTTAACAACTGAATCGATATGTAATTTAAGGGCATCGACATTGCTGTAGAGTTCTTTTTCTCCTATTGTCTCTTCGACACCTAATGTGACCCATTTCTCTATTAGTTCTGCTCTTTTAACATTACCAAACTGCATGATTTCATAGCGATCGAAGTCATCAAGAGAACTTATTTCTGGAGTGACAAACTTAAAAGATTCAGATGCAAGTAACACAATTGTCCCAAAAAGCTCTTTCATGTTATCAAGTAATTTATTTTGGTATTTTATGTTTAATTTCATTTCGGAATAATCATCTATGATAATTATTTTATTGAGAGCTTCTTCATAGCTTTTTTCGTCACTATCTTGATGCTGTTTAAGGTAGGCTTTTCTGGCAATCTTATTAATATCTGATTTTTTAACATCATCAGCTGTTAGCAGAATAGGCAAATCACCCTTTTGGAGGAAATATTTAAAATATTGTTTCCCTAAAGAAGTTTTACCTGATTGGTCACTACCAAAGATTATTTTAAAACCAGGCGCAATGACAGCTTCATCACTGCATATAGTAGATGCTATTTTGTCAATATCACTAAGTTTTTTTAAATCTGGAGCAATGTAGATATCTTCAAGAAACAATTTTGTCTTTCTTCTGTGAGAATATTCCACCTCTGTATCTTTAAGCCAATCTTGAAATTCTTTGGTTAAACAATTTTTCTTTTGCGTTGTTATTGTGATTTTCTGCTTTTTATTTTTGATCTCCTGAATACCGACTTTGATGCTAGTAACAATATTTAGCCACGCTTTATCATTGTCTGACCATGAAGAAACCGGTTCCGCCTCGTAAGGCAATGCCTGTAGCTTAGCAAATGGAGTTTGTTTCCAGTCGCAGTGTCGTAAAATCACTGGAACTACTTTGGCTTTTCCCTCTTCGTGCATTTCAAGAGCAGCTTTGGCTTCGACATCGTAGCAATAGTCAGATGCAATAAAGTCAGAACTTACTAAAAATAAAATAATCTCTGCTTTCTTTAGGTTTTTATCTATTTGACCTTTCCATTCTTCACCTGCAGTAATCTTTCTATCATGCCAATCTTTTATATCTCCATTTCTTCTCAGCGTTGACAAGTGAGTCACAAGTTTTTCGCGATGAATCTCATCTTCATGACTGTAGCTAATGAATAAATTTAATGACATATTTCAATCCTTGTTATTAGACGTCAAACTGTTCATATTTATTTAAACTACAAAAATATTTTCTTATTGGTTTTGGGAATAATAATTTTCTCTGACCATCCCAGCCCATTTTAAGAATAATTGCCGTAAGCCATAACGATCAGTTTTGTCCAATGGTAGTATAGGCATATTATGAACAAAAACATCTGTAACACCGGGATCAAAGATACCACCAGTTATAGTTTCTTCACGAAATACAAGCAATGGTACCTTCAAACCAAAGAGTACTCCTGCTTCCAGTTGATTCCATGGAGTTGGAAATGCTTTTTTGACCGTTTGCCTTGCACTGCTTTGAGTTCCCTTTTTCCATAGCCCAGACTTTGTTTCAAATTGAGAGAACCCAAGTATTAAACCGCCTGCGCAATGTTTAGCCAAAGAGTACACTTCTTGCAACGGCAAATTTACAGGATAATCGCTTCTGCCAAGAGCTCTTGGTTCAAAATGCTGTACTTTCAGTTCTTCTATAATAATTGAATACGATTTTTCTTGTTCTTTGTTAAGATCGCTTGGAGCAGATACAAAAACCGGAATTTTAAACATGATTATCCTCTAAACAAGTCAAAATATCTAATTCTTATTTTTTTCTGTCCCATTCTCATCTTCATTTTTTTGAGTGTGCGTACTGATCCAAAGAGAATTTTCCTTTGAAATCAAAGCCTCTACTCTTTCGACAAACAGAGCTTCTTTGTCACTACTGTCGCTGTAATCATTTAATTCCGCCTCATAAAAATACTTCTCCTTTTTCAATGATTCCGCAATTGTTCGGAAAGTTAACCAATTCTCTTGGTACTTAAATGCCTTAAGGGCCGCCGTTATTATTGCGAGAATTGCTGCAATTGTAGCAGTTAGCCACTTTATCTCTTCTGGTAGAAATGCAACAAGGACTACGACAATAGGTGAAATAATCAAGGCCCCCCACTGAAAGAACTTATAAAACCTCTTATTTTTTATAGATGTTTTATCATACCAGTCTATCTCTTTTTCATATCTCTCTTTGAGATATTTCTCAAATAATTCCTGTTCCATACTTTGCTCCATTATTAACTATATGTTTTCTGCTTATTGAATGTTATGTACCATACACTTTGACTTTATTTGCAATTGGCTCAGAGCGTTTATTGAATGCATCATCAATATATTTCTCTGGGTTAGCACAGAAATCACCCCATTTCACTAGGACACAATACCTCTCGTCTTCCGTATGACAGCATTTGTCATTGGGAATATAGTAGTTATAACTAAATTCAGAGACTACAGTACTGCCATTTATCGCCACGTGGTTGTGGCTACTGCCACATTGGGGACAGTTAAAGCTTTCCTTGTAAATCTGCGACTCAACAGAGGGCAGAACTAGCCCGAGGATTCCGCTTCTGGTATTACCCTCCCCATTGTACAGGGATGCCTGCAATTCTCTCTTTATGAACTTTCGCTCCTCATGACCCAAGTTCTCTGCACTATAAACTCCGATGATGTGTATTGTGACCGTTGAATCAGATAGGTAATCTTCGCGTATCTTCTGCAAAATATAGTCTTCGTCCTCAGAATCGATCGTGTTATTGAGGGATTTGTCGATCATATCAACATCAAGCCCAGACTGAATATAGTTCTTGTATGCAATGTCTTCTGTTTTGAAGGAGATAAAACACTTGTGTCCCACGATTCTACTCTTTCCATAAATATTAACAATTCATTTTTAACTCGATGCAACTTATCTATGTACACCAAGGTATTTGGTGATATTCAACTCATTACCGAATTTTAAATCATGAGAAATACTTTAGCGAGTTGAGCCACCAATACACCAATGGCAATTGTCATAGCCATCATTGTGAGCCTCAGCAAGAGTATGATAAGGCTTTGCGTGTCCAGCAGCTATTATTTCATCGATTTGGCACTGGGCCGTTTCATTGTCTAAATCATGAACCTCTTTTTTGCTTGGACTAATGTTTACGCAATATCTTGCTCCGTAAAGCGGGGGTCCTTGTCGTCTTGCCATTTCCGAACTCCTTTTTTCACAATAACTGTTCATGTTCAATTATCCTAGGAAGCCATTTAGACGTGGAAATTCGAAGGGTTATCCTTCTTTTCCCTCCCCGCCTTCGCGGGGACAAGCCTATGGCGAATCTTTTTTTACTTTGCGTTCTCTGTAGTCACACCTACTTTGCGACGATTTAGGGATCTCCACAATTCTACTTACCCTATTCATTATATTTTGGCTGCGTTCTATCAGAGGCGTTTTTTTATCATTCTCAACCATCATTTCCAAGCTATTAATAAGCGATGCAGCATTAAAAGAGGTAAGCGGCAGGACAGATGCTGTTCTTCCATTGTGCATGATATCAGTTGAAGATAGACAAGTATCAATGCCTGATAATAGAGGTGTGTAAATCACTGTGATATTAAAAGCCTTGAGTTTCGGATCGTCTATTCTCGACAGATATTTGGCAAGTCTTGATGTGCAGCACACCGCTATTATGTGTGTCAGTTGATGGTTATGTTTTATCAGAAATTCTTCTATAGCTTCATCTATGCCGTGGTGCGATCCAATTACTTTAATCTCTGCGATATTTTCATAATTAATCAGTTTTCCAACCGAACACAAAGGTTTACACCGATCGCATTGATCCCCGGAAATTGGTATATCTATAGCTAGTTTTTCATTATCTCGCCGTATCTGACAACGTGGCCCCCGAGAGCAATAAGGTAAGAGGGCAAGTGTTGTCTTTGGATTAAAAGTATTATTATCCCCAATTCTAAATACCGACAAATTATCTACTAATTTATACTGGCGATTTCTTGAAGCCAAGATATCTTTTGTTCGCTCTACAGGAGCATTAAGTTGCTCTTGTCCTATTTTGGCAAAGTATGATGTAATTCCTAGAAATAGTAGGGCGCATGTTACTGTGGCCCAAGCATACATTATTGTAAAAAGAAGCTCGTCTTCTGACGCTATCGTCATTCTATAATTTTCCGGTATTGGATGGTTGACACCTCCTAATGTAAATTCATAGTCTCCAAGAGAGGAGATTAACAGAAAGCAGAAAGAAAAGCTTATTACATAGATTGCTGACCGTATTGGTTGAATGCTATATGAGATATAAAGAGCCAGCAGGCAGAACATAGCAAATAATGAGAAGAAGGGGCTCCTTAAGCCACCGCTGACAACACAGAGATATGTTAGAGCGAGCAATTCTATTAAAAGTGGAATGGTCGGATATTCGCTTCCCTTATATTTCAAATCAATGTGATTTTCGATCCAATGGGGAATTATAAAGGCCCAGCCACTTCTTTTACCCTTATGTTTTGAGGTGGGATTAATATTTAAATGCTTAAATAACCAAAGAACTTCAAAGATGAGGACTCCCCATAGCAGATATAATACAAAGTTCGCACTGGTTTTACGCACCGACAGGAGCACAAATGTGATTGTTGCTATTGCAGCTAGGCGATGAAGAAAAATTCTAACGCATAAACTGTTTCGCTTCCATTTATCTATTGGTTGACGGATATCATGACGCAGGGGCAGTCTATTTGCCTTTTTATATTGAAAATAGGCAATAATGTTACCGGTAATACCGACAAGTGTGGCTGCCACCAGAGTATAAATTCCAATCCACTGATCCGAACTCAATTTTGCTAATATTATCATCGCTTATCCTTTCCGACGAAATCCACAATTTATCTCTTTTCCCACCTCCAGTGAATTTTTCAATCATCAATTAAAGTGCCACCATCAGCGCATTACTTATCTGTCTTGCCATTTCTAAACTCCTATTTCAAAATAACCGTTAATATTCAATTATCTCTGGAGGCCAGAAAGACGTAGAAAGCAGTATGTTGCGTGAAGCATTTCGTTCTCGATGCCAGAATCCAGCAACAGCCCACTTCCCGCTACCTCACCGGCTATTTTTAACTACATATATACGCCCTATAATATATGTAAAATCCGCATAAAACAAGCCTATTCTGACCGTTTTCAAACTAATTAAGTGTGTTCGCAGGGTGTGCTGGCGCAGACCATCCACCTTGTCATTTAGCCGTCCGCCAGCCAAGGGATGTTGATTGAAAAAATGTCCGTTTTTCGCTCTAAAGCCCCTTTTGTAAATCTTACGTGACTATAAGTCACCCTACATCTGGGCAAATCAAGTTTACATTGAACCAAAAATTTACGTAACAAAATGATGTAAGTTTACATCGAGCCAGATAGTTTCAGAATAAAGCCACGCGGGTTTACACCGAAGCGATTCGGGCTTGTACCGGGAAAATGTAAAGTCACATTAAATCATCTCGCCACGTATCAAGATATCGCAAGCTTACACCGAACCAATGTAAGTTTACATTAAGCAGATGTAAATTGCATTTATAGGACAACAGAATAAATCTTTGTCAAAACAACTATTATTTATAACAGGGCGATTCGGCCCTGTTGAGGCCGAAATAGGTGTTTCAGGAATCTTTTTATCTTTTTTTAAAAAATAAAGATTAAATATCTCTTCGCCCGTCACCGATAGAGATGTGCAACTGGTGGGATAAAATTTCGTGTCACCGTAACATTAAGCCAAATATTTTTTTAGGAGAAAAGAAAATGCCTCAATTCCCAAGAACAGAAGCCGAAGTAGTAGCGCTGGTCGAGCAGATGATAGCCGGCTATACCGCCCACCCTGGTGATTTTCCCAGTATCGATCCCTTAGTGCAACTGGTAGCATTGCAAACCGCACTGAATGAATATCAAACCGATAAGAACACTCAGGAAGATACCCACGCTCAAGCGAAACTAGCTACAGTAACAAAGGATACGAAGCTCGATGGTCTGGTAGAGACCATGAAAAACGATTTGAAACTATCCGAAGTCGATACCGTCGACGACCCGGAGAAACTGGCACAAATCGGATGGGGTCCGAAATCCGCCCCGCAGCCGATAGAGTCGCCCGGCCAACCGGAAAACTTCCGCCCGACAGTCGAAGGCTCCGGCGATATATGGCTGGCATGGAGCAAGCCCGCTTCCGGCGGACAGGTGAGAAACTATATTCTCCAGAAACGTCAGCAGCCGGCTGGTGGCGGTGAATTCGGCGCATGGGAAGTTGTGGGTTCGGCATTAGATACCGAAATTCACCTGACCGAGCAGTCAAGAGGACTGCAACTGGAATACAGAGTTATCGCAGCAAATATTGCCGGCGAGAGCATGCCGAGCAATACAGCAGCAGTAGTGCTGTAAATATTTACGTACCTATAAGGTACCTGCAGTAGTTCTTTAATTAACAAATGGCGACCGATGAAGCGGAGATGAAAAACTCTCCGTTTCATTAGTCATTAATATTTTTAAATACTAAATACTAAACGATGCCTAAATTCCCGAAAAAAGAAGCTGATATCCTTGCTTTATCCAAGCTGATGTCAGCCGGCTACGTCGCCCATCCGGGCGACTTTCCCGATATCGCAAGAATAAAACTAGCCATTGCGCGCAGTTTTTACAAAAACGCCAGAGATGCCCGGAACTTGGCCCAGTCAGCGGTAAAAATAGCCACTGAAGCCAAGAACGCTTCACTTGGCCGGCTCAAAGAAGTAATGGACTGTTGTCTTAAAAAATCCGTTGTTGATACCTTCGCCAATCCAGAAAAACTTGCCCTTATCGGTTGGGGCCCCAGGATCCAATCGCAATCATCCGAAGCACCTTCCCAGCCGAACAATCTGACCGCAGTCACCACCGGGCCAAGGTCCCTGTTACTTATGTGGGACAGGCCCAACAGCGATTCTCCAGCGGTGCGAAATTACATTGTAGAACGGCGATGTCAGGAGCAGAATGGTCAGTTCAGCTCATGGATAGTTTCAGGTACCGCATACCAAACGAAAATAACCTTAAAAGACCAGCCCCAAAACACACAACTGGAATATCGCGTAAAAGCTGTCAATGCCAGTGGCGAAAGTATACCATCCAACACAGTTGAGGTAGTGTTGTGATTATCTTATGTGCCTCTAAGGCACCGGTTGCAGTTGTCTTGTAATCTGCGCGGAATAAAAGAAATGCTGAAAAAAGAATTGTTAATCGTTAACGACTAATGTCGGCCTCGCCGCTAATCACCTTCCAAAGCGTATACACAGACAGTGAGTTCGGCATCTCTTTGTAAGCCTCGTCAATAGCGATTTTAGCTTGGTCAGGTCTGTCCATCTGATGATAAATATAACCAAGCAAAAATTGTAACTCCGCAGATTCGCTCTTCCTCTGCCATTCACCAACATCTACCACTCTACTTTCGAGCTTATCCTTGTCGCCAACCATCGCTTCAATGTCAATCTTGAACTTGGCATACTCAGGGAAAATCTCCAAAGCCCTTGCGAGAAACAAGGCACTGCTCATATATTCACCTGCCGCAAACAATGCATGACTCTTACCGGCATACCCAAGTGGGTCGTTCGGTTTATAAATTATTGCTAACGTATAAGCATCTGCCGCACGATAATATTTCCCCTGCTTCAAATATCCTTCGCCCGCCCTTAGATATCCATTGAACTTGTCATCCCTAAAGGATACAAAGCTTTTCTGCTCACCCAGAATGGCTTTAGCTTTGATAGCTATCTGTTCTTTGGTAAGCCCCTCCAGCGGTGATACCGGCTCAATCGCCTTTCTTTGAAAATCTTCCTCAGACTCTTCGTCAGGTACAGTAATACGGCTTCGCCTTTCTTCAAAATCCTTCTTGGCAACGTCCGCTTTCTTAGTTCGCTCAGCTTGTTCAGCTTGCTCAATACTCTCCGCCCGCCTAATAGCCTCGTTTAACTCTGCAAGCTGCTGTTTCATCTGCTCGAAAACATCGACTTGCTCCACCTTTTCAGGTTGCTCCCCCAACATTTCAGGTTTGGGAGGTTCAGGTGGCGCGATAGCTAAAAAAGATTCTTTTTCCCCCACAAGCTTACGTTCCAGCTCTTTAGCCTTTTCGCTTACTTGTTCCAGGTCTTTCTGAAAACGCTCCATTTGCTGCTCATACCTACCCGCTGCTTTAGCCTGTAGATATTTTGTAGTCTCAATTGAAATTAATTTTTCCATCTCCTGTACCGTCATAGATAAAGGCCTGAACCTGATATTTAATATCTCAGTACTGACATCAGGAACACCTGTCTTTTCCAATGGCACAGCCTTAAGAGCAACCCCATCTACAGAAAATGGCTTAATCTTCGATGCCGATGGCCGGAAAACACTGCTCGTACCTACACCTATAGAAGTGACCGTTCTCGTCTGGGAATAGTAAGGAACAACACCGCCGCTATAATTTTTGAAACCGCTAGGATTGTATGAACGCCTTAAAAAAGTGTCGAGCGTCGACGAACCCAAACGGCCACCGAAATCCGTCACCGCATTATATGGCAAGATACCACGAAAATGCTTACCGCCACCAACGTTTCCTGTCACTACTAAATCACTACTACGGTCAATCGGGTTAGGACTGGTCACCAAACCGTCACTGTAACTACTCGGAGGTACTGTAGCAGAACCAACGGGGCTTCTAACGTTGGGATTATCGATTGCAAAAATATCCCCCGAGAAAACCGTCCCAAACAGCAAAATCGCAGATATAAAAAGCTTCTTTCCCATATTATTTTATACCCCACAAATATGGGGATGTTCATAAATACACCCTAAGGTTTTTTATATTTGGGCTTCTCCGCCCAACTAAGCTTCTCAGCCAAAGTATCCCATTGCGTCCGAATAGGATTGTTCACAACCAAAAACTCGCCCGGCGCTTTCTCAATGGCTACCACGTCCCCAACACCCAACTCGCACGATATCTGCCCATCGACAGAAACGGTCGTGCCTTCATTCAGACGAACACCGTGAACCTCGACTTTACTTTCGGCATTAATAACTATCGACCGAAAACTCAACGAATGAGGACAAATAGGAGTAATCACCAGCGCTTCCATTTTCGCGGAAAGTATCGGACCGCCCGATGAAAGGTTGTAAGCAGTCGAACCGGTCGGCGTCGAAATTATCAACCCGTCACTTACACAGCCAGCCAACGATTGACCTCCCACTAACATCTTCAACTCTATCATTCTAAAAGGCGGACCAGCTGTAATGAAAATATCGTTGATAGCGGTCGAACTAAATTTCTCTTTGCCCTCGCTCAAAACCTTACAGTTAAGTATCATGCGTTTTTCTATTTGTGCCTTGCCGCTAACTATATCCCCAAAGAACTTCTTCAGCTCCGCAATGCTAAACTCAGCGAGAAAACCTAACTTGCCGAGGTTCACGCCTACTACCGGGACGCCACTTTGACTTAAAGCCCTCGCCGCCGAGATAATACTGCCGTCACCACCAAAGACTACCGCGAAGTTAATGTCTTTCAATATCTCGTTCGTACATTCGCCAATCTCGCAGCTGGCAACAATTTCTGCTTTGCCTTTCACGAAACCGGTAAATTCAGCTATGGCTTCGGCAACTGGACCTTTCTTGGGGTCACCGAAAATTACCAGGTGTGTTGAATCGCTTTTGGCCATCTTAAAACAACCTCAAAATACCGTCACTTCCCAGCAGCTAATTGTTCAGCCGCACTTACTATTCTATCGGCATTTATACCAGCCTGCATAAACTGTGCACTTCGCGAATCATGCTTTATAAACCTTTTTGGCACACCGAGAGCTATTATCGACTGCTCCAGCCCTTCCCCAGCTGCCGATTCCAATACCGCACCACCGAACCCGCAATCCCTCGCGCCGTCCTCAACAGTTATTATACTTTTACCTGCCCGCAATAAGTCAATAATTTTATCATCAATTGGCGACGCGAATCGGGCGCTTATAACATCAACTTCAATATCCTGCTGTTGCAATTTCTCCGCCGCTGCCAGAGCTTCGGTTAACACCACTCCATAAGAAACAATCGCGATTTTAGATTTGGCACTTTTTCTTACAACAACGCTTTTTCCTAACTCGAACTTCTCGGCACATGCCGAACGGTCAAAATCATCACCGGGAACAAGGTCCTTCGGATACCGAATCACAACTGCTTTGCCAGATTCAACCGCAAATTCCAATGCCAGCTTCATCTCCACTTCATCTGCAACAGCAACCAGCACCATATTCGGAATCATTCTCAAAAATCCGATATCCAATAAACCGTGATGTGTCGGCCCATCCGAACCAACAAAACCGGCCCTGTCTATACAAAAAATTACCGGCAAATTCTGCAACGCTACTTCCTGGAATATCTGGTCGAAACTCCGCTGCAAAAAAGTCGAATAGATACAAACTATCGGCTTCAAACCGGTCTTGGCCATCCCCGCCGCAATATCAACAGCCACACTTTCAGCAATCCCGACATCATAAAATCTGTCGCCAAACTCATCTCTGAACTTTGCCAGACCCGTTCCGTCACACATCGCCGAAGTTATAGCCACAATTTTTTTATCCTTTTTCGCAAGCTCCACGAGACTATCGCCAAAAGCGTCCGTAAAAGTCCTGCCCGCTGCCAATGCCGGCTCGACAACTTCACCGCTTATCTCAAAAGGCCCGGTCGAATGATATCTGGGTCGGTCCTCCTCCGCGGGAGTAAAACCCTTACCCTTTTTCGTGTAGACATGAAGTATCGCCGGATGGTCCGAATGCGCTAGCGCCTTGAACAGCTTGACTAAAGAACCAACATCGTGACCATCAACAGGACCAAAATGAGGAATGTTCAAACTCTCGAACATCTGACTGGCCGGAACCACCATTCGAATGCTCTTTTTTATCCGCTCAAGAACTTCTTCGATACCTTTACCGATATGAGGCATGTGTTCCAAGATGTTGTTTGTGGTGCGACGCAAATCTTCATAGGTCTGGCTCAGGCGAATCTTGGAAAAATATTTTGCTAAAGCACCCGTCGTCGAATCAATCGCCATCGAATTATCATTCAGAACTATCAATAACTGCCGCTTCACCAAGCCCAGATTATTTAACGCCTCGAACGACAAACCGTTAACGATGCTTGCGTCGCCGACAAGCGCAACAACCTTATCATCGCTTTGCTGCTGCTGATGTCCCAGCGCCAAACCAATCGCCGTCGCCACCGAAGTGCCGGCATGACCTACAACAAACTGGTCGTATTCGCTCTCTGCCGGATTCGGAAAACCGCTCGGCCCATCGGCCTTGCGGAGCTTATCAAAATCGTCCATCCTACCGGTAATTATTTTGTGTGCATAACACTGATGGCCAACATCCCACAAAAGCTGGTCATTCTTGAAATCAAACACATAGTGAAGCGCAATCGTCAACTCCACCGTCCCCAGACTGCTAGCCAAATGGCCGCCCGTCTTGCTGACCGACTCGATTATAAACTCCCTGATTTCAGCCGCCAAATCCTTTAATTCGGCAATACTGAGCTCTTTCAGGTCAGCTGGACTATTTATATGTTGTAATAAATCACTCATCGGAACCGGGCATTATAACTAATTATCCGCCGAATTCCAATCAAAACCACATAACTGTCCGGTGGATGCATATACCCGAATTTCCCCCCAAAAGATGCCTAAATAAAAAAGGGCTGTGCGTGTTATCGCCCACAGCCCAATTATATTAGTTTTCAGTAATTTTAATTTAACAGTTTACTTTTGGTTTATGTATTCCATCCGCCGCCCGAAGGCGGCGGACGACCTCGAGCAGATGAATGTCGTTTCTTTAACGTTCCTTCGTATTTTACTACGTGATGTCCATATTCACTTATCTCATCGGCTGTCGACGAACAGCCGAAATATCCTGCTGAAAACCAAAATACTACCCAGAGAGAAAACGTCTTAGGGTCCATTGTGTTCACTCCCTCTAAACTTTAAACCACTTTTCGTTGTATCGGCAGTGCATAAATTAATTCCTTAATCATTGTTGATTTATTTAAACATTCTACGGAGCGAAAAAAACAACGGCCAAGCCGCGAAAAAATCCCCCACCTTCACAACCAACCCACGTTTTTGATACTGATAATGCGAAATATTTATTTTTGGTTTTTAAACAAAGTTTTTACTGCGGGACGGGCTTTGTGGGATTTTTCATACTGATATGCAAGATTGTTATAAAAAATGACTCGAAAACAGGGGCAAAACGCGGTTAAAAAAGGTGAAAAAAAGCAAAAAAAGGGTCACTTTCGGGCGCTTTTGGGAACTTTCGGGTACTTATCTGGTTCTTTTGAGTAACATTTTTGCCAGTTGTCGCAAGGTATCTGCCTTGGTTCCGAACGGTTCCAGCGCGGCTTCGGCTTCATCGGCAAGCTGCTTTGCAAGTTGTCTGGATTTTTCCAAACCTACCACAGCCGGGTAAGTACACTTGTCAGACTTTTCATCTTTGCCGGCAGTTTTACCCAACTGCTCACTGGTGCCGCAGACATCTAAAATATCATCGGCCACCTGAAAACCCAAACCAATCTTCAAGCCGTATTCACATAGACTACTAAACTGCTCACGGCTGGCGACACCGCAAATCGCGCCCATCGCAGCGGCGCAGCCGAACAGCTTAGCTGTCTTATTCGTGTGAATATATTCCAGAAGTTCTTCGCTGCCTTTGCCATTTTCCGCTTTCAAATCCGCCATCTGTCCCGCAATCATTCCGGAAGCACCTGCCGCAGCAGCCAACTGACTTATCAACTCAACCGCAATTGCCGGCTTGGTAACTTCGTCAGCTAAAATTCCAAAGGCCATCGTCAACAAAGCATCACCTGTCAGGATAGCCGTCGCCTCGTCAAAGGCCTTGTGACATGTCGGCTTTCCTCGCCGCATATCGTCATCGTCCATACTGGGCAAATCATCATGAACAAGAGAATACGCATGAACCATCTCAATCGCAGCGGCGGCAATTTCGGCTTTGTGATTTATCTCGCCTGATACGAGTTCACAACACCAAAGCACCAATACAGAACGAATCCGTTTGCCCCCACTTTCCAATACATACTTAATCGCCTCAGCTAACGAACTGTCGACACTGACCTGGTCGGCTAAAATCTGACTTAAAGTATCGTTGACAAGTTGCGCTTTAGATTCGAGCTGTTTATTGAATTCGGTTTCTTGCATGTTATTACCAATAATTGACATTGACAATAGGGTATTGATTGCTGATGATAATAAGTCCTGAACAATAAATAGTAAACCAAAAACTAAAATGATTCTAATCCTTGGCACAACTGCATCGGGCAAGAGCCGCCTCGCTTTCGAGCTGGCAAAAAAAATTAATGCTGAAATAATCACCATTGATTCAATGAAAGTCTATCGCCGAATGGATATCGGCACCGCCAAGCCTCCAATCGAAGCCCGCCAGCAGGTCAAATACCACCTAATTGATGTTATGGAACCGAGCGATTCGTTTAATGTCGGGTTGTTTTTAGAAAAAGCCAATGAAGCTATCGAGCAAATCAAAAACCGTAATAAGAAAATCATTGCCGTCGGCGGAACGGCTCTTTATATAAAGGCACTTCTTTACGGCCTATTCGACGGAGCCGGGACCGATGAAAATATAAGACAAAATCTCCAGCAGCAAGCCGAAACGAACGGCATGGAAAAACTCTACCAGCGGCTAAAACAAGTCGACGGCGCTGCCGCTGAACGAATTCATCTAAACGATTCCAAAAGAATCATCCGCGCACTGGAAGTATACGAAATCACAGGCCAACCAATTTCGACATTCCAGCAACAGTTCGATGCTGAACCAAAACAGGATTGGAAAATAATTGGTCTGCGAAGAGAAAAGCCGACAGAGAGTAAAAGGACAAACGCCAGAGTGAAAAAGATGCTCGATACCGGACTCGTCGATGAAGTCAAATCGTTGCTCGCCGAAGAAAAGCCCTTGAGTAAACAAGCTACCTGCGCTATCGGCTATGCTGAAATCATCGATTACCTCAACGGCCAAACAACCCTGGACGAAGCGGCCGAACTGATAAAAAAGAACACGCGCAGATTAGCTAAGGGCCAGCGAACCTGGTTCAAAACCTTCAAGAACGTCAACTGGCTTGATATTGAAGACGATGAATCTGCCGAAAAAATACTTGAACGTACAACAACGTTACTCGGCAGTATCGATTAATCCCCTGCCATCCAAAATCCACCCTAAACGGTTTGCAACTGCTTTTCAGCTCGAAGCACTATAGCCGAATCAGCCCAAACAAGATGCTTTATCAAAGTGGTCGAGACCAAAGTCACGCCCATGCTGAATATCTTCTGTTCGACCATCGAAGCTATGGCCCTTGCCGTCTGCTGGCTGATATCATACTCTGCAACAAGGTCAGCTACTATCCTGGATTTGTTCCAGCGAGCCCGATGCTTCGATTCTCTCATCACACAAAACGTCTCCGCATCCGGAAGCTGCTCGGTATCAACCGAGACAACCTCTATCCTCGAACGTTTGAGCCTGCGCTCGTAGTGATATTCACTAAGTACGATGGCTGCGTCCTCATGCCCGGTCGAAGTCAAAACCACTTCGACCATAGAGAAAATTTCGCTGGCAGTTATACTGCGACGCTTTTTGCTGTGATAAAGAAAATACGTAACCGCATCAGCCAACTCTTCGGCGATAGTGATATCCGCCATGTTCGCTTCAGCTAAGGCACTACTGATAGTACCTATAACCTTGGTATGCAAATACTGCTCGATGCTACCGTCGGACTTAACTACCTTAAGCTGCATCTATCCCCTCCCTGGTTTTTCGCGCATCCATACGCTCAATCCCCTATCGAAATTCCTGTTTTCTCCCTGGGCGAAAACTTACATCTTTACCCATCAAAAAGATTTGCTTGACCAATGGGCTCAGTTTCGGCAATCACCTGACTTACTTCATCAATCAGTTCATCGGCGTCCTTGAAGTCACGATAGACGCTGGCGAATCGAATGTATGCCACCTTGTCCGCTCCGCGGAGATGGCTCATTACGCTTTCACCGATAAAAGTTGATGGGACTTCCTTGTCAAATTTACGGAATATATCTTCCTCGACCTTATCAGCGATTTGCTGAATTCGCTCTGCGGGAACTTCCCTTTTGTAACAAGCCTTCTGCAGACCAGCGAGGATTTTATCTCTATCATAGGGAACACGAGAATTGTCTTTTTTTACCACATAAAGTTTGAAACTTTCGCCTATTTTTTCGTACGTGGTAAAGCGTCTCTTGCATACGAGACATTGTCGTCGACGCCTTATTACCCTGCCGGCGTCACTTGAACGCGAGTCTATAACCTTATCCTTATCTTCCTTGCAAAATGGACACTTCATAGGCTAGACCCACCTCTAAAATCCAGAAAAAACTCTCCGTAGTTTTTCGATAAAACATCATATGTAGTTAACCGCCCCTATTTTAAACCCAACATATAGTATGTCAAAAAAAATCTCACAACAAAACTGTAATTAAGTATATCAGGGTTGTTAAGTTTTGTTCGACACGCTCACAATCCATGCATAGGCAAGCACTAACAGAAATGCACAAAAAGAATTCACAGGCATTTTAGGTGCGGATTTTTAAAAAAAAGAGCTCCTGTGGATTGCCCGCAGGAGCTCGACCCAGAAAGAAACTTGTATGGCCCCCCCATAAAAGTTCGCTCCGTAAGCTTTCGCCTCTATGCAAAAGCATTTTTTTTAAAGTCCTGCCATGCTGCAAGTCTGTTGGTCCCCCCCCACCGGCAGGATGGACTGAGCGAAAAAGCACTTTTTATTTTGAGCGGCCGCACTTATACGACAAGGCGGCTTGCGCCCCCCACTTTAATGGCTCAGTTCTATTAAAAGCTTAATATAAAAATCTCGCCGAGCAAATCGAGCGTGACACCTTTTTTGCCTTTTTAGAACAGCCCGATAAATTCACACCTGGTGACGTGAGAGGGACGAAGTGTCACTGCCGAATTCAGTTTTGAATGAGAAAAAATGAAATTAATCTCTGGCTTTTGCGTACCAATCCGGGTCCTGCGCGAGCTTTTCTTTGGCCTCTACCGTCATCATCTCAAAGGCGGGATGAGCACTATCCCAGGCGCGCTCGGCAAATGAACTCAGTTTCATTTTCTCCACTTCTTTTGCGGCATCACTAAAATAGCTGCCGTAAATATGCAGTGAGTCACTTATATCGACATAGCGACCAACTGTCACCGGCTGACCTATATTCTTAGAAATCCGCTCGGCAATTACTTTTTGCAGGTCAGTAAGCGCATAAACATTCATAAACCATGCCTTGTAGAGGTCGCGGCTTCGCCAGTGCGTGTTCATATTAAGTGACAAATTTCCTTCCTCATCGCTTATCAGCCTGCACCATATCCGCTGCAGGCATGGCGGGTCGTCTGTCTGTGGGTCCGCTGTAGGCATCCAGGTAATCGCTTGCGCCCTTCGGCTATGACCTGCCTGTGAGAGATTATCTATTATATATTCAATTTGCGCGACACTTTTGAAAGGCTTCGGCGAATCGGCATCACGAATATTTTCCACCGGACAATACGAGAAAAGTCTTTCATGATATGTATAAGTCCACTTGCCCGCAGTGGGGTCTATCCAATGGTCGTGAATGCCATCGACTACTTCCTGCCTGTAAACTTCCAGCTCAGCGGGACCACCGGGAAAGTTCTTATGAATCCTTGGTTCGGCAAACGGGTTATTAATTGTCACCATTACCGTCGCGTCTTTACTCGGCGGGTCACTGGGCTTGTCGTATTGGGTCCTGATATCAAGACCGTTGTCCCAGACAGCCAACACCGCCTTTTCCCATGCCTCAGGAAGGCAATCAGCTGTGACATAAATTACAGGTATATTAGAAGTCGAAGCAGTAGCAGTCATTTGTATTGGCCTCCATGAATTAATTCGTTGCTTAGCTTGAAGGGTTAATTTCCTGTTCAGTAATCTTATATCGTTTCCATAATCGCCGCGGAACCTCGCCGAGCATTCTTCTTGCTTTCGGTGCCTGCGGGCTGTTCGGATACTTTTCGATTATCTCGCGGCAATAATTTACCATCTGCCCATAAGTCATACCGGGAAGTCTGGCCATTTTCCTCTGGGTTATAGCCATCTCAAATAATCTCTCCGCCTGCACCTGGTCTTCAATCGTTATCTCAACAGGTTCGGTAATTTTCTCGGGTTGTTCCTGCGAAGTTGCTTGTTCAGTTTCAACCGGCTCAGGCTCTTCGATATCGGCACGCAATCTTTTGTCATCTTCTTCGATTACATCATAAAAAGTCTTCGGTTTCGGCTTCGGCTGTTCTTTGGCAGCTATAAATTTGTTTACCAGCATAACTGCAACTACAATTACAATCGCAATTATCACTAATTTGCCCAAAAAAGAAGCCATAACTATCTCCAATGCCCCGCTAATTCGATTATTTTACTGTTTGATAAAAGCCAGCCAAATGATAAAATTGATTATAAATAATCGTTTGCAATTTATCAATTTTAAAAGGGTTTTTATGTTTACGGGACTTATCGAATCTGTTTGCACCGCCAAATCGGCCCGCAGAAGCGCCGACGGCCTGAAATTGACGGTAGATTTGGGCAAACTCGCCGACGAAGCCAAAATCGGCGACAGCATCGCCATAAATGGTGTCTGCCTGACGGTAACCAAACTGCAAGGCAGTCTCGCGGACTTCGATGTCAGCAGCGAAACATTGAAAAAATCGACTCTCGAAAAACTTAAACCCTCCCAGCAAGTCAATATCGAGTTGGCCCTGAAATCCGGCGGACGGTTCGGAGGCCACTTCGTTCAAGGACACGTTGACGGAATCGCCACAATTAAGACAGTCGAAAAACAAGGCCAATTCGCAAACTTTACATTTCAAGCTGATTCGCAACTGCTCGAACAAATGGTAGTAAAAGGTTCGGTCGCAATCGACGGAATTAGTTTAACCATAACAGGATTGAACAAAGATAGCTTCGGCAGCGCTATAATACCGGAGACTCTGAATAAAACTACGCTGGGCAGTGCCAAAATCGGCGACCAGGTAAATATCGAAACTGACATAATTATAAAAGCGGTAAAGAAACAGCTGGAAAATATTCTGCCGAAAAAACAAAAGCTGACAGCTGAGAAATTGAAAGAGCTGGGCTTTTAATGAACAGAAACGGTAACAATTCCATTCCCCAACAACCCGTCATTGGAATAACAATGGGCGACCCTGCGGGTATCGGGCCGGAAGTAATTGTAAAAGCGCTGTCCGACCCAGCCGTACACCGCTGTGCAAAATTTATCATCTTCGGTATGAACGAGCAACTCGCCTATGCCGCAGACAAAGCGGAGATAGAACCTTTTTGGGGTAGACACCAACACGAAAAAATCAGCAGGAACTATCCACACAAAGTCGTCGTCGCAGATTATGATGAGTATTCGGCTCCGCCATGGATTAGAAGTCCTAACAGAGGTTCCGGCGAAGCATCGATACGATTTTGCCTCGATGCAATCGATGCTGCCCGCGATGGTATCATCGATGCGGTCGTTACAGCTCCAATTAGCAAGACCAGTTGGAATTTGGCCGGTGCGACTTGGCCAGGCCATACCGAAATGTTCGCCGAACGCTGCAAATCCAAACAAAAAGCTATGATGTTCGTTGCCGGACCATTAAAAATCGCACTGGCGACGATTCATGAAGCGCTATTCGAAGTTAGACACAAGTTTACTATCGGCTGTGTATTTGAACCGATAGATTTATTGAATATTGCCTTGAAAGAATACTTCCACATCGAAAACCCTAAAATTGGCGTGGCTGCACTGAACCCACATGCCGGAGAGCAAGGCCAATTCGGTGATGAGGAACAACGGATAATCTCGCCGGCTATCATGCTGGCTCAGGAACAAGGTATAAATTGTCACGGGCCCTTCCCTGCTGATACGTTATTTCTCCGAGCTGCCCACGGCGAATTCGACGCCGTCGTAGCGATGTACCACGACCAGGGAATGATACCCGTAAAATTACTGGCATTCGAACAAGCCGTCAACGTCACCATCGGTTTACCAATAATCAGAACATCACCGGCTCACGGAACAGCTTTCGATATCGCGGGTCAAAACCTTGCCAGTCCGGAAAGTATGAAATCCGCCATAAAAGTAGCGATTCAAATGACAGAAGCAAAAAAGGCTTACCAAACCGCAAACACAACGGACCGTTGATATCATGCAAACTAAGCAGCAAATCCAGCAGTTACTTGCATCTGCAGGCACCAGCCCGAACAAGCGTCTCGGTCAACATTTTCTCATCGACTTGAACCTGATGCGGCTGATAATCAATTCCGCAAATATCAGACATAACGACATCGTTCTCGAAGTCGGCTGCGGCACCGGTTCAATGACCGAAGAGTTAGCCGAACATGCTGGTAAAGTAATCGCCGTAGAACTCGACGAGATACTTGCGAAACTCGTAAGTAAAAGACTCGAAGACGAATATAATGTTGAGGTTATCCATGCCGATATCCTCGACAGCAAACATTCTATCAGCTCGGCTGCCATAGCGGCAATTGAACTTGCCCGAAAAGAAAATTCCGGTAGATTCCTGCTGGTCGCTAACCTGCCCTACGGAACAGCTTCACCGGTGATGATAAATTTGATTTCAGGACCGGTCACTGCGGACGCCATGTACGTCACCGTCCAAAAGGAAGTAGCTGACCGAATGACAGCTTCGCCTGGCAACAGTGACTACGGTATCTTAAGTATTCTCCTATCCGCAACCGGCGATGTAAAAACAGAAAGGACTTTAAGGCCGACCGTTTTTTGGCCTCAACCACAAGTCGATTCGGCAATGGTAAGCTTTGTCCGCAGGCAGGACAAAGTCGGTCAGGTTCAAAACTTCGAACTTTTTGCCGAATTGGTAAACCTTTTTATGGGCCATCGACGTAAAATGTTGAAGGCCTGCACAAAACTCGCTACTGGCAGACTCGCTGAGATTAAAAGCTGGTCTATTCTTTTTCAAAGCTGTGCTATTGACCCGACAAGACGTCCGGAAGAAATTTCGGTGGAAAATTATGTTGCGATGGCGAATTTGTGTAATGAATACCTGAAGAAAGTTTAAAATTACTTAATTTCATGCAATAATATCATTTTAAAAACCGTCCTATCTACTGTGGTGATGCGCATTCGGTCTATATTTAATTAAAATGCAGGAAGAAACTTTGCAAAAAACGGGCAGAAAAGGTGAAAAATGGGGCGCTTTTAGAGCAGCTTTTACGCTGGTTGAGCTGCTTGTAGTTATCAGTATAATCGCATTGCTTCTCGGGCTATTAACTCCGGTTCTTCGCAAGGCGCGGTTCGCGGCCAGACGAGTTACCTGCGGAGCAAACCTTCATTCTATCGGCGCCGGTTTTCGCATGTACCTCGACGACAATGACAACATAATGCCGCAGGCATGCGGGATGCCAAACCCGCCGTCAGAACCGCCAAACTCAAGGCCATCTATCACAGTTTTTCTAAAACCGTATCTTTTGGAACTTAAGGTGTTCAAATGTCCCGGTGATAAAAAATACTACGAAGAAAGAGGTACAAGTTACGCATACAACCGTCGGCTCGGCGGAAAACCTGTTAGCAGTTCATACTTCGTTCAAAGGAACAAAGAAAAGGAACAAAACATCGAAGTGCTATATGATTACGGCTCGAACCACGGGGCGTATAACTATCTTTATGCAGACGGTCACATAGGCGACAAAGGCAGGCAATAAAATGAAAGATAAAAATAAAATCTTAATAATTTCAGCAACAATTCTAATCGTCGGAAGCGGTTCGTTGGCAATGCTGGCGAAAAACCGCAAGGGGGCAATTCCTAAAATCAACATTGAAGAGCCCAACCAAATTGCCGAATACTTCCAGTCGGACGAGTTTAGAAACCTCGACCCAAATGCCCGAAGGGTCACTGCGCGAAGTGTTATACGACAGATAATGACGGACTCGGCTGAAAAATATGCCCAGCTACCTACCGAAGAACGAATCGCCTATCTCGACAAAGTCATAGATAGTATGGAAGGGCGACGTCAGGAAGGCAGGTCGCGTGAAGACCGAAGTGACCGCAGGCGGCGCTGGCGGAACAGAAAACCCGAAGACATGAGAGAACGAAGAGAATCTATCGACCCGGAAACCCGCGAAAAAATGAGTGCGTTCAGAAGAGCTCTTCGGCAGCGCTGGAGAGAACGAAGAGGTAATTAAGTATTTAAAGTATCACGGATTTATGTCGATGGCTGTGACACTCTATATTTACCGCTATGGGAAGCGAAGCAATGTGACACGGGGCCGCTTCTATCATACAAGCCAGTGCGGTAGTATCACCGCCTAATCCCTGCGGGCCTATACCGGTCGCATTGACCTTATTGAGAATATCCGTTTCGAGTTGCGCGTAAAACTTATCGCTGTTTTTCCGGTCGAGATTATGCAAAAGAGCTTTTTTGCTCAACAAGGCGCTTAACTCAAAATCGCCGCCAATACCCACACCAATAACAAAAGGCGGACACGCATCGGCACCGGCTTGGGCTACAACGCTGACGACCCAATCGGCTATCTGTTCTTTGTCAGCTGTCGGGTTGAACATTTTGAATTGGCTTTTATTCTCACACCCGCCGCCCTTGGCCATAACCGTTAATTTCAATTTGTCACCGGCAACAGTTTGCTGGTGAATTATGGCAGGCGTATTAGTATCGGTATTTTTGCGCTCGTTCAAGGGTTCGGCAACAACGCTTTTTCGCAGATACCCTTTTTCGTAGCCAGCCGCTACACCAGCGTTAATCGCGTCAATTAATGTCCCACCATCTTCTTCGACAGCTACCTGTGAGCCCTGCTCGACAAAAATTACCGCTAAGCCCGTATCCTGACAAAGCGGAATTTTTTCCGTTTTTGCTATTCGGGCATTTTCAATGAGTTGGCCCAGAATTTTCACCGCGGTTGGGTTAGACTCTTTCTTCGCCGCCTGCTCAATAGCAGCCAAGACATCTTCCGGCAATTCATAAGCAGCGGCTATACAAAGCGCTTCGACGGCAGAGACAATTTTTTCATATTCGATATAGCGCACGATAAATTAAATCCTTAATCGCTCGTTATATTAACTTCGAAAGTTTTATAAGTTGTATTTCCAAGGTCATCGCTGACCTTGAGGGCAATTACATGCTCGCCGGAGCCAAGATCGTTTATTACGATGGTGAATCCTTCTTCTATCGTATCATAAACTAAATCGTCCGGCAGAGTACTTGTCCACTCATCGTTACTGTCAACGGCATAGCTGACATTTCCGATTGCACTTAATTCGTCAGAGACCTGCAATTTCAATGTAGCGGTTTTGTTTTCGATTTCAATAGAATATCCATTAATAACCGGGCCCGTATTATCAACCACCACGTGCTCGCTTATTCGGCTGCCTTCCAGTTTGGTCGCAACTGTATTACTTCTTTCGTCGCTTGCGGTAACTCTGATTTCATATCTGCCGTCTTCGACGGTCTTGCTATTCCATTCAAACTTACCGGTTTCGATTTTTTCTTCGATTTTAATCCAGCTTGTCCTGCCCGCTTTCCTGAAATCTATTTTGTAAATCAATTTGTCTTTGTTGTCATCTCTGGCTTTGTAACTGATTTTAAAGGTTCCGATTTTGCCCTTCGTTTCGATTCTGCTGACGTTGATTTCTTCAACCTTAGGAGCCAGGTTATCGACGCTATGGGCAATGGCTATTTCTCTTATAACCGGACTTTTTTGTTTGTCTTCGGTCTGTAAGGTAAGTTTATACTGACAGAACCTTCCTACGGGACAACCCAGCTGTACCGGCTCGGTTACTTCCACCGGCTTGGTCCAGTCGGAAAAAGTGGGGTCATTGACATCATCAACATTTCCGCTGCGACAGGCCATTAGAACCTTGCTGTCTTCGGGAATATCGGCTTCGATTTGCAACTTGCCCCATCTGGCCGGTTGGCCGGCATCGATAAGTTTGGAAGTGTAACTGCCTTTTTCAGCGAAGGTCTTTGCCAGCTTTATCACTTTCGCCGGATTCGACGTTCCGACATATACATCGTCACCGGAGACGACAACAACTGTTATTTGCGAGGCCTGTTGGTCTTCATAAATAATCTGTTCTTCTTCGGCAACAGGGTCGATCGCAAAAAGCCGAGCATCGTTGCCAGTTCCGACAAGAAGCTTTCCATCCTGCTGTGCCAAAGCAAAGAAGACAGCGACCTTGTCGAAAATATCCGTTACAAAACCATCGGCGGTTACTTTGTATATGTAACTGGCCTTGGTTGATTTAGTCGGTTTAAACGGCGACATCGGCCCATCTGACGGTTTATCTTTGGTGGTTCGTTTTGTATTTGCGACTTGAAGTTTCAATCCGTCTTCACTTTGCCCTGTACTTGTTGGCTTAGCTTGTTTTTTTTCTGGCCGACCCGCCAAAGGTATCAGGGGAGAAACCTTCGCCGGTTTTTTAACTATTTGAGCGGACGTAGCAGCGGCATACAAATCGCCAGATTCCGCAAACAGCAGCGATGTAATTTCCGGCTGCTCGCTATCATATAAAACTGTCGCAGTTTTAGTTTGCGGGTCTATTTTGTATATCAATCCCCTGTTATCACTTCCCGCATAAAGAAACCCGTCTTTGCCGACTGCCAGCGAAAGAATATTTTTGTCCCTTGCGGTGTAAATAAGTTCGGCTTGCCTGCCTAAAGAATCGAGCTTGTATACCTTGCCTTCCGGCCCGGTTCCTAAATAGATGTCACCTTTTTCATCAACGGTTATCGCCAGAATATATTTGGCATCGTTGGGCTCAAAAATCGTTTCCGGCTCGTCAGTTTCGAACCGAATTAACTTACATTCCTCACCGCTTACACCCGCCAAAAGCCTTCCCGATATATCTTCGGCCATCGCAAAAATATGTTTATTAGACAGGTACTGTTCTATTTCAACCGCATTCGCATCGCCGGGCGCATTGACATCGCTCGGCTGCTCGACTTTCTGGGCGACTGGCGGTTTCTGCGATTGTTCAGGGTAAATCTTCGTCAATTTACCAAGGCGATACTTGAAAATAGCACCGTTGGGACTTGTGCCGATATAGACCGTACCGCCGCTTGAAACAATAGTGTTTACGGACCAGGGCTGTAAATCGCTTTCTGCATTTTCGGCAGAAGAAAACTTTTCGATTAAAACCTCCGCCGCCCTGCCAAGTTGGATAGTTCCCTGTGAACCAACCACGACATCTTCAGATTGGCCTTTCAATAAATCCTCACCGCTGGTGTGATGTGTGACCTCGCTGGTAACCGCAAAACAAAGCGAAGCAAGCAAAAGGCTAAAAATGCAAAACCATTGTGCCTTCAAAAGTTTTAAGTTCGTAACTACAGTTTTCTTTTTTTCGGTTCTCATTTTCAGCTCCTGTTATTGTTCAACTATTATGCGCATGGTCTTTTTGTCGATAACAATCGTTCCCGTTTCCGATTTTTTCTCAAGCCAATGCCGATACGGCTGAGTCTTAAGCGTTCTTTTGGCATCACTCAGGATTAATGCTTTTGTAGCCGGCAGGTCAGGCAGTTCCGCTGTCTCGACCGAGATGCCGCCAGCAGGTAAAAGCAAAAGGCAATACAAATCATCTCTTCTAATGGCCAGGATGTTGTTTATTACCTCGATAAGAGTCTTGAGGTTCTCCGGGGTAAATTTGTAGGGCGCTGCTTCTGCGAGAAATGTTCTATATCCCCGTCCGCCCATAACAACCAGATTATATTTTCCCGGCGATAATTGGTCGGGAATTTTCAAATCGAACTGGTACTTTTTCTTGCCCTCCAAAACCGATTCAACAACCACGGAAACATTAATTTGCTCGCCAGCTTTGACTTTGGAGTCGGACAAATCTACCGACCATATATGTGAAATAATATTTTTGGGTACTATCCGGATATTAACATCAATCGATTCTATTTCGACTTTCTCGTACGGATTATTCATAAGCAGCGCGACAGAGCCAACCGATTCCATTATCACTTCTTTGAAACCGACACCGGTTGAGACATTTTCAAAAATAATCGGCTGAGCATTTTTTAAACCGAGCGTCATTTTATATTCAATCATATGGTCCAGCGGAAGGCTGCCACGAGTAAGGGCAGCACTGACTACCGATATATAGAGCATGCGCGGCGAATAAAACCGATTGCTGGCAAGTTGGCAATCGTATCGCTTTTTGGTGTCATTGTAGCGGTCTATATTTATCGTCAGTGGTATGGTTTTGGCTTTCGCACCGATTCGCCCCAAAACCGCTGTTGATTCATCCGCGGTCAACGCGCCAACTATTTCCACACCGGTACCGAATTTGAAAGAATGCATCACGCTCGATACGATGGTATGAACTTTGCCTGTCGCCATCGGAAAATTTACCGGCCCATGACCGAGAAAACTATGCCCGAAGCCATAAACCTTGTCACCGTCCACTTCAGTTACCGTACCGATAGCTTCCAGGGAAATATCACCGGAAACCAACGGTATTGCAAGGCAGCTGCCTGGAGTTAATTTCAGGTTTTCTTTCTTTTCGTTATTTGCGCTGGCATTTCCACCGCCAATACCGGAAGCGCCTGAAACAAGCATAAGCCCTAACGGTTCGACCATTGGGCTCAACTGCTCGCAGACTTCAGCGGGCAATCCCGATGCAACCAATGGTAAAGGTAAGGCAGCGGGAAGTCCAAAAGTGCTGTTTCGCGTTTTGGCTTTTAGTCCAATAGAGTCAGTTGACAGACTTCGACCGGAACTAATCTGTTCGTAAATATCAGTGAAATTAATTGGCGATGAATAATCAAAGGCGAAGCCCATTGGTTCGGCTTTGTTTCCAGAGCTATCAATATCACTTACGTTGAGCATTTCTTCTATCGGCGTGACACCATAAAGCGGGTCTTTACTGAAAAGCCATCCAAAAGCCAAGGCGCCAGCCATTCTACCTTCGATGTAAACCGGCGAACCGCTGCAACCTGCTACCGGGCCGGTATGTATAAATCGCTCATCGGTTCCCTGAACAAAAATAGCATTTCGGCCGGGTCTTATATTGCGAACCACACTGATGACCCTCAAGCCAAATTTTTCGATTTTGGTTCCCTCGTATATCGTCAGGCAATAAGCCTCCATGCCCGGTTTGATTTCATCGATGGTGATGTACTTGCTCGAATCTAAAACGGTCTTCGCAGTCTCCTGGTTGGCATGACAAATTGAACCGGCTAAAACCAGCAGGCAAAGCAGGAAAAAGCTTGTTTTGTGTCTTTTCAAAATAGCGGGCATTCAAAAACCTTTCCATGACCAAGGTCAGCTTAAAAAATACGCTCTAATGCCGATTTTCGCAAAATAGCGGTCGGCTAAAACCTCTTAACTGATTATTAGTTAAAATTTTAGCCGTCCCAAAGAGCCATTGCAAGACAAAACAAATTTTGCTACAATATCGCCTCGAGTCCTCAGTCGGTTAGTGGGGACGCTTATTAAATTTAGAGCATGAAATGGAGAACTAAATGAAGTCCGAACATCGCCACGAACTAAAAACAAACGAATTGGCTGAGTGGATAGAAAACTTCCCACAATGGGCACAGAAGAACCTCAAAGTAATTATTTATGTATCTGTTGTAGCTATCCTGGTTATAGGCACATTCTTCTGGAAAAGATACGAGAAAAATGTATTAGCGGTGCAAAAACAAGCGGAACTTACTCTGCTGCTTAGCCAGCTATCCCAAACCAGAGGGAAGATTCTGGAAGCCCACGTTCAGGGTATAGACCTTTCATATATGCTGATGCAACCGGCAGACAAACTAAAAGATTTCGCACAAAACACAAAAAACGGTCAGATGGCGGCTGTAGCTTTAACCAAACGAGCCGATACCCTGCGTGCCGAATTGCATTACCGTCTCGGCGGCGTAAACAAGCGCGATTTAGAAACTCAAATGGGTATAGCCAAAGCCGACTATAACAAGGCAATCAAAAAAGCTGGCGGCAATCCAGGATTGACCTCCGCTGCCACATTCGGATTGGGTCTATGCGAAGAAGACCTCGGAAACTTCGAAAAAGCAACGCAAATATATAACGAGATTGTCAAAAATCCCGACTTTGAAGGCACCGTTTCTGTCGTTAAGGCACAGTTGCGCATCGATACGATGGTTGACTCACAAAAACCGGTTTACTTCAAACCGGCACCCAAGAAAACATCTGTCCAGCCGTTACAGCCACAGATTAAACTCAACATCCCCGATGTCAATATACCCAGCCAATAATGTGATGCGGCAAAGATACTGCGAAATATAGAAATGCAAGAAGTAAATAAAGACGACCAGCCGTTGATGCTCCAGGTGGGAACTGCACTCAAAGAGCGTCGAATCGATAAATACCTGCACAACCGTTTCAGTAATTTCAGTAGGGTCATGCTGCAGGAGATAATCAAAGCCGGAACTGTCAAGGTCAACGGTAAAGTCGTAAAGCCAAGTTTCAAACTAAACACCGGCGACCAAATCGAGATGACATTGCCGGAGCTTCCAAGTAAGGAAATCCTGCCCGAAGATATACCACTGGATATAGTTTACGAAGACAACGACATTATCATTATCAACAAGCAGCCGAATATGATAGTCCACCCCGCCCGCGGCAACACTCACGGAACTTTGGTAAACGCACTTGCCTTTTACTCGGACGAACTATCCAGCGGTCTCGGTGAGTTTAGACCTGGCATAGTTCATCGTCTTGACAAAAACACTACCGGAGTCATGGTGGTGACTAAAAACGACATCGCTCAATGGAAAATCGCAAAACAATTCGAACACCGTCAGACTAAAAAAAGCTATCTGGCAATCGTTCACGGAACACCTGAACTAACCGCGGACTGTATAAATGCCCCCTTGGGTATACATCCGAAGAGAAGAGAAAAATATGCCGTTCGGACGGAAACCGGAAAAGAATCCATCACGTTTTATGAAGTCCTCGAAAGATTCCGCGGTTTTTCTTTATTGCAAATAACCCCCAAGACCGGCCGAACACATCAGATACGAGTACACCTGTCTTACATAAAACACCCGATTGTCGCAGATGATATGTATGACGGGAAATTAGTTTATCCATGGCAATTAAAAGACGCTGAATCTACTGTCGAGGAGCCTGTTATAAACCGGCCCGCCCTTCACGCGCATACACTCGAATTCAAGCATCCCACAACGGAAAAGATGGTGAAATTCGAAGTTCCGATGGCTAAGGACATGCAAAACCTGCTCGATATGCTCAGAAAATATCGGAAAATATAATAAATCAATCCTGCGGCAGCTTAGCCAAATCAGCATCGGAACCGGCTACCATCAAAATGTCATCCTTATAGATAACGGTATTTGGCATAGGAACGTTTATGATATCGCCCTTCTCGCTTTTTTTGCCTTTGCCGTGTTCGCCTCTTTTAATAGCTACCAGATTAACGCTGTACTTCTGTCGCACCTGTAAATCCATGACTGTTTTGTTATCAAAACTAGCCGGCGCTTTTACTCTCGCCAAACTATAACCAGGCGCAAAATCAATCTTCTCGCCAATTTGCGGGGCAATAAGTTTATATGCCCATCTCTGCGCCGATTCTATTTCCGGATAAATAACTTCCGATGCCCCAATTTTGGAAAAGACTTCGCCTGCAATAGGGTCTTCCGACCTGGCATAGACTTGCGGGACCCCCATCTGTTTTAAGTTCACGACCGTAAGAATCGCCGATTCGAAACCAGCACCCGAATGCCCCTGCCCTATACCAACAATAGCAATATCAACTTTATCAATACCTTGAGCTTTCAAAGCTTCTTCGTCGGTGCTGTCAAGCCGTACCGCGTGGCTCACCTGGTCGCGAATTTGCTCTATCTCGTTTCTGTCTTTGTCAACGGCTATAACTTCCGCACCGCTCATCGCCAAAGCAATAGCGAGTTTCTTGCCAAACCTTCCCAATCCTATTACAGCAAAGCGTTTCATATTTTTAGCTCCTAATTAGCCGACAATTATCGCCTCACCCGGATAATTATACCGAGCCGGTTTAAGATTAAATGTCAGCGCCGCCAATAGTGTCAGCGGGCCCAATCTGCCTATAAGCATTGATGCGATAATAATCCATTTGCCCGCCGTTGTCAAAGAACTGGTTATACCTGTTGTCAAACCCACCGTACCCAAAGCAGAACTCGCCTCGAACATAATATCTGACATCTTGAAACCGTTAGCACACTCCGTGATACTCAAAAGCAGTGTAGCTGTAAATAAAACCACAACAAACAGCAGCACGACAGTAATGGCTCTTCCAACGACAACCACCCGTATCGAACGCTTAAACATCTCAACTTCCCGACGTTTCCTAAGTGCTGCCACAGCTGTCATTACCACTACCGCAAGTGTGACTGTCTTAATACCACCCGCAGTCGAACCGGGCGAACCGCCGATGAACATAAGCAGCATCAAAACAATTCTGCTTGAACCGGAAAGTTGTTTAACATCAATCGTATTAAAACCTGCTGTTCTGGCTGTAACCGACTGAAAAAATGCACCAAGAACACTGGTATTTTCAACAGAACCTCCGACTTTCGCAAATCGCTCAAATAAAAGAATGCCTAACATACCCAAAATTATAAGGCCAACGCTTACGCTAATAACAATTTTGCTTTGCAATTGCATTCGCCTTGGCGCCTTCATCGAGAAGCGATGATGCTTACTGAAAAGTTTTTTGAAAAACCGTTTCGTTCTATCAAGTGTTATATTCACCAAATCGAAAAGCACTCCAAAACCGAGTCCGCCCAAAATTATCAGCGGGCAAATTATTACATACACACCCCAGCTTCTGTCATAGCTGACGAAACTGTCACTGAATAAACTAAAGCCCGCATTACAAAAAGCGCTTATAGAATGAAAGATGCTATAGAACCATTGCTGGTGTATACTGCCGACTCTGCCCGGAACATCGTCCCACATGCTAAACATACTTACAGCGCCAATCGCTTCAATAAGTAATGTCCCTCCGAAGATGAATGCTATCATGTTTCCTATTCGTCCGAGTGTTCGCGCATTTAACAAATCCTGCATAGCTACCGATTCGCGCAAACTCAATGCCTGCCCCAACAACAATGCAAACACCGCACCAAAGACCACTATCCCCAATCCGCCAAGCTGTATCAGCGTCAAAATAATAATCTGACCCATGAAACTGAAGTCTTCACCTGTATCCCTGACGATAAGGCCGGTAACACAGGTCGCGCTGGTCGCCGTGAAAATAGCGTCAATGAAACTGGTATTTTCCTCAACCGAAGACCTCGGCAGCATTAACAGCCCCGCTCCGGAAACTATCAAAACCAGGAAGCTTATAATTAATGTCCTTGTGGGATTTTTGCCGGACGCAGCCAAGTTCACGCTGGCTATACAAATCTTAATGACCACTTCAACGATAAGATAAATACCAACAGCGAAATGTCTCACCACTGCCGGTTCAAATCTATAGAACCATCGACCCGCCCCATATACAGCTATAATGAGACCAATAAAAAGCGGTATCTCAAACCAGTTGGCAAATAGATATTCTTTTTTTGACTCGGCGTTTAAAAACCGGATTAGTTTGCCAGCAATAAAAATGCATAACGTCACAAGCTGGATGGTATACAAAATATGTCTCGGCACCAGCGGCTTGTCAAAACCGAACAATATAACGAACGACGCCACCACTACTGCCGACGTTATAGCTTTAGCGACAATTAATACCGTCTCTAAACGCTTGTTTTTGTAGTGTATCTGCATAAGATGAATTAATTATCAACTGTCAATTATCAAATGTCAACTGTCAATTATGCCACATCTACCAGCCCGATTGAGTCGCCGAATTTGGCCAATAAGGCCCGACGAATATTTTTATGTTCGGTTTGCTTCAACATCGGGTCATGCGAAACCATATCAAATGCATTTCTCCTCGCCATAGCCAGCAGCTTGTAGTCCTCGATGATATTCGCTATCTTCAAATCCGGCAGACCATGCTGTCGCGCGCTGAACAGTTCGCCCGGACCACGAATCCGTAAGTCATGTTCAGATATCTCAAAGCCGTCGTTACTTCTGGTCATAATTTCGAGGCGGTCTTTGGCTACTTCGTTATCGGTCTGGGCAAACAAAAAACAATACGATTTGGCTTCGGCTCTTCCGATACGACCACGCAATTGATGAAGCTGTGCCAAACCGAATCTGTCCGCTTCCTCAACAACCATTATCGTTGCGTTCGGAACATCCACTCCCACCTCGATAACAACGGTAGAAACCAGCACATTGATTTTACCCTTCCGGAACTCTGTCATAATTTGCTGTTTTTTCGCCGATGGCATCTGACCATGCAAAAGCCCTACCGCAAACTCCGGAAAAACTTTTTTGCTCAAAATCTTCCATTCGTCGGTCGCAGCTTTAACGTCGCTTTTTTCCTCAATGTTCGTAATCCGCGGATAAACAAAATATGCCTGTTTCTTGGCTTTCAGCCGCTGCCGGATAAACTCATACGCTTTTTGCCGGTCGCTCGGCTCGACCAGGCGGGTAATGACAGCTCCTCGTCCCGGCGGGCAATGTTTGATTATAGAAACGTCCAAATCGCCGAACGCCGTCATCGCCAGCGTCCTCGGGATGGGCGTAGCTGTCATAACGAGACAATGAGGTGTCACCTGTTTGCGAAGCTTGGCTCGCTGATGAACTCCGAATTTATGCTGCTCATCAATCACTGCCAAACCGAGTTTTCTGAATTTTATGTCCTTCTGTAAAAGCGCTACTGTGCCAACGATGATATCTATTTGACCGCTTTCAATTTGTTTTAAAAGTTCTTTTCTCTTTTTGCCTGTTAGTCCGCCGGTTATCAAAACCCTGCTTACTTTGCTGCCTTTCAGATATCTTTCTATGTTTATAAAATGCTGACTCGCCAAAATTTCCGTCGGTGCCATAATCGCCACCTGGCATTTGTTGGCAACGGCCAATAGCGCTGCGTAAAGCGCCACAGCTGTCTTACCTGAACCAACATCACCCTGCAAAAGACGATTCATCGGTTCCGGCTTACCCATATCCACAACAATATCTTCGATTGCCCCGTCCTGGTCTTCGGTCAGCAAAAACGGGAACCGCTTTCTGATTCTGCTGTCGATTTTATTATTAAAAGCCATCCGAACCGCAGATGAAAAATGTTTGACCTTATACCTTCTAAGCGCAAGTCCCAGCTGCATCAAAAATAATTCGTCATATTTCAATCTGCGTTTTGCTTTAGCTAACTTTTTTTCGTCCGGCGGCTGGTGTATCCAACCGAAAGCATCTTTCCTGCCAATCAGCTCGGCTTGCTTGAGAAATTTCCTGTCGTAAAACTCATCTACAAGCTCGCCTAAATCATCAAGCACAGGTTTGATTATTTGTTTGATTTGTCTGCTGGAAAGTTTTGCCGATGCCGGATAAACACCACCGCTAAAATATTCGTTCGGATTCGAACTTTTCTCACCAACTACCATGAATTTCGGATTGGTCATCTGCAGTTGGTGCTTGTATAAACTGGCCTTGCCGGAAGCTATTATCGTATCACCCGGTTTTATCTGCTTGCGGAGATACCCGCCGTGAAACCACACGATTCTACAGGTCCCGGTATCGTCCGAAATCTGAACTTCAAACATCGACGGTTTGCGATAGCTCACATAGTCCATCGATTCGACCAGGCCTACAATAGTGACATCGCTATCGGCACGCAATCGACTTATCTTTATCGGTTCGAGCGCAAAGACCCAGTCACGCGGAAAATATTCCAGTAAATCCTCCACAGTCTCAACGCCAAGTTGCGCAAAGATTTTAGCTTTAGCCGGCCCCACACCTTTTAAGTACTGAACCGGCATCGATACTTCAGGTTTGTTTTGTTGTTTATCAATTGCTTTTGTCACGACTGCAAATTACTCCGCAAAACCAAATTCGCCTATCAACTTGACGAATCTAACTCCGCATACCATTTGCGTAGTTATATTTCCATTTTCTTTTTTGCAGACCATCAACTCCTGCACCCCCGCTGGACCAACCGGTGCAACCATCAATCCGCCTTCGGCAAGTTGTTCGCAAAGCGGCTTCGGCAGGTGCGGTACCGCAGCGGTTACTATAATCCTGTCGAAAGATTTTTCTTCCGGCCAACCTCTACTGCCATCTCCGATATAAAATTCAACGTTGCTGACACCCAATTTAGTTAAAATACTTTTTGCGGATTCAGCTAACTGCTCGATTGTCTCGATGGTATAAACCTTTTTAGCCAAGGTACTCAGGATGGCCGTCTGATATCCGCTGCCGGTTCCGATTTCCAATACCTCGCAGTCAGAATTAACACGCAGTTCTTCGGTCATCAAAGCAACGATATATGGCTGAGAAATGGTCTGGTCCTTACCTATCGGCAACGGACAATCGGCATAGGTCTGTGAGCGATACGCCTCAGGCACAAATTGTTCGCGCCGAATCACCTCCATCGCCTTTAGAACGGCGGTATCGCTTATTCCCCGCCTTTTGAGGTTATCCTCAATCATCCGCCTGCGGGCATTAGCGAGTTTATCTATGACTTCCCTGTCGTTCATAGCTGTAATAATCACCTTTTAATTGCAGTTTTGCAAATCAATTTTTGCATCTACGCCTGGCTTGCCAACTCATAAAGGTTGACTATGCCCACACAATAATGATAATACAACTTTCTATGAACGAACGAACAAAAAAACTAATCGAGTTGGACAAAAAGCACCTCTGGCACCCTTTTACCCAGATGGCTGACTGGCTCAAATCCGAACCGGTGATAATCGATTCCGCTGAGGGATTTTACCTGATTGATACCGACGGCAAGAGCTACATCGACGGAGTAAGTTCGTTGTGGTGCAACGTCCACGGCCACAAAGTCAAGGAAATCGACGACGCGATAAAAGCTCAAATCGACAAGGTCTCACACAGCACCCTTTTAGGGCTTGGCCAAACAAAATCCATCGAACTTTCCGAAAAGCTCGTTCAGATAACCCCGCCGGAACTGACAAAAGTTTTCTATTCCGATAGCGGTGCAACTGCCGTCGAAATCGCTTTGAAAATCGCGTACCAATACTTCCGGAACACAGGGCAAAAGCAACGAACAAAATTTATTGCTTTGCAAAGTTCGTACCACGGCGACACTATCGGCTCGGTAAGCGTGGGTGGAATGAAAACATTTCATTCAATCTTTCGCCCATTATTATTCGAAACATTTTTCGTTCCCGTACCGCATCCATACCGTTTCGACGGCAACGAAAAGGATTGCGCCCAATTCAGTTTAGATAAAATAGATGAAATTCTAAAAACTGACTCGGACCAAATAGCCGCTGTTATAATTGAACCGCTCGTTCAGGGTGCGGCTGGCATAATCGTCCATCCGAAAGGTTTTCTTTCTGATGTTCGCCAGCTAACCGAAAAATACGGCACACTTTTAATTGCCGATGAAGTCGCAACCGGTTTCGGCAAAACAGGCAAGATGTTCGCCTGTGAACATGAAAATGTCACAGCGGATATCATGTGCCTTGCGAAGGGAATTACGGCAGGATACCTGCCATTAGCGGCAACGCTGACCACTGGGAAAATCTTCGATGCCTTCCTCGGCGAAACCACCGAACACAAAGCTTTTTATCATGGTCACACCTACACGGGCAACGCATTGGCTTGTGCGGCGGCATTGGTTTCGCTGGAACTTTTCGAGCAAAATAAAATAATAGAGTCGCTGCCCGCAAAAATCGAACTTATAGAGAAATATTTCGCGAAAATTTCCGCTTTGCCTTTTGTAGGCAACGTGCGTAATTGCGGTTTGATGGGTGCAATCGAAATCGTAAAAGACAAGACCACTAAAGAATCTTTCGCACCACAACAGGCTATCGGCACAAAAGTCTGCTCGTCAATGCGTTCGGAATCAGTTATGCTAAGACCGCTCGGCGATTGCATTATAACGATGCCGCCGGTAGCTATCGATTTAGATTTACTCGAAAAGCTGCTCGAAATTATACTCGAGACAATCGAAAATGATTTACCAACGATAATTGGAAGAACCTGATGACCCTTAATCTTAACTTACCCAAAAAACAAGGTCTGTTCATAACCGGTACCGACACCGGTGTGGGAAAAACGTTAATCGCCGGTACCATTGCCAGAATTCTTACCGACAAGGGGCTGAAAGTTGGTGTATTCAAACCGATAGCTACCGGATGTCACCGTAATTGGGAAGGACTCATCAGCAGCGACACCGAGTTCCTCGCCAACTGTGCAAACAGCGATTTGGACTTTTCAACGATAACTCCGGTCGGCTACCTCACACCAGCTGCCCCTATCGTAAGCGCTGCCCAGGATAATATACCGATAGATTTCAATAAAATCGCGGATGCCTACAAAGATATATGCCAAAACTGCGACATCGTTATCGTCGAGGGCATCGGCGGAGTACGCGTGCCCCTGACCGCAGAGTTTGACCTGCTGGACCTCGCAGCCGAATTCGCCCTGCCCACAGTTATAGTTACCCGTCCAAATCTCGGAACTATAAACCATACGCTAATGACAATCGACTGCATCAGCGCAGCCAAACTTAAAATTGCCGGAATAGTCATCAACAGCTACAATGCCATCGAAGCAACTGTCGCCGAAAACAGCGCCGAACAGGTAATAACCCAATGCTCGGGAGTGAATGTTCTCTCGATAGTACCCTTCGATGAATCAATTAATATCGAAGCACAAAATCCCGGGGAGCTCACCGCACAAGCCTTAGCTGACTGTGATTGGGAAAAATTGGCGCAAATGTAAATAAACTTATAGTTCCCATAAGCACATTTCCCGTCCGTTTCAGGCAAATTCACAAAAAGCTGGTTTCCAAAGACCAAATATTGAGGTATCATGCCCGCTTAAACCTAACCACAAAAAACGGGTTCAAAACAGGAAACAGAATATGACCAGTCAGCAGGAATTCAGACGATATCTGACAAACGTTGATACCACATCGACACATCAGCTTTTTACCGATTGTCTGATAATCGGCGCTGGTATCGCCGGTCTTCGCGCTGCCATCGAAGCCGCTGAGCACCAAAACATTATTGTCGTCTGTAAAGATTCTCTGCAAAATAGCAATACCTGGAACGCTCAAGGCGGTATCGCCTCGGTACTTAACAATACAGATTCGTTTGAATCGCACATATCCGACACTCTCAAAACCGGCTGCGGGCTAAGCGATGAAAGTGTAGTTGATTTGGTAATTCGCCAGGGACCGGAACTAATTGAGCAACTGCTGAACTGGGGAACCGAATTCGATATGGTCGACGGTAAAATCGCTATCACGCTTGAAGGTGGTCACAGTCACCCTCGCGTCGCTCACGCTCATGGCGATGAAACCGGAAGAATAATCGCCGAAGCACTTATTAGAAAAGTAAGAGAAAATCCAAATATAAAAATAATAGAAAACTTTTATACAACCGACCTACTCACCAACGACAACAACAAGTGCATGGGAGTAATAGGTTGTGACAATCATGGCCCGCAAATAATCTGGGCCATAAACACAATTTTAGCAACCGGTGGAGCCGGGCGACTTTATCGTGAAACCACCAATCCAGCAGTCGCAACCGGTGATGGTCTCGCTATGGCATACCGCGCCGGAGCAGTTTTGCGGGATTTGGAATTCATACAGTTTCACCCGACGACACTTTACATCGCAGGTGCCTCACGAGCTCTTATAACCGAAGCGCTGCGAGGAGAAGGCGCCATTTTGCTGGATAATCAGGGCGTTGCCTTCATGAAAGATTATCACAAAGCCGCAGAATTGGCACCTCGCGATATCGTCAGCCGTGCGATACTGGCGCAAATGCTAAAGACCGAATCAACGCACGTCCATTTGGATGTCCGCCATTTCAAAAAAGAACTCTTTTCAAAAAGATTTCCTCTAATTAGCGAACTATGCGAAAGCTTCGATATTGATATCGCTAAAGATTTGATACCAGTCAGGCCCAGTGCACACTACATGATTGGCGGCGTAAAGACAGATACCTCGGCGAAAACAAGCGTTGAAAACCTTTATGCCTGTGGCGAAGTCGCTTCGACCGGACTGCATGGTGCAAATCGTCTCGGAAGCAACTCGCTTCTCGAAGGTTTGGTCTTCGGTAAAACCGCGGGACAGTGCGCTATCCAAGACACAAAGGGCGCTGCCGCTCATATCCAGCATAGCAAAATAAAATACCAAATAGCACATTCAAACCGCACCCGACTCGATGCTTCGGATGTAAGAAACTCGCTTCGTGCTCTTATGTGGAGAAATGTAGGCATCACACGAAAGGCCCAGCCGCTTATCGAAGCTCAGGAAATTATCCGGTTCTGGCAGCGTTACGTAATGGACAAAACCTTCGAATCGCCTCAGGGCTGGGAATGTCAAAACATGCTCACTGTCGCGCTATTAATGGCTCAGTCAGCCGAAAAACGCCATGAAAGCAGAGGAGTTCACTATCGCGGCGACTTCTCAAAAAAAGACGATAAGCACTTCAAAAATCATATCGAAATCGCGCATGGAAAATAATCCAAACTTTTGTTATAATGGTGCGTAGACAATTAAAGAGTGGGTCGGACGGTCGCCGGTTCTATGAACTGGAGGAAAGTCCGAGCAGGAATGGGCAACGGTGGTGGCTAACGGCCACCGAGGGCAACCTCAGGGAAAGTGCCACAGAAAATACACAGCCAATGGTCTCGATTCGTCGGGACACAGGCAATGGTGAAATGGTGCG
>JAGLSU010000032.1 GCA_023135935.1 Planctomycetota bacterium
CCAGTGCCTGCTTTGCTACATCTTCCTCAACGCCGCCTATCTCGAAGCAAACCTGTCCCGGTCTAACTCTGGCAACCCAAAAATCAGGCTCGCCTTTACCTTTGCCCATCCGAGTTTCCAATGGCTTCGAGCTTACCGGCTTATGCGGGAATATTCTGATATAGACCTTGCCTTCACGATGCAGAAAGTGAGTTGCCGCAACTCGACCTGCCTCAATATGCCTGGCACTTATCCAGCTCTGTTCCAAAACCTGCAAACCATATTCGCCAAATGCCACATAATTGCTTCTGGAGGCATTGCCCTTCATTTTGCCTCGCTGGCTCTTACGGTGCTTAACTCTTTTAGGCATCATTGCCATTTTTCAAACCCTTATAAAATCTATACTCAAATGAGCGTTTCTAACTTTCTTCTTTACCAGCCGATTCCGTTGCGTCACCCTGTTTCGGAGGCAGCACCACATTAGTTTCATCAGCAACTTTAGCTTCTGGTGCTGGTGCTGGCGACGGTGCTGGCGCTGGCGAAACTTTAGGCTTACCGCTAAAACCTGGTCCGGAATCAAATCGCTTTTGCGGCCTACGCCGGCGAACTTGCCTTACTACAATTTCCTCACCGAATTTACCTTTATAAATCCAAACCTTAACGCCAATAGCTCCATACGTTGTTCTGGATGTTGCTATAGCATAATCTACATTTGCATCTAACGTCTGCAGCGGAATGCTTCCGAGTTTCTGCGTTTCTTTGCGAGACATCTCCGCGCCTCCCAAACGTCCGCTACAAATAACTTTCACTCCCTTGGCACCGGCGTTTATGGCTGCTTCACAAAACTGTTTCATGGTCCTTCTAAATGATGCACGTTTGCTTAACTGCTCAGCAATTGCCTCTGCCACCAAAGAAGCGTCCAAATCCGGCGCTTTTATTTCAATGACATTAACGCCCACTTTTTTACCAATGAGTTCCTCAAGTTCTTCTTTGAGTTTATCTACTTCACCACCTCTCGGCCCAATAACTATACCGGGACGAGCACTGTGCAACGTTACTTTTATCTCGTTGCGCGTTCTGATTATTTCTGTTTTTGCCACTGCTCCTTTAGGCATCCGACGATTAAACTTTTCGTCAACATACCGCCGGATTTTCTGGTCCTCAATAAGAAAAGTACCATAGTCAGCCTTGGTAGCATACCAAGTGCTCTTCCAGCCCAGCGTTATGCCCGTCCTAAAACCTATTGGCGAAGTCTTCTGACCCATAATTTTTATCTCTTATTAAACTTGTGAGACCGTTACATGTATATGGCAGGCTTTCTTGCGAATTGGATGCGCTCTGCCTCTGTCTTTTGGTATCCATCTTTTTGTGCCAATTCGAATACCCGCATCATCAATACGGGCTTCGCTGACATATAGATTATCAACATCAGCCTGCTGCTCATCAGCATCTGCCACAGCACTTTTTAAAACTTTATCAACCATACTCGCCGCACGTTTTCGCGTGAACTTCAAGATATCTATCGCATCTTGCACATTTCGTCCGGCTATTAATTGCGTAACTAATCTAGCCTTGCGTGCCGACATCGGGGCATATCTATAAGAAGAACGCCAAACAAGTAAATCATTCACGTCAGCAGACAATGCCGCTGCGAGGTGACGAATGTCCTCTCTACGAGGAGCAGGCTTGAAAAGACCCTTCTGCCAGTTCTTAACAGCCGCGACTGCCTCTTTGGCATCTAATCCGCCTCTAACAAGCTGACCAGCTAACTGGTCCACACTGACTTTTCGTTGTTGGCAAAGTTTTTTAAATTTATCAGCACTTAACATATTCTATATCCCGCTTTACATCTCGGTTGGCGATTTATTATTTTATTTTCTTACTCGAATGGCCTCTAAATGTCCGCGTCAGTGAGAACTCACCAAGCTTATGGCCAACCATATCATCGGTAACAAAAACCTTATGAAACAGTTTGCCGTTGTGAACCATAAAGGTGAAACCAACAAACTCAGGAACTATTGTACACCTTCTTGCCCAGGTCTTTATTGGGTCACGAGCACCGGAGTCAATTTGTTTACTGACTTTGGCAAATAGTTTCTCATCAACAAACGGCCCTTTTTTAAGCGATCTTCCCATTAAATTTCCTCAACTTTTAAGTTCTACCTGAGGACTCCTTATCAATTACAGAACTAACTGGCCCTGTCTTTTATTTTTGCGTCTTCTTATAATTCTCTTGTTACTTGGATTCCTTGGATTCCTTGTTTTGCCACCCTTGGCAAGCACACCTGTTGGCGAACATGGGTCCCTACCACCATTGGCTCTGCCTTCTCCACCACCCATCGGGTGAGCAACAGGATTCATTGCCTTACCTCTAACGTGCGGCCTGCGACCCATATGACGTTTTCGACCGGCTTTTCCTATCTTAATATTCTGATGTTCAGGATTACTCAAACGGCCAATTGTAGCGCGGCATTCTTTGCGAATCATCCGCATTTCACCACTTGGCAATATAATGGTAACCCAATTGCCTTCCTTGGCTGCAATTTTCGCAACGGCGCCAGCGGTCCTGACCATTTTGCCGCCCTGCCCAGCTGTCATTTCTATATTATGAATTTCAAGTCCCGCGGGAATCGAGATGAGCGGCATCGCATTGCCAATCTTCGGCTCGCACAGTTGGCCACTTTCCACCTTATCACCAACCTTTATACCCAACGGAGCCAAAATATATCTCTTCTCACCATCAGCATAATGAAGTAACGATATAAAACAGTCCCTATTAGGGTCATACTCAATCGTAGCTACCTTTGCAGGGACTCCGTCTTTGGTCCGCTTAAAATCTATCATGCGATAAATTTTTCTCGCACCACCACCTCTAAAACGACTGGTAGTGACGCCATGATGATTCCTGCCGCCAGTTTTCTTGATCCGCTTGCAAAGCGACTTCTCGGGCTTGTCCGTCGTCAGGTCAACATAATCATTTACCGAACCGTGTCGACGTCCTGGACTCGTTGGTTTATAAATTCTAACGCCCATAATCTTATATCCTGCAAATATCTCTTAGAACAAATCTATATGATGGTCCGGCTGTAAGTATACAACAGCTTTCTTCCAACTCGGAGTCATACCGTGCGTCAATCCTCTGCGACGGTACTTACCTCTTTGGTTAGCCGTCCTTACTTTGAGAACCTTAACACTATATATTTTCTCCACAGCATTTTTTATCTGTGTTTTATTAGCTCTTTTATCCACCTCAAAGGAATACGCACTTCGTGTATTCGCAAAGTGCATGCCTTGTTCCGTAATTAAAGGTTTAATTATTATATTATAATCGTTTAACATAGCTCGTTAGTTCTCACTCGTTTTATCTTTATTTAGAAGCGACAAGAACGCATCTTTAGTGAACAGTAATTTGCTGCGGTTACAAATGTCACCAGCATTTAACTGCTCTACGGGCATAACTGCTATCTTCGAAATATTTCTCGCCGATTTATACAAATTGTTATCTATCTCATTAACTGTTACGAGACAGCTGGTCTTCGGAGTAATCTTCAAATTACCCAAAACACTCGCGAAATCTTTCGTCTTGGGCTTTTCGAAATTCAAGTCATCAACCACAACAACATTATCGCTCAACAGTTTTGCTAATATCGCCGAACTCATGGCCAATTTTCTCTGTTTCTTGGGCATGCGTTTACTAAAATCTCTGGCGACTTTTGCGAAGGTAACACCACCGCCAACACGCTTGCCGGTTCTTATATTACCTACACGAGCATTACCTGTTCCCTTTTGCCTAAATACTTTCCTGGTCGAGCCGGATACCATACCTCTACTCTTGGTCGCAGCTGTCCCAACGCGCTTGTTGGCGTGGTACATAACAATTGCCTGCTTAAGTAATTCATGTCTAACCGAACTACCAAAGACTGCTTCGTCGACCTTTAAGCTGTCAACTTCCTGTCCATCTTTGTTGTAAACAGCTAAATTAATCACTTTAAAGTTTCCTTATCTCCTTGCTTAGCTCTTCTGAGCGCTGCGAATAATAACATAACCGCCCGCAGGACCAGGTACGGAACCTTTGACCACTAACAGGTCCTTCTCTTCGTCTATCGATACCAAGTCGTGGTTCTTTGTTGTAATACGACCACCACCCATACGCCCCGCCATTTTCTTACCCTTCTTGAGGTTACCGCCATGACCGGCGTCGCTGGCAAAACTGGATATCGAACCCCCGGCTCTATGCTTTCGCTCACAACCGTGTGATGCCGGAAAACCGTGAAAACCATGCCGCTTCATTACACCTGCATAACCCTTGCCTTTGCCTGTGCCAATAACATCAACATATTTATTTTCTGCAAAAACCGAAACTGTAACGGAATCTCCTATTTTGTATTCTGTTTCAGTATCGTTTGGAAGGGGCATTTCTTTGATGAATCTTTTGGGGGCGGTGTTAGCTTTATCGGCGTGTCCGACGGCGGGCTTTTTTCTGCGTGACGGCTTTATGTCATCATAGCCCATCTGAACAGCACTATAGCCATCGACCTCAACCGTTTTGACCTGTGTAACTGTACAAGGTCCGGCTTGTATGACAGTAACCGGCAGCATTTTGCCAGCTTCGTCATAGACCTGAGTCATTCCAACTTTTTTTCCTAATAACATCGCCATAATCTTAATCTCGAAACCTTTACTTATGCTTTTATCTTTACAAAAACACCGGCAGGTACTACCAACCGGTTCAACACTTCAACTGTTCTGGCATTGGCTTCATGAATATCAATCAATCGCTTGTGAGTTCTCAATTCAAACTGCTCGCGCGATTTCTTATCAATGTGAGGACTTCGCAAAACGGTATATCTCTCGACACGCGTAGGTAGCGGTATCGGTCCACTGACCCGTGTATTAGTTCTTCTGGCATGCTCTACTATTTCCTTTGCAGAAGCATCGAGGATCCTGTGGTCATAGGCTTCCATTCTAATTCTTATTCTTTCACTTCCTATAGCCATAATTTCTTTCCTACTTAGCTTGTAGTTCCACTATATCGCTTCATCTACCTCGTTTGATTTTTGGCAGGCAAGGCACTTTTTATTGACTTTCTACTTTTTGCTCGTCAATAACTCCGCAACATCACAGCCAATAAATCGCCTTCCTTAAGGATTCGGATTTCGGATTGATTAAACAATCCTCCCAAGGCCCTACTCGGCCCTGGTAACATCCCTATACATCTAATCAACCATCCCTGAACAACCAATCTAGGTATGTAACAGCTCAACTGGTAACGCAAAACCGTCCTTGGCAATGCTCGCTTCAGCTGAAAACCCATAAATATATCACCGAAACTGAGTAATGTCAACAAAATGCCTAAAAAAATCCCATTTTAAGCATAAAAAATACAAAAAAATTTCAAAATCAGGTGTGTTTTTAGATAATAATCTGCTTAGCTATCTGCTCCGGAATCTTTTCATAGCTCAACGGCTCCATAGTAAAGGTCCCCCGCCCCGCCGTAGCACTCCTAATTTCACTGGAATAGCCAAACATTTCGGCTAATGGCACTTTTGCGTCAATAATCCGCATATTTCCATGGACCCTGCAATCCGTAATCAGGCCCCTTTTACCAAGCAAACCAGCCTGTACAGCTCCAAAATTGGCCTCTGGGGCCACAACCTGCAGTCTCATAATTGGCTCAAGTAGCACTGGGCCCGCATTTTTAATCGCTTTTTCCACAGCTATCGCCGCTGCCTGCTCAAAAGCCAAATCTGAGGAATCCACCGAATGATAAGAACCGTCAATTAACGTAACTTTAATTCCCACAAGGGGATAGCCCGCCAAAGCACCACTGCTCGAGGCTGTCCTAACCCCCTTTTCAACACCAGAAATATACTCTCTGGGCACTTTATCACCACCTACCTTGCTGATAAATTCAATATCCTTGCTCCAGTGGCCATCTTCGGTCAGTAACGGCTCAACGGTCAAAACCACATGGCCATACTGGCCATGACCGCCTGTTTGACGTACAAATTTGCCCTCCATTTCTATAGCTTCGGTGATAGCCTCTTTATAGGCTACTCTTGGCTTGCCAATTCTGACATTGAGCCCTTTTTCTTTCAGGAGTTTGTGCTGCAAAACTTCCAGATGCAGTTCACCCATTCCACTGATGATGGTCTGGCCTGTTTCGGAATCATATTCGCGTCCAAAGGTCGGGTCCTCACGCTTTAATACATCCAGCGCTTCGCCCAATTTCGCTCTGTCCACGGCACTTCTCGGTTCTATCGACATGCTGACAACCGCTTCGGGAAACTCAATGCTCGGTAGACAAGCCGGTTTTTTAATATCACAAATCGTATCGCCTGTAAGCGTTTGCTTCAATCCTATAACCGCAACAATGTCACCGGCACTGGCTGATTCTATAATCTTTCTCTCGTTGGCATGCATCTCGAATATTCGGGTAATATTTTCCCGCTTGTCACGGCTTGCGTCCAAAACTCTACTATTGGACTTCAATGTACCTTGATAAATCCTCACAAAGTTTAAATCGCCATGTGAATCACTGGTAATTTTAAACACAAGCCCAACCAGACTCGCCTTCGGGTCGCATTTAATTATAACTTCTTTATCTTTATCATTTGGTTTATGTCCAATGATATCAGGTTTGTCCAATGGAGATGGCAAATATTCCACAATACCGTCAAGCAATCTTTGCACGCCAATATATTTCAAAGCCGAACCGACAAATACCGGATGAAGTTCCCCAGCCAAAGTCGCTTTCCTAATGGCCCTGTTAATAATTTTAATATCGATTGGTTCGTCATGAACATAAAGGTCCATCATTTCTTCGTCATGCTCTGCTGCGAGTTCGAGCATTTGATGCCTATATTTCTCTGCGGTTTCCTGAAACTCGGATGGAATTTCAGTTTCCTCAAAAGTTGCGCCCATCTTTTCCGCTTTGTAGAAAATCGCCTTCATTTCAATCAGGTCTATTATACCCTCAAAAGAACTCCCTGCTCCGATAGGAAGCTGCAATACAATCGGGTTCGCAACAAGTTTGTCACAAATACTTTCAATAGTCATCTCGAAATCAGCGCCGATTTTGTCCATCTTGTTCACAAAACAAAGACAGGACAGATTGTATTTTTGTCCCTGCCTCCAAACAGTCTCACTTTGGGCCTGCACGCCTTCGCTTCCATCGAATACGGCTACGGCACCGTCGAGAACTCGTAATGACCTTTCAACTTCAGCGGTAAAGTCAATATGTCCGGGAGTATCGATAAGGTTAATCTCGAAATCTTTCCAGGGACATTTCGTTGCCGCCGAAGTGATAGTTATGCCTCTTTTCTGCTCTTCCTCCATGAAATCCATAACAGCTGTGCCATCATGAACCTCTCCCATTTTGTAGGTCTTGCCCGTATAATAAAGCACGCGCTCGGTAACTGTTGTTTTACCGGCATCGATATGAGCCATAATTCCTATGTTACGTAATTTTTGCAAATCGCTCGACATTAAACAAATCCTTACTCCACTGCGCAGTTTATATTAGATTTTGTGCAACAAAATACAAATAAAAAAACTGCCACGGACATCCCAAATTTGCGGAAACATACCGTGGCAGTTATTAATAACCACTATTACCAGGCGAAGTGTGCAAACGCCTTATTTGCCTCAGCCATTCTATGTACATTCTCTCGTGTGGTCATTGCGCCACCTTGCTTGTTATAGGCATCCAGCAACTCCGTAGCTAACCGCTCACGCATAGGCTTGCCCTTTTTGCCTCTGGCAGATTGTAATATCCAGCGAAAAGCCAGAGATTGACGACGCTTGGGATTTACCTGCATCGGAACCTGATAACTGGCTCCACCAACACGCTTACTGCGAACCTCAAGCATGGGTTTCACATTATTAATCGCTGTCTCAAATACCTCAAACGGCTCAACATCAGCAACCTTTTTGGATATAATATCCAGAGCATCATAAAAAACTTTTTGTGCCGTGCTCTTTTTACCATCCCACATCAAAGAGTTAACAAACTTAGAAACCAGTTTGCTATCAAACTTTGGGTCAGGTTTTAATTGTTGGGTTGAAGCAGTAAACTTTTTAGCCATCAATTCTCCTTGTTATTCTACTACGCCTTTTTCGCACCGTACTTGCTTCTGCCCTGTTTTCGACCTGTAACACCAGCACAGTCAAGAACACCACGAACAATATGATATCGAACACCCGGCAAGTCTCTTACCCTGCCGCCACGGATGACAACCGTGCTATGCTCCTGCAGGTTATGGTCAATACCAGGTATATAAGCAGTGACTTCTTTGCCGTTTGTTAATCTAACTCGAGCAATTTTTCTCAAAGCAGAGTTCGGCTTCTTCGGGGTCTGTGTCCTTACAATTAAACAGACACCTCTCTTCTGCGGCGAACCGCTAATATCGGATACGCGCTTTCGTCCTTTCGAACTCGACCTCGGACATCTAACCAACTGATTAATAGTAGGCATAATTCACTTTCAACTTAATTTTCGTTTTTTAAATTCCCAAAGCTTCCTTGATAGCAGCATCCGCTTTTGCATCGGCATCCTTGACTTCCTTGACCTCTGCAAATTCCTTCGGCAACGGTGCTTCCACAAGATGCTTGACCTTCATCTGCAAATAAGGCTTAAATGCCGTACCTGCCGGTATCAGATGGCCAAGTATTACATTCTCTTTCAATCCTCGAAGGGTATCCACTCTACCAGACAACGATGCCTCAGTCAAGACCTTAGTTGTTTCCTGGAAGCTGGCAGCCGCAATAAAGCTCTCGGAGCTCAGGGAAGCCTTTGTTATCCCAAGAAGCAATGTCTTGGCTGTTGCTGGCTTCGGTTTTCTGCCCTTTGCGGGCGTACCGCCAATTAATTCAACCTTTTCGTTGAGAATCGCAAGCTCGTCCTTAGTAACAATCTGACCTTCTTCTAAGTCCGGTGAATCACCGGAGTTAGAAACCCTGATACTTCCGGCCAACTTTTCGTTTTCCGCTCTAAACCGGAACTTATCAATAACTTCGCCCGGCAGGAATGAACTATCACCAACAGATTCTATTTCAACTTTACGCATCATTTGAGAACAAATGATTTCGATGTGCTTGTCGTTGATATTAACGTTTTGTGAACGATAAACATTTTGAATTTCCGTAGTCAAATATCTCTGCAAAGCTTCTTCACCCTTAATTTGCAGAATATCGTGCGGAACCAACGGACCATCAGTCAGCGGGTCTCCAGCTTCTGTCGTATCACCAGCATGAACATTCAAATGCCTGTCGCGCGGGACATGGTGTTCTTTTTCCATTCCACTTTCATCGTTGCGAACAATAATCGTCATCTTGCCCTTGCGTTTATCACTTTTAAGTTCAACCCGTCCACTAATCTCAGCCATCGCGGCAGGGTCCTTCGGAGTACGCGCCTCAAACACTTCGGTAACTCTGGGCAGACCACCTGTAATATCCTGAGTACCACCTGTAGCTCTGGATTGATGAGCAAGTAACTGACCGGCTTGTACTTTCTGCCCCTCAATAACCTCAATTCTGGCTCCCGCTGGCAGATAGTGAACATCGAATATTTTACCACTGCTATCTTCTATGATAATCTGCGGATGCGTATCTCCCTTATGCTCGATTACCATCGGCTTGCCGACCTGGCCTTTGCGCTCTTCCTCGACCCGGATAGTTTCGCCTTCCAGAATATCCACAAATCGTATGATACCGCCTACCTCCGCCAAAATCGGGGTACGGTGAGGATCCCATTCGAACAGTACTGCTCCAGATTTGACTTTCTGGCCATCTTTGGATAAAACAACGGCTCCATAGGGCACTTTAAACTTGTCCAACTCGCGATCCTTTTCGTCAAGGATGGCTATTTCACCATTGCGCTTCAGCACTACTGTTTTTTCGGTCTTATCTTCATGCTTGAAAGTAATCGCATTAATGTCTCGATATTGAATTTTACCTGCATGCGTAGCTTTTTGTTCACGTTCGAGAATCGCTCTCGAAGCCACACCTCCAGTATGGAAGGTACGCAGCGTCAATTGTGTACCGGGCTCACCAATTGATTGTGCGGCAATAATTCCAACCGCCAATCCTTCCTCTACAAGTTTACCCGTACTCATGTCCCACCCATAACATTTGGCACAGATACCAAACGGGCTGTCACAGGTTAAAGGACTTCTAACCCTGATGGTATCAAGCCCCAAAGATTCTATCTTCGCCGCTGCCTCATGAGTAATAACCTCGTTCTCACGAATAATCATTTCATCAGTAATCGGATTGCGAACATTGTCTCTAGCGGTTCTACCAACAATAAGTTGGGCAAGCGGAACATCAACCTGGTCACCTCTGCTAACCACACTTTTGGTAATACCCTGCAAAGTTCCACAATCACACTCAGTTACAATTACATTCTGAGCCACATCAATTAACTTACGTGTAAGATAACCGGAGTTAGCTGTCTTCAATGCAGTATCTGCAAGTCCCTTACGTGCACCATGTGTAGAGCTGAAGTATTCAAGAACGGTTAGACCTTCGCGGAAGTTTGCTTTAATCGGGGTCTCAATAATTTCACCACTGGGCTTAGCCATCAATGCACGCATACCAGCAAGCTGCTGAATCTGGTCGACACTACCTCTAGCACCGGAATCCGACATTAGGTATATCGGATTCAAATAAGGAGACCCGTCTTCCTTGGTATCTTCCTTAAGGCTACGCATCATTTCGCTGGTAACAGCAACACGAGCGTGCGTCCAGGCATCTATAACCTGGTTATACCTTTCGCCCTCCGTTAAAACACCAGCGTGATAATTCTTGAAAATCTTGCTGACTTTCTTTTCCGTATCTTCGATAATCTCCTGCTTCTTTAAAGGTATCTTCAGGTCGGTAACTCCAAAGCTCAAGCCCGCAAGCGTAGCGTGTTTGAAGCCCAAATCTTTTATATCATCAAGCAAGTCCACTGTGTTGGCACTGCCAGCCATCTCGAAACAATCGCTAATAACACGGCTTAATTGCTTTTGGGACATAGTAACATTATAGAAAAACATTTCCTCAGGAAGAATTTCGTTGAATAGGCACCTGCCCACAGTCGTCTCGATTAATCCATATTCCCCTTCAGGTTCAACATCCCCATCCTCAGTTCTTACAATTTTGGGAATCCTGACTTTTATATTTGCATGCAAGCTGATTTTGCCTATTTCATAGACCATTATCGCTTCGAAAGCATCCTTAAATACCCTGCCCTCGCCTTCTTCGCCCGGTAACATAACTGTCAGATAATAATTACCCATAACCATATCCTGAGATGGCCCTACCATCGGTGAACCGTCAGCTGGCGAAAAGATATTGCCAGTAGCCATCATCAAAGTATGTGCTTCAGCCTGAGCCTCAATACTTAACGGCAGATGCACAGCCATCTGGTCACCATCGAAGTCTGCGTTGAAACCTCTGCAAGCCAACGGGTGAAGCATGATAGCATTACCTTCGACAAGAATCGGCTCGAAGGCCTGAACGCCCATACGGTGAAGAGTAGGTGCACGGTTAAGCAAAACAGGATGCTGATGAATAACTTCTTCAAGAATATCCCAGACCTGTTCGTCACGCCGCTCAATCATTCTCTTGGCGCTTTTAATTGTATCAGCAAGACCATGTTGTTTTAGTTTGCGAATAATAAACGGCTGATATAATTCTAACGCTATCTTTTTCGGCAAGCCACATTGATATAATTTCAGGTTAGGTCCTACGACAATAACTGAACGAGCTGAGTAATCCACACGTTTACCAAGCAGATTCTCACGGAATCGTCCTTGCTTTCCTTTAATCATATCCGTCAAACTCTTCAAAGGCCGATTATTACTTCCGAGAACCGGTCTGCGGCAACGGCCATTATCCAAAAGTGAATCAACAGCTTGCTGAAGCATCCTTTTTTCATTACGAATAATTACATCGGGGGCATTAAGGTCTATAAGCTTTTTCAAACGGTTATTGCGATTGATAATTCGTCTATAGAGGTCGTTCAAATCGCTCGTTGCAAAGTTACCACTTTCCAACAAAACCAATGGACGCAAATCCGGCGGAATAACAGGAGTAACTTCAAGTACCGTCCATGTCGATTTATTACCGCTGCTTCTAACCGCATTGACCGTCTTGAGACGTTTAGTCAGGTCTTTAATCTTCTGCTTGCTGTTGGTTTTAGCTATGTTAGCCTTTAACTCAACACTTAAAACATCCAGGTCGATATTAGACAACAACGCCTTGATGGCTTCAGCACCCATTGCCGCTTTGAATCCAGGTGAACCGGCACCATATTTACTTGTCGCCTCGCGATATTCATCTTCACTGAGCAGCTGCCCCACTTTCAATGGGCTTTGTCCCGGGTCGGTAACAACGTAATCCTGAAAATAAATTATCTTCTCCAGGTCCATCGACTTCATTGCCAGAAGTGTACCAAGACGATTCGGTATAGCTTTGAAGAACCATATATGCACAACCGGTGCTGCAAGATTGATATGGCCCATTCTTTTACGACGAACACGACTGTGTGTCACTTTGACTCCACAACGGTCGCAAATTATACCTTTGAACTTAGTACCTTTGTATTTACCGCAGGCACATTCCCAATCTCGCTCCGGGCCAAAAATACGTTCACAGAACAAACCGTCTTTCTCCGGCCTATAAGTACGGTAGTTAATCGTTTCGGGCTTGCGAACCTCGCCGAAGGACCAACTGCGAATATCATTGGGACTAGCTAAGCCTATCTTGACGGAACCGTAATCGTTAATACGATCGTAAATGTTTTCTATCATTTAACGTTAACTCCTTATTTCGTTCAAAATACGCTTTATGCTTACAAAGCCGTACGGACAAGACGTTTCTTCTCAAGTTGAATATTCAATCCCAATCCTCTTATTTCATTGCACAATACATCAAAAGACAACGGCGTACCTGCTTCAAGACTGTTTTGTCCCTTGACCATTGATTCATATATCTTAGTACGACCTTCAACGTCGTCGCTCTTGACCGTCAGCATTTCCTGTAATGTATAAGCAGCTCCATAACCTTCGAGCGCCCAAACTTCCATTTCGCCGAACCTTTGTCCACCAGTCCTGGCTTTACCACCTAACGGCTGCTGAGTAATCAG
>JAGLSU010000033.1 GCA_023135935.1 Planctomycetota bacterium
TTCAAGTCCTGTATCGCCCATTAACCAAAAAATCCTTACGTCTATATGGGGGGTAGATTCTACTTGTATTCTGGGTAAAAAAACAGTATAATTTACACCTGTTTCTTGATGTGCTTTTGCGTGGGTTTTTGAGCAAGATATTAAGCCCGGAGGAGAAAAAATAAGAAACACACCCATAATTAGCTTTATTTTAGTGCTACTTGTAGCGGGATTGGTAAGTTCCGCCCCCACAACAATATCCTACCAGGTTTCAGCCAGTGCCGACGACGGATTCGCCTACAGTGCCACGGGACAGGACATTAGTTCCGCCTATCTTACAATCGGCGATGACAACACTTATACCACACCTTACTATATGTCAGCTATGCGTTTTACAAATATAGACGTCCCTCGCAGCGCAGTAATTACGGAAGCACACTTGAAGATAAGTTCCGTTAATGAAGGATACAAGGGACAGATTTACGGAGTGATAGAAGCAGAAGCGAGCGACAGCGCTGCCGACTTTTCTTCTCGTTATATTTCAGCGGTGGCTAAGACTACTGCATCAGCTAACTGGGACCACAAAGATGCATGGATACCAAACACTTATTACGCAAGCCCTAATATTTCCGGCTTAATTCAAGAAATTGTAAATCGCTCGGGCTGGAGTTCGGGTAATTCAGCGGTTGTCTTTTATAGTACAAGGGCTGATTCGGGCAAAAGCAGAATGTTTGGGTCATTCGAAGTAGGTTCGGGTTTTGCAGCAGTTTTGGAAGTAACTTATGAAACTTATACCATATCCGGACACATAACAACCTCCGAAGCTACAGCGGTCGAAGGCGTGACAGTTTCAGCAGGTAGTGACATTGAAGGTACGGTTACTGATGCCAGCGGTTACTACGAATTGAAAGTTCCGCCCGGCTGGTTAGGTACGGTGGCAGTTAGTAAAGCTGACTGGGGATTCAATCCCTGGAATAAAACCTACAGTAGCGTTACCGCCGACCAGTTGAACCAGGATTACACAGCCTTCCAGCCTGTGATTTCCGGATATGTCAAAGATAGCAGTGCAACAGGTATTGAAGGAGTAACCGTTTCAGCAAACAGCGGCGGTGGTTCAGATATCACCGATGCCAATGGATTCTACGAACTGACAGTGCCTTACAACTGGTCCGGTGCCGTGGCAGTTAGTAAAACCGACTGGGGATTCAGCCCCTGGAATAAAACATATAGTAGCGTAAGCAGCGACCAGTTAAACCAGGATTATACCGCTTTCCAACCGAAGATTTCCGGGGTGATAACTTCTTATGGAGAAGCACTTGAAGGTGTTACTTTGACTGCAAGTAATGGGGGCGGGACGGATGTTACGGATTCGGCGGGCAACTATACTATTGTTGTTCCCTATGGGTGGAGCGGGGCGGTTGCACCGTCAGAACCGCAATACACATTTACTCCTTCACAAAGAAATTACAGCAATATTACCGCTGATATAGCTTCGCAGAATTATACAGCCATTTTGCCGCCAGTGAGTATATCCGGCTATGTAGGAGACAGTAATGGGACGGGTATTGAAGGAGTAACTGTTACAGCCAATAACGGTGGCGGGTTAGATATTACCGATGCTAATGGTTTCTATGAGGTTATAATTCCTTACAATTGGTCCGGAGCGGTAACGCCTACTAAAATCGATTGGGGATTTGGTCCTAAGAATCGAACTTACCGCAATATCACATACTCTTGGCAGAATCAGAACTACACGGTATTTCAGCCGATAATTTACGGATATATTGTTAACCTGCTTGGCATAGGAATGCTTGAGGGTGTTACTGTCACAGCAGACAACGGCGGCACCTCGGATATCACTGACGCAGCCGGGTACTACAAAATTACAGTGCCGTATAACTGGTCGGGTACAGTAACACCTGCTAAAACCGATCTGGGATTCATCCCCCCTAGCAATACATGCAGCAATCTTACCAGCATTAGTACCCACCACAGCTATATCGCCTTTCAGCCGAAAATTTCTGGATATGTCAGAGACTTGGATGGTGTAGGGATCGCAGGGGTTTTGGTTTCAGCCGATAATGGTGGAGGTTCAGATACCACCGATTTCAACGGTTATTATGAAATTACGCTACCCTACGATTGGTCCGGAACAATAACGCCTGCTAAAAGCGGCTGGCTGTTTACGCCGCCAAACCATATATATACCAATTTTATTGTCGACCAGACAAACCAGGATTTTGTCGGCTTTCAGTTGAAAATTTCCGGCTTTATAAAAGATCCTGCAGGTATGCCGATTGAAACAGTATCAATCTCTGCTGACAGCGGCGGCGGCTCAGGTGTAACCGATACCAACGGATTCTATGAGATTAATGTGCCACATGATTGGTCAGGAACGGTAACACCTACCAAAACCGACTGGGTCTTTTCACCAATCGATAGTAATTATCTGAATCTAATCGTCGACCAGAATGACCAGGACTATACTGCTTATGCTCCGCTTGCTATTTCCGGTGATATTCAGACTGGCGAAGGCATAGATACTGCAACTGTCTTGGTATCCGCTGATAACGGCGGCGGCTCAGGTGTAACCGATGCCAACGGATACTACGATTTAACAATACCTTATGGTTGGTCTGGTACCATCACACCGAGTAAAACATTCTGGGTATTTGACCCCAATGAACGCTCGTATGTAAATCTAACCGATGACCAGCCGAGTCAGAATTTTACCAGTTATCCTCCGCTGACAATATCCGGCTACGTTGCGGATGCCTGTGGACAAGATATTGCCGGAGTAACGATTTGGGCTGACAATGGAGGCGGTTCAGATAATACCGATGCCAACGGCTGCTATGAGCTGGCGGTGCCATACGGCTGGTCGGGTACAGTGGCTCCCTATTCATATTACTATTCATTCGAACCGGAGAATCACTCGTATACTGGTCTTGTTACCGATATAGCTGACCAGGATTTTATTCGGCTAGAACTGTGGCTGGGTAGAGGGACCAAAGAAGAACCGTACTTAATTTATACCGCCGAGCAGCTAAATTATGTAGGACTACATAGCGAATATGTGGATAGGCATTTTAAGTTGATGGCCGATGTCGATATGGATGGCTATTGCTTTAAGCCTATAGGCCGGTACTCTCCTTTTACCGGCAGTTTCGATGGTAACGGCAAAAAAATATTCAATATATATCCGTATGATGGGTCGTTTTTCGATAAAATAGCCGGAACACCAGAATGTGAAGGTGGGGAACCAGTAGAGATTAAAAACCTGGCGTTCATCAATCCGCATGCTTCATATGCAGGTGTTCTGATTGGAGATGCAAATTATGTAGTTGTTACTAATTGCTATGTAGAAGACGACGACTCCTCCTCAGGAGGCGGAGGCCTTATTGGCTCTTGCAATAATAGCAAAATTCTAAATTGTTATTTTTCCGGCAATGTCTCAGCAGACGGAGGCCTTATTGATTATTGCAATAATAGTGAAGTTACAAATTGTTATTTCTCCGGTGAGGTCTCCTCAAGGTGGGGTGGTGTAGGTGGACTGATAGGCGTCTTACTGTCTAGTACTGTCACCGACTGCTATGTAGAAGACGCAAACGTTTCGGGAGGCTATTCTACTGGCGGGTTGATAGGAATATCATCTTTGGATATTGTAACCGGCTGTTATGTAGAGGACACAAACATTTTTGGGGAAGAATTTGTCGGAGGTCTCATCGGTTCTGCCGAATCTTCAAAGATATCCAACAGCTACGCAACAGGTGATGTCTCCTATAGTGGTTATGAAGGTGCTGGCGGTTTGATTGGAAAAACTGAGTATTCTACGGTAACGAATTGCTATTCAACTGGTGATATTGCCGACGGTGATACCATTGGCGGTTTAATAGGAACAATTTGGGATTCTACGATAACGAATTGCTATTCGACTGGTGATATTATCGGCCATTATGGCATTGGCGGTTTAATAGGAAGAGTTTGGCATTCTACGATAACGAATTGCTATTCTGCCGGAGCTGTTTCTGCTGATGACTATTCAGGCGGGTTTGTAGGAGGAGAATTGAATGATGATATTTATACGAAGTGCTTCTGGAACAATACCGTAAATCCAACGCTGACTGGATTAGGAAATGGCTTTGACGACCCGAATGTAATAGGTATATCGACAACGCAGATGCAGACAAAGAGCACTTTTACCGATGTCGGCTGGGACTTCCTCGATGAAACCACAAACGGGACAGCCGATATCTGGAGATTGTGTGAAGACGGAACCGATTATCCACGGATGAGATGGCAGTTTAATTTACTTGGAGATTTCGTCTGCTACGATGGCGTAGATGCTTACGACCTTGTCGTACTTGCTGACGAGTGGTTGTTAAGAGAATTTGCAGTCGATGCTGATTTTGATAAAGATGGGGTAATTACCTTTTTGGATTGGGCGGTCTTTGCTAATGCCTGGCAGAGCGATCCGGCTTCGTCGAATTGGGACCCTCGTTGTGACCTATTCCCGGAAGGTGGTGATAGCCTAATAGATATAGAGGACGTTGCAGTTTTCCTTGAGCTATGGCTTGAAGTTGGTGCTTATTATCTTAGGGCCGATATCGCATCTGCGCGTTCGGAAGATGGTGTAGTAAATATGCTCGATTTCGCTGTCTTAGCCAACAACTGGCTTGGGAAAGAATAACCCCTCTGGAAATTAAATCCGCTTCCCGTAAGTCCTGTATCGCCCATTAACCGAAATACTTTCGTACTTCAGCGAGAAATTCTTTCACCTTTACTTTAGCGTCGCCTTCCCCCAACGTTTCTATAGGTAAAAATCCGCGGTAGCCGCTCTTATCTATAATGGCCTTTATCTTTTTCAAATCAATCGGTACTTGCTTTTCACCATACCAGATTTTTTCTTTAATCTGCCAGGATACCGCATACGGCGAAAGCTTTTCTATTTCCTCGTACGGGTCATTCTGGCGAAGGCTTCCAACATCAAGTATCACGCCGAACCATTGTGAATTTACGGCTTCGACTACCTTAATGGTCTCATCCGCTGTTTTGGCAAAATCATTATGGTTTTGCAGCCCAACTATGACACCGTGTTCTTTGCCGTGCTGAACGCATTCTTTAATATCCCCAATCATCCATTCCAGTGTCTTATCAAAGGTATAACCACTCGGTACCTTTTTACCCGTGAAAATTCGAATAACGGTTGCGCCGAGTTTTTCAGCCACTTCAATCCAGTCCTTTACTATCTGGACATCACGTTTTCGGCTTGGGGAATCGACTACCGCGAAATCATTTCTTACCCCCGTGCCATTGATGGTTATGCCCTTTATAAATGCTTTCCTTTTAAGGTTATAAATGTATTCGTCACTCGGCACCTTCGGGTAGCCGGGGAAATAGTAGCCCGTCGCATCAAGACCGTCAAAATCGAGATGGGCGCAATAATCGATAACATCTTCCAGTGACATCTTGCCGGTACGCAGCTCTCTATTGAAAGAATATGCATTGAGACTCAATTTAACCTTCGTTCCATCATTGCGAGCAACTTCCCCTTCAGCAGAAGCACTATCCGATAGAATTAAACCGGCTGATGACACAGCGGCAACTGTCAGCGTACCTTTCAAAAATTGACGACGATTAATCTGTTTATTCATATATCCCCTTTTGAGTGCAATTTTTTATGTTACTTCGGCGAAGACTTTTTGTCCTGCATATCAATATTCCAAATATATTTCTGCGTTCTGTAAATTACTATGCATAAGGAAGTAATAAATAAGATGAATATGTAAATTAAAGCTTTTTCAATAAAACCCATGCAGCCGAATATTATCAAGCAATTTAATACAATAAACCCGGCCCTGATTTCCGTTGGACCCGTCCTGAGATAAGTTATTTTGAACTGTCCGGTGACTCCGAATGCCAGAAACGAACTTACCATAAGGCATCCGAAAGCGGGAACCAGGAAAAAAATGAGAACCTTATTCAGACCTTCGAATAAAAATGTGTAGCCCAGAAATACCGAACTCATAAACACAAAATCTAAAAAGTGGTCCATATAAAAGCCCCATTTGGGTATGCCCGTATCGCGATGTCTCCCTAAGGCGCCATCGAAGGAGTCTGTGAACCACTGTAGAAGCAGTATTAATGACGATACCCAAAGCCAATTGAGATTGTTCTTTGCGAGGTATCCGAATATGATTAAGCCAAGTGACAGCGGAATAGTTATCAAAGTTAGATGGTAGCCTTCGAGCCATGCCGGGAATTTCGCAACGTAACTATCGATAAACTTCTTTTCGTATTTAGCGAACAGTGATTTCATCGGGGCTTTTTTGTCGCCGCCGAAAGTTTGGTTATTCATCTTTTTGCTTTCGATTAAAAATTTTAAGGTCAGATAAATTTTTCTTTTTTGGTTTTTTTAGTTTTACGGCTTCATTGCCTTTTTTAAGGGTTAAACTTTCCTCCCAATTTGCTTGGCCGGCTTCCAGGCTTCTGGCAAAACCATAATCCAATCCCTCGTGTTTGGTTATCACCTTGTCATTTACCTCCCAGTCCTTATCACGAAATTTACCGGCAACAGTTGCGTAATACCACCGATATGGGAATTCGTGCCCTTTTACTCCGAGGTAAATATTGGTTATGTCCACATTGTGTGCCTCTGTGAGATTTTTATGGGTAGCACCCAACGTTATATCTTTTGTGTAATAATGGTCAATCCATCTGTTTTTTTGATTCTTAATATCACCCAAATCGGATTCTTTCCATCGAGGTGGTACATACGCGTCAAAAAATGTCAAGTGAATCTGAACTTCCATTTCTTCGGCGATTATTTCTGCGGCCTTATCTATTGTCCAACATCCTGCGGAGTGACCAATTAAATGAATGTGTTTAAATTCACCCAGTTTCAAAAGTGCCTTGGCAAGTCTCGGGCCCGCAATATTCTGTGCATATTTGATTGCATCAATGGGGTTCGGTACTGTTGCTCCTCCCTGCCAGTCGAAATAACCACATGCCCAGTCATTCGGGTCAACTTTTTTTCTTATCTCTTTGGCAATATCCGCCGGCCAGTCACGGGTAGCTTTGTCAATCCATCCATGGGTCACTATGACCACATTATTACAGGGCAATGGTATTTTGATATTTGGGTCAATTACCAGATTTGGTTCCGCACTTATGTTGGGCTCCATAATCATGTATTGCATGAGAAAGTTGCCTTCATCGACAATAGAGATGATGCCCTGCTGTTCTACCGAAATTTTCACAGGCGCATAGAGTTTTTTGCTTAGACCAGCCGATTTTGCAAGTTTAATTACTTTTTGGCGGGTACTAACATCAGCTAAAGTTGTTTCCAGGGCAAATATCCCGGATAGGAAAATAACTACGGCTAAAATCTTCCATCTATTCATTTTAGATTCCGCTATCGTTGACTTTCTTTTTTTGCTGTTAATGCGATTTCTTATTATTTTACCCGCTTCTACCGGAAAAATCAGCGAAAAACTAACCAGGAAATTTGATTTACAATCATCAACGGCCGATTTACAATTCTAATGTTGGAACTTTTCATTAGTTGGGGAATAAAATGGGGATTTGGAAAACGATTTACAAAAGGGAGGCAGAAAAATGAGATTAAATGTCAAGGCTTTTGCGCTGGCTTGCGGTCTGCTTTGGGGGCTGGGGCTTTGCTTGCTAACGTGGTGGATAATCGCTTTTGAGGGCGCAACGGGAGAAGTTACGATGATAGGCCGGCTGTACAAAGGATACACGATTAGTCCTATCGGTAGTGTAATAGGGCTCGGCTGGGGATTTTTAGATGGGTTTTTGGGCGGATTGATATTTGCGTGGCTGTACAATTTGTTAATTGGCGCAGATAAAAAAGCAAAACCGGCCACTTGAAAGCTGAGTGTTTGTGCCTTAGTATTAAAGTATGAGCAAAAAAGCGATAGACGTTGTGCTTTTACCGGAAGTAGCAGCGGCTGACATGGCTATCGAAGCCAACGGGAAACTTGTCGAAAAATTCGGTGATGAAATAGTCCTGGATAAAAATAAATGCCTGCCGCATATCTCATTGGCTATGGGTTGCATGGACGAATCAGATTTAGCCCAAATCAACGAGGTCTTAGAATCAATCGCAAAAAGTTATCAGCCGATGGATTTGGGGGTCACCGGCATTGGTGTTGAAACGAATTCGCTCGGCCAGAAGGTTTCGGCTTTTATGATAGGAAAATCGCAGCCGTTGCAATCGCTGCACGAAGAGGTTCTGGAAAAGTCCCAACCGTTATTAACCAGTGACGTTTCTATCGAGATGATATATCCATCGGGTGACATTTCAGAGACGACATTGCAATGGATTAAAAATTATAGAGACAAAGCAGCTTTCGAGAATTTCTCACCTCACATAACGCTCGGCTACGGTGCGATAGAGGATTTGCAGTTTCCAAAGGAGTTTAGGGCGGCAACACTTGCGTTGTGTCACCTTGGCAATCACTGTACGTGCAGAGATGTTCTCGTTTCGTTTGAACTTGGTGGAAGTTAGGAGTGGTTATGGAATTTAATCGACGGAGATTTTTGAAAACTGCTTTAAGTACCGGATTGTTAGCGGCTTTGCCCAAAGGTGTCTTGGCTGCGGGTAAGCTGAAAGAATTGACTTTGCCCGTGCTGGATGCCGGTTTGATATCCGGGCCGGTGAAAATCGTTTCTATTGAGTATTTGCGAAATCGCGAACTCGATTTTATCCGTGCTGAATCCACCGATGGCGTTGTAGGCATAGCACTTACCAATAATCGGCTTCGGTATTTTGGGCCGATGCTGCGAAAGCTGGTCATGCCGTATTTTCTCGGCAAAGACATTCGACAGTTGGAATCTTTAGTGGATGGTGTTTATACGCACAAGGGTAATTACAAGTTTTCCGGCCTGGCATTTTGGAATTGTGTCGCAGCTGTGGAATCGGCACTTTTGGATGTGCTCGGCAAAACATCGGGCAAATCTGTAGGCCAGCTTTTAGGCGGAGTTATTCGGCGTGAAGTTCAGGTGCATATATCCAGCATGCGTCGTGACACAACGCCCGAACAGGAGGTTGCATGGCTCACAAAACGTTTAACCCAGACTGGCGCCAAAGCAGTGAAAATCAAAGTTGGCGGACGAATGAGTAATAATGCCGATGCCAAGCCGGGCAGGACGGAAAATTTGATTCGCCTTGCTCGCAAAACTTTCGGTGATTCGATAGATATTTTAGCCGACGCCAACGGTTCGTATGATGCTCGCAAGGGTATCGAGGTTGGCAAGCTGCTTGAAGCACACAACGGATATTTTTTCGAGGAGCCGTGTCCCTTCGAGCTGTTCGAGGAAACCAAACAGGTGGCTGACGCGTTGAAGATGCCTGTGGCAGGCGGAGAGCAGGATTTCAGCATGCCGAAATTCAAGTGGATGATAGAAAATCGCGGTGTGGATATTGTTCAGCCGGACTTGCATTATAACGGCGGGTTTATTCGTACGATTCGAATAGCGAGGATGGCAGAAGCTGCGGGCATGTCGATTACAGTACACAGCTCGAAATACGGAGCCGGTTCCGTGTATATGCTGCAATTTGCTAGCTGTGTGCCGAATATCGGGAAGTATCAGGAATATAACGGCGCACCGCATAAAATCCAGAACTGGTGCGAACCGATATTAGAGGTTGAAAACGGAGCTGTGAAAGTTCCGACGGGACCAGGATTAGGAATTACGATTGACCCGGAGCTTATCAAAAACGCCAAACCGGTTGTTAGTTGAGAGATGCGATGATTGAAATTGCGGATAACATATTTGTTAGCGAAGAGTCAATTAGCTTTAAATTTTCGCGCAGCGGCGGGCCCGGCGGACAGAACGTCAACAAGGTCAATACGAAAGCGACATTGTTTTTCGATTTAGCGAATGAAACAGCCCTTTCCGATGAGCAAAAGAAAAAGATTTTCAAAAAACTCGCAACGCGAACTGACAAAAATGGTGTCGTAAGAGTTATTTCACAAAAACACCGAACCCAGAAAGCAAATCGGGCAACAGCCTTTGAAAGATTAGGGGAATTATTAACAGCCGCATTGAAAACCAAGACAGTACGCAAAAAAACAAGGGTTCCCTATGCAGCCAGGCAAAAGCGGTTGGAAGTAAAGAAACAGCGGGGTTTGTTGAAGAAGCAGCGAAAAAAAATAGCCCCCGGCGATTCCGAGGGCTAAGTAGTTTAAGTTATTTATTTGGTAGAACAGCCGGTGTCAGTTTTTGTTTTGCAGGCCAACGCTTTTGTCCCGCACTTTTTCGATATTATCTTTATTTTCGCATCGGCTTTTGCGGCTTCGATGGTAATTAGTGTTACACCGTCGGCTTTTGTAATTTTGTAAGTCGCTTTTGCATCGGTTTGGACTGTTGGTTCACCCATTTTTTCCGGCCAAACCACAGAAATAGTTCCTGGTGCGCCGTTTGCTATTTTCAAAGCAGACTTGTTTTCGACTTTGATTTCTTTCAGCCAGCAGGTGGATTTTTCGATTCGAGCGCAGAAATTGTTTTGTCCGAGGATAAATGCCTGTCGGACGGAATCGGGTTCGGTGAATTCGAAGTCGAGTTTCAATTTATCACTCTCCAACTCGTAGGCGTGACGCAGCACACCGAGCAGATTCTCCTTGTTAATAGATTTGGTGAGATAAGAGTGTTTTACGACGCTGGCGCTGTATGCTATTACCTGGCCTTCGGCTTTTTCGGAATCGACGAATTCGTAGATTTCCGGAGATGAACCGATGATGCCGGTGACTTTCGGTCGGGTTGCGACAACGGTCGGTGCGACGGCTCTATAATATTCAATGAGTTTATTGAGAGTCTTCCGTCCGTTGCCGGACATTTCAGAAAGGTCGCCCCAGAATCCGCCTCCGCCGAGCATCGTTGTGCAGGCGTTGTATTCCTGTGCTTTATATAGTGACTTATCGTGCGGGTAGGTCGCGTATGTTTGCAGCACGGAGGGGATAATTTGGTTGTACTTGAATGGAACGAGTCGCATCGATTTGGCACGGAAGGTGCTCAAATCGTCGTACCAGGTGGCTCCGTTGTTCATCCAGAAGTAGCGGCCTGCACTTAAAAATTCCAGGCCGATGTTTCTGCCCTTTTCGGTGACATCGTAAACGATTAACAGGTTGGGTTGGTAGTCGGTCAGTTCCTTGGCTATCCGCGTGACGGCATTGATGAATTCGTAGCCGTAGTTTTCGCCGCGGGCATCAATGTTATCATTCGCTCCGCCGTGATAGTGATTGGCGGCGTAGCAATATTTTCCGTCGAAGCCGTCCCATTTGAAATATGTGCCGCCCATATCGATAAGTTTTTTACATTTTTCGATGAAGAACTCATCGTAGTCGCTGGTCATACAGGTCATATATCCCCAGCTCATATTTCGGCTGCCTTGAATCTTCCCGTCCTTATCCAACGCCATAAATTCGGGATGCTCGGCAAAGGCCTTGGAGTTTTGATTCAAACAATACGGTGCCATCCAGAAACCGAGACGCATTCCGTAGCCGTCGAGTTTGTCTTTAAGGGTCTTTAAGCCGTTTGGGAAAGTTATTTTGTTTAAGTTCCAGTCGCCGACCCAATCGAACCAGCCGTCATCAAGCACGAAGACATCGGCTCCGATTTGATGGGCGAAGTCAATTTCTTTGAGTAATCGTTTTTCGTTATGCAGCACGTCGACCGGTGCGATGGTTTTTCTTTTTCCACCGGAACCCTTAGCATTGTAATAAGTAAGCGGCTCATACTGGTCCGGGTCGCGGGCGATGCTGGTTCCAATGACGGTTTGTGTAAGTTCGCTGCAGCTGACGTATTCTTTCTGGTCATCGCGCTGCCAGCCCCAGGTGTTGTAATAAATAGTCGGCTTGCGGGTAGCGGGATTTTCGCTCTGCCATTTATAGAGATAGTTCCAAATGGCGGCTCGGCCTGTGTCTAAGTCACTTCCTTCGAAAACGCCCGTGATTACCCAGACGGTTTCGTAAGGTTTTTCTTTTGTGACGACTTGACCGTCAAGATATACGCCTCGTTGAGCCACTACCGAAGTTTCTATACCTTTCGTGGCGATTTCCAGATAGTTTCTCGTTGGGTCGTTGTCCGGTGAGCCGTGTTCGTATGCCATCAGCCAACCCTTGCTGCTATCGGCGGCGATGAGAATAGGGCCCTTTCGTGAAGACGCTTTGGCTGGTGAAAAACCCAAAAAATCCGGATGGTACATATGACACTGTGACAAATTTACGCCGTTGCCTTCGGTGGGGTCCCAGGTGCGTGTTGCGGGGAAGGCGTTGATTTTAGCGTCGGGCATTTGCTCACGCATCCAGGCGGCGAGGCGGATTTCTTCGGCTTTATCAGTTTTGAAAAAGTTATAACGCGGAAACACAAGCCGGACACGGTCATCGATATATGTCAAAGTGATGGATTTATCTTTGGGCGAGAGGATTAGTTTTTCGCGGGTGACTGCGCTGCCGGGGAAAATCTGGACGACGTAGTTGATATTCGCGTTTTTTGCCCGCAGTGAGATATTAACTTCTCTGCCGCCGTGTTTCATTTCTCTTACTTTGTGACTTATGTATTTGGCGGAGTTTAGTACCTTGCCGGCTACCCCAACTTCGAACCAGTTTTGAGATGGTTTGCTGAGATATTGTGCTTTGTTTTTTTTGTAAACGAACGAGGTTGGATAAAATTGTCCCTTGGTGTTGAACTGACGCGAGATGTTGGTATTTTCGATTGTAAGGATGCCTTTTTCGTGCTTTATCAGAAAATCGCCAGTGTTAGCTTTAGCTGGCTGTGAACTGCAGCAGCCTTCGGCGTAGCACACAGAAAATAGCGAAAGAACAATAAATGCGAATAGAGTTGATTTGCTGATTAAACGCATGGTAATCCTCCTTTTATATGGTTTTTGTGAATTCTGAATACGTTTTTCAAACGCTGTAGTATATTCGCTAAGTTGGGTAAAAATCAAATAAAAAGCGCTCGGCGGCGAGTCGGCTATAAGCGAATTGAAAACAGACGCTTTTTGTGGTAAAAAGTGAGCTAACGATAACTTCAAATCAGGGACGGAGTCTATGGCGGTAGGATTTATTCTCGGCAGAAGCGGCACGGGCAAGACCAGCTATTGTATAGATGCTGTTGTTGGGGCATTGGTTTCCGGTGGCCACGAGCCGTTGATTTTACTTGTTCCTGAACAGGCGACATATCAAGCCGAGCGAGCGATTCTCACCGACAAGCGAATAGCCGGTTACAATAGACTTCATGTGCTTTCGTTTGACCGTTTGCAGTTTTTGCTGTCTGGCAAAAATGCCGCCAAGCCGGCAATAACACATCTTGGCCGTAGCATGATAATCCATAAATTGTTGCGGGATAACAGCGACAAACTTGGGGTTTTTAATAAGTCGGCGAATTTGCTTGGCTTGGGACAGCAGATGGCGCAGACCATCACCGAATTGCACCAGTACGCGAAGACGCCGGATGATATCGAACAACTTTTAGAGAAACTACAGAAAGACAAACGCGACAGTCTTGCCGCTTTGAAGTTTGCCGATATCGGTCTGATTTTTAGAGAGTATTTGAAATTTATCGAAGACAGGTTCACTGACCCTGATATGGAGCTACTGCAAAGTCGTCGAGCCGTTGCTGAAGCTAAATTCGTTAAGGACGCAAAATTATGGGTGGATGGTTTTGCGAGTTTTACTGAAAGCGAGCTTGCGGTTTTAACCGAGTTGTTGAAGGTGACAAAAGAGGCGAAGATTGCGTTGTGCCTCGACCCGGCTGAGACCGACTTGAAGAACATTGATGATGCGGATTTATTTGGTACGACGCGGCGAACGTACTCGCAGCTTGTCGGAATAATTAAAGAATCTAAGCTTAAATTAACCGAGCCGGAAACTTTCTCCGAGTTTCATAGATTCGCTTCATCAAAGCAGCTTGAGCATATAGAACGCAATATATTCGAACCTAAACCGACAAAAATAAAGACAGGCAACAGTGTTCGCATTATTTCGGCACCGAATCAGCGGTCCGAAGCGCAATTTGTCGCAAGGCAGATACTTAAATTGGTCAAAGAAAAGGCCCTGCGATATCGTGACATAGCGGTTATCGCCTCGGACATCGACAGTTACCGGCATTATATAAAGGCATATTTCGAGGATTATTCGATACCGTTTTTTATCGATAAGCGTAAGCCCTTAAATCAGCATCCGGCTGTCGGTCTTATCTGTTCGGCTTTGCAGGTGGTGACGGAAGGTTTTTCACATAGTGACATTTTCGCTTATCTCAAAAATGACCTGGTGCCGGCAGAACGATGCGAAGTTGATTTGCTGGAAAATTATTGTCTGGCATTTGGTATAGCCGGCAATGATTGGAAGGATAATAAAGATTGGAGCTTCGACGACAAAAACAAACCGTTTTTTGACGAGAAAAAAGTAAACCAGGTTCGGAAAAAGGTTCTTGGCCCATTGCTTAAGCTTCATTCCGGCGATGAGACATCGAGCATTACATCTGAAAAATTTAAAGGGATTATTTTTGATTTTATCGAGCAATTAGGTGTCCGCCAGAAAATTACCAGTTGGATTGAAGAAGGTGACGGCGCAACTGCCGACGAGCATCGACAGTTTTACGATAAGTTTGTGAAAGTATTTGGTGAACTGCTCGAAGTGTTCGGTGGTATTGAGATGAATTGTGCGGATTATTTTGCGATTATCAATTCCGCATTTGCACAGTTGGAGTTGGCATTTATTCCGCCGACATTGGACCAGGTTATCGTCGGTTCGATTGAGCGAAGCCGACACCCTGATTTGAAGGCGGTTTTTCTAATCGGGACAACACAAAAACAATTCCCTGTGCCGGTCGGTTTGTCGGGGATATTGACAGATGATGACCGTGTTGCAGCTGAGGCGGCGGAGTTTTCGCTGGCTGCGACATTGAGTCAAAAACTCGCTGAGCGTCAGTATTTGGCGTATATCGCCTTTACGCGGGCATCGCAATTTTTATATGTCACGTACCCGTTGGCTGACGATAAGGCAAGCGCCACAGCCCGTTCGCAGTTTATAGAAAATTTAGAATCGTTATTTGAAGGTCTCAAGGAAGAGTCAACCTCAACAGAGCGAATCGGTATTGAGAATATTCATAGCGAAATCGAACTTACCGATTTGCTTTGCAGCCGTTTAGGTAAAGATGCAACTTCACCGGAATCGGGTGACGGACAATTGGAGCCGGTTTTAGATAGCATCTGTTCGGATAAAGAACTTGCGGATTCGGCGAGGATTGTTCAGGAGGCGATAAATTATGACAACATCGCGGAGTTGGACAAGCAAATAATCGGTGGGCTTTTTGGTAAGCAGGTAAAAAGCTCAGCGACACGATTAAGCAGTTTCGCATCATGTCCCTATCAGTATTTTGCTCGGTATATATTGGGATTGAAAGAACGAAAAGAGTTTAAGTTTGAGCCGCTGGACGTTGGTAATTTTTATCATCGTATTTTAGATGGTTTGTTAAAGAAACTTAATGCGGCGAAAAAGGATTTGGCAACGATTGAAGACAAGGAATTGCTGGAGATTTTGAGCGAACAGATACAGCAGTTTATTCAGACTGATTCATTTATATCGAACTTCGTTCGTCACAGTCGGCATAACGCGTATATCATCAATTCAGTTAGTGAAGTTCTTGAAAAATGTGTTTTGACGATTGCACGAATGGTGCGAGCGGGCAGTTTCAGGCCGGTATTGTCGGAAGCTTCGTTCGGTGAGGCGTCTGATGTGCTCGGTGAGTATAAAATGAAACTTTCGAGTGACAGGGAGCTGTTTTTGCGGGGCAAGATTGACCGGCTTGATATTGACGGTGAAAAAGCAGCGATTGTTTTCGATTATAAGCGCAAAGATAAAACCTTTAGCTGGACGAAGTTTTATTATGGTTTGGACATGCAGCTTGGGATTTACATGTTAGCGGTTGCGAATTCAAAAAAAGCCCAGCCGGTTGCGGGTGCGTTTTACATGCCGGTTGAGGTGGGAGTTGGAAAATCTCGTAAAGCCAAGGGGATATTTAATGGTAAGTTCGCAAAGCAGTTAGATGAAAAAGCTTCAAAGGACAGCAATTACTATAACTTTTTTGTTACGAAAGACGATGACGAACCATATGGTCATTATGGTAAGAGAGACGCACTAAAACCGGGAGATTTTGAGAAGGTTTTGCGTTTTGCTGAGAAAAAAATAGTCCGGTTAGCCGAAGATATTGTTTCCGGCAGGATTGATGTTAAGCCATACAGAATTGGCAAAGACTCGCCGTGCAGCTATTGCAAATACAGGTCAGTGTGTCGATTTGATTGGCTTGTAAACGAGTACGACATTTTGGAAACGATTTTCAAACCAGAAGTTCTTGAAAAAATGGGGGCGGTTGATGGCTGAGAAGAATTTAAAATGGACCGAACAGCAGCAGCGTGCGATTGCTGCGCGCGGAAGTGACGTTTCAGTGACCGCCTCGGCTGGGACGGGCAAGACCGCGGTTCTTTCAGGCCGATGTGTCGATATTGTTTCCGACAAGACCGATGTTCTAAATATTCTGGTGCTGACTTTTACCAATGCCGCAGCCGACGAGATGCGTTCGCGAATTGCCGAGCAGTTGCACAACGCGTTTCTGGAAAACGGCGACGCGCATCTTCGTTATCAACTGATGCTATTGGGTGGTGCCGATATAAGCACGATAGATTCTTTTTGTAAACGGCTCATCACGGAGTATTTTTACGAGCTTGGTTTGGACCCGACCTTCAGGGTGATTGAAAGTGACGAGCAAAAATTACTGAAGGCGGAAGTTTTGGAGCAGACCATCGAGTGGGCCTGGGAGCAGAGTAACCTGCGTCAAGGTTTTGGACAGCTTTTGCGCAGGCGAGACCTTCGTATAAATGATGGTTTTGGCGCCAATATAATAGAGATAAGTAACTTTTTGGATGGTTCAGTGTCCCGAGATGATTGGTACAAGCGGGCATTGCTGCTTGCCGAAACCGCGAATCCGTTGGCTGGTGAACTTGGTGAGAAACAAAAAGAGATTTTATTGAGTAAATCACAAAGTATTGTAAGCCGGCTTTGTCACGCTCGAAAACTGTGCGAAAAAGAATCTGGCAGTGATTGGGTGGGATTTGAAGATACTTTTATAAAACCGATTGAGGAATGTGTTAAGTTTTTACAATCCGGTGATTGGGACAGCTGTGCAAAAGCAATAAGAGATTACAAAAAGCCAAGGGTTAATAAGCCCAAAGAACTGTCGGAAGCAACGGCTGAGCTTATAAAGAAAACAGTCAAAGCAGCGGTGGATGATTTTGCGAAGCTAAAAGAGTTTGCGGTTATTAATCCGGATTATCTCGACAGGGTCAGCGGGGCTTCGAGCTTGCAGACGAAGGTGATGATAGAGCTTGTAAAAAAGTTTGACCGATTATACAGCCAAGCCAAGCGGAAATTTAACTGTCTGGATTTCGCGGACCTCGAACATTATGCATTGAGGCTTTTGAAAAGCGAAGATTCTCCGGATGGTAAATTGCTGCCGTCACAGACAGCTTTGATGCTTCGAAGCAGGTATAAATATATATTCGTCGATGAGTATCAGGACATTAATCCCGTCCAGCAAGCGATACTTGATTTGCTTAGCAGCGGCGGAAACGTTTTTGTTGTCGGTGATGTCAAACAGAGTATTTACGCGTTTCGCGGAGCCGAGCCGGATATCTTTCTTGAACGCCTTAAAGACGCATCGAGCGGTTTGCGGGTGGACCTGAACACCAATTGGCGCAGCGAGAAAGGCATTTTGGATTTTGTTAATAAAGTGTTCGGTCGAATAATGACCAGTTCTTTCGCGAAAATAGATTATGACGAATCAGCTAAGTTGCAGCCAGCTCCTAAAGCAAGCTCGACAAATGAGCCGGCTGTGGAACTTCATATACTCGATGAGCAAGGCAAAAGTACGGACGAATCTGACGAAGAAACGCCGGGTGTGTATACCGGTAGGCAACGTCAGGCGATGATGATTGCCGAGCGGATAAAGCAAATGGTCGCATCGGAAACCGGCAAAGCGGAATTTCAGATATATGATAAACAGCAGGATGAAAAACGGCCTGTCGAATATCGTGACATTGTGATATTGATGCGGTCGCCTTCGGTTAAAGTTAACGAATATGTAGAAATACTTCGATTGGCTGGCGTTCCGGTAAGCTGCGAAGGTGCAGCGGGATATTTTGAGAAAACTGAAATCAGCGACTTATTATGTTTGCTGAAAGTTCTGGATAATCCGCAGCGTGACATTGAGTTGGCAGCTGTGTTACGCAGCCCCTTCTTTAATGTAAGTGACACGCAATTAGCGAAGATAAGAATTCATAGCCAAACGGATGAGCAGGCGAAAAGTTTCTATGGTTGCGTTCTTGGCTATTGTGATTCCGGCTCGGACACGAAACTTACCGGTAGACTCAAAGAGATACTTGAAACGATTGAGAATTGGCGGACGCTTGCGAGGCGTGGGATTTTGGCGGATTTGATTTGGCAAATATATCGACGGACGGGATTCTTATCGTTTGTTTCAGCTTTGCCGAGCGGTCGGGTACGCAAAGCCAACCTCCTCAAATTACACGATAGAGCGATTCAGTTCGAGGGTTTTGTCAGCAGCGGCGGCATAGCTTCGCTGAGACGTTTCGTTGAATTCATCGAGCGGCTCGAGGAATCGGGCCAGGATTGGGCATCAGCTGAACCGGAAGCGGCGGCTGGCAATGCGGTTCGTATTATAAGCGTTCACAGAAGTAAGGGGCTCGAATTTCCGGTTGTGTTTTTGGCTGAGTTGGATAGCCCATTCAGTAAGCGGGATTCTAAGAGTGACTATCTTGCCGATATGGACGGTGCGTTGGGCCTTAAAATTATCGACGATGAATCGAATGCCAAATTAGATTCGATTGCGTATCAGGTTGTCGAAGAGCAAAAGAAACAGGCGGCTTTAGCTGAGGAGATGCGGATTCTTTATGTGGCGACGACGCGAGCGAGACAACGACTTGTTCTGACTGCCTGCAAAAAGAAAAGTAAATGCCGGGATATTATCTGCGATGGACTTTTCTTCGGTGACAAAGCAATTGCTGATTGGCAGCTTAGCTCGAGTAAAAGTCACTTTGGCTGGGTTCTTTATGGGCTTTGCGACCAGAAGAATTTACACAATACTTTCAATACCGGTTTTGCGAATAAGTGCATAGACGATACTTTGTTTAGCGTAAAGCTTTATGATTCAACTGAACTTAACCAGTTGTGCGAACATATGGACGGATTGAAGAAGGCCAAGCCAGTCGCTTCCAAAGCGAAAAAGACCCAAGCCGACACGAAGCTGTTGGGACAAGTTAAGCAGGCATTAGGTTGGAAGTATAAGTTTGGTGACGTTGCGTTTTTGCCGGCGAAGCAATCGGTGACACAATTAACCCATCGCAATGATGAGTATGTGAAAATCGATTATTCCAAATCACTGGAGCCGAAGGCGGATTCGGCTGGCAAGATTGACGGTAAGCTCATAGGGGCGGCTACGCATCTTGTAATTGCCAAACTTGATTTATCTAAACCGGTAACAGAGACAGCCGTTGAAGAGACAATAGAAAAACTTGTGCTTACCGGCGCCATACAGGACAGTGTCACTGGGCATATTAACAAAAAATCGATAGTGACATTTTTCGAAAGCGAACTGGGCAAGACTGCTTTAGATTGTCTGCCTGAAGTTTGGCGAGAGTGGCCTTTCTCTTTTGCCATGACGCCAACTAAATCGAAATTTGCCAATGATGAGACTGTTATCGTTCAGGGGATAATTGATATGCTTGTTCGGACACCGAAAGGTTTACTGCTGATAGATTTCAAGACCGATTATCTAAGTGCCGGGCAAGTTCATAAGCGGGCCGAAAGTTATCGTCAGCAATTAGACTATTACAGCCGGGCAGCGGAAGCTATTTTGAAGACCAAAGTTGTTGGCAAGTATCTGTATTTCCTGATACCGGCATCTGCAGTTGAGGTTTAGTGGGCTCTGCGATTGTTCTTGAATATTGGGCTTGTGATTGTATAATGCCCTGTCTGGAAGTTAATAATATTTTAAAATTCTAACGGAGAAGGTTTAAAATGGCGCAAGCACCGAAAGCAAACGCAGTAGTGGGACAATCGGGCGGACCGACCGGCGTGATAAACGCGTCTTTGGTCGGGATTATCGAAGAGGCCAACAATCATCCTGAAATCAAAAACCTCTATGGTGCGGTTCACGCGGTAGCGGGAATGGTCAAAGAGGAATTTGTCGATTTGAAGAAAATATCCGCGGACGTTCTCGAAGCGGTAGCGGGTTCACCGTCATCTGCTTTGGGTTCGAGCAGGGACAAGCCCGATGCCGAATATTGTGCGAAAATTTTCGAGGTTTTTAAGAAGCGTGATATCAGGTACTTTTTCTATATTGGCGGAAATGACTCTGCGAACACGGCTCACATTATTAATAATATGGCTGCCGAGACCGGCTACGACTTAAGAGCGTTTCATATTCCCAAGACGGTAGATAATGACCTTTTGGTTACCGACCATTGCCCAGGTTTTGGAACAGCGGCGAAATTCGAAGCCTGTGCGCTAATGGGCGATGATTTAGACAACCGAGCATTACCGGGCATAAAGATTGATGTAATTATGGGTCGCAACGCCGGCTTTTTAACAGCGGCTACCGTACTGGGCAGACAAAGAGACGACGATGGCCCGCATCTGGTTTATGTTCCGGAAAGACCTGTCTCGATGGAAAAATTCCTCGGTGACATTGACGGTGTTTATAAAAAACTCGGCAGATGTGTTGTCGCGGTCAGTGAGGGAATTTGTGATACCGATGGTACGACGTGGGCTGAAAAGGTAGCCAAATTTAAAGAGGTTGATTCGCACGGCAATATTCAGCTATCCGGTACCGGTGCTTTGGCTGACTATTTGGCCGGTCAGGTCAGAGGCAGCTTAAAAATAAAGCGCGTTCGCGCCGATACGTTCGGTTATCTGCAGAGAAGTTTTGCCGGCTTGCAGTCTGCGGTCGATGCCGAGGAAGCTCGTGCCTGTGGTCGCGAAGCGGTGAAATTAGCGATGACAGAAATTAGCGGTTCGGTGGCGATGAAACGATTGGGCAATGGAGCGGATTATGCGGTGGAACTATTCCGTACAGACCTTAGCAATGTAGCCGAGTTCACCAAGTCACTTCCGGATGAATATATCAACGCTGATGGTAACAATATAACGGATGCTTTTGTCGAATACGCCATGCCGTTGACGGGCGGGTTACCGAAGACCGAATATCTTGGAAATAATCCGAAAGTCTAAAAGCGTTTTAGATTGGCACCGTCAGTTTTATTTCGAATACATCGTCGTGCAGTTCGACGGTGGCGGAACCGCCTAACGCTTCTGTGATTTTCTTTACTAAGGCCAACCCCAGACCACAATGGATGCCTGTGTCCGTGCGTGAAGTATCGGCCCGCCAGAAGTAGTCAAATACCTGCGATGCCTGCTCGGCTGTCAGTTTGCAGCCAGTGTTAGCAATGGTGATTTCTATAGAGTCATCGGTTTTGTTGGCAGCCGTCCAGATTTCTCCGCCTTCATTGGTGTACTCAACGGCATTGTTCAGTAGGTTCGACAGCACCATAGATAAGTTTTTGGTATCCGATTGACAATTAATTGTTGGGGAGATTCGATTGTCAATAACGATATTGCGTTGAATCGCTCTGTCTGTAAAATTCTGCCAGCAGGTATTTATCAATTCAGCTAATTGGATTTCATCTCGTTGGAAAGTCATCTGGTGTGCGTCGAGCCGTGCAAGTGCCAGTAGATTATCTATCATTGCCTGCATATTCTGGGTGATTGCCAGGCAATCAGAAAGTGCGGTCTGATATTCATCTGCGTCGCGGATGCGTTTGAGAGTTACTTCGACAGTGGAGCGTATACCAGCCAGCGGGGTACGTAATTCGTGGGCAACGTCGGCAGTAAAACGACGTTCGCGGTTAAATGATTTTTCCAGCCGAGACAATAAATCATTAAGGCGTTCTTTAATTGGTGTAAGTTCGGTGAGCATATTTTCGGTATCGATTCTGGCAGTCAAATCACCTTCGTCGACATTTTCGATTTGAGTGGCGAGTGAATTAAGCGGCTTGAGACCTGTTCGAACTATCGGTGCTGCGATGAAGAAGCTCAAGCCAATGGTACTGACCGAAACAATCAAAAGAGTACACCTTAAAAACCACAAGTGGTATTGCAAATCAGTGGTATCACGAGCAATTACCAAGGTAATAGTCTGTTGTTGGATGAACGGCTGAGAGACTTCCGATTCGGTGAGCTTTTCTTTGCGTTTTGGCTTATCGAGTCTTGGTTTGAATTCGATACTTATAGCCCTTACCGGCTGTCCGTTGCTCATTTTGAACACCTTGTATATTGGTTTATCAAGGGTGCCTCCAAATGGCGAAAGGTCGTTGGTGTCCAATGAAAGTGAGCGCTGTAATTCGGTGCCGTCGGCGGTCCAGAACTGGTAGTAAGCAGGTTTTTGTTTTCTTTTGAACTCGGCCATCAATTGAATCTCAGACTCTACGTCGACTTCATCTTTCTTCTGCTCGGTTAATGCTGACAACATCTGAGTTGTTGATATCAACGAGGCGTCAAATTGATTAACTAATGCACTGCGGATAACGACGTAGATTATTGTACTGAAGACGAACAACAGCAGTATCATGCCGCTGATGGTTCCTATAAGCAGGCGAGTTTTAAGTGAGCGCATCATGATGTCTCTCCTAACTTATATCCACGGCCCCTTACGGTTTGTATCAGAGAAGGTTTGCCTGGTTGTTCGATTTTCTTGCGCAGATATCCAATGTAGACATCTACGACATTGCTGGACGCGGAAGAATTGAATTCGTAAACGTGCTCCCATATATCCGTGCGGGACACAGCCTGGCCTCTTCTCATGGCAAGGTATTCTAAAAGAGAATATTCACGTGGTGTAAGCTGAAGTTGTTTTTTTCCTCTCCGAACCTGCTGTTTGTTCAAGTCTATTTGCAAATCCTTGATTTTGATGACGGGATTTTTTTTCTGGTAACTGCGGCGCATTAATGCGTGAACCCGGGCCAAAAGTTCTTTAAATGCAAATGGCTTGGCAAGATAATCGTCGGCGCCGAGATTTAAACCGGTTACGCGGTCTTCCAAAGTATCTTTAGCGGTTAGAATTAAGATGTGTGTCTCTTTGCCTTTAGCCCTGAGTTTCTTCAGGATGGTAAGCCCGTCCATACCAGGCAACATCAAGTCGAGTATTATGACATCATAATCGTTGCTTGTGGCATACCAGAGGCCTTCTTTGCCATCGCCTGTGGTATCGACGGCAAAACCGGATTCGCGGAGCCCCTTGGTAAGGGATTTTTGCAGGGGTTTATAGTCTTCTATGAGCAACAATTTCATTTTAGTACTCACAAAAAAGTAGATGCCGGTTGGGTGTTAGCATTACAAATGCTGCCGGCACCTATTTTAATACAAATAAGGTGATGTGTCAGTTGTTTTTTCGTTTAATCATCTTCTTCGTCGTTGTTATCGTCATCATCGTCTTCATCTTTGTCGTCATCATCATCGTTGTCTTCTTCAATTTCCTGTTTCAGGACAGTCCCATCTGCGGAAATTTCTATTTCGGTTTTCATGCCGTCCTTGATTAGCGTTGCCTCATAGATTGTCTTTGGAACGTCGAGCGGAATTAATTTTACAACAGCATAGATAGTTTCCTGGCTTATTTCATCCACCTTAGCACCTGGAACTGCGTTGATAATCGCATTGGCAACTTCCTGAGATAGGTCACCAATAGTTACTTCTTTTTCGGCCTCGGCGAGGGTACCGTCTGGAGCAACGGTCAACTCTGCTTCCCTTTCGTTTTGTTTTAATTCAACTTTGTAAACTTCGATGCTTTCTTTTTTTGTTTCCACTTCTTCAATTTCTGCCGTTGGATAGAGTTTAGCGATGGCTGCTTTTACGGCTTCGGGTAATGTGACTTCTTCATGCTTGTCAGCGTATATTGTTGTGCAGAGAATTGCTGCGGCAAGAACTATAAAGCCGACCAATCCCCAATTTTGCTGTTTCATTTTTAAATCTCCTTTTAAAAAAAAGACCAATGATTCCACAGCTTGCCATTGTAGCCGGGCAGTCCAACACCCATTGGCTTAATTGGATACTATGTTAGCAGGATAAAGATGAGAGAATTATGAGATAGTAATATTTTTTATCTTTTTTTGTGGGTTTTTTAAGCAAATAAGGCTTCTACGAAGGTATCGGGGTCGAATTCGGCGATATCTTCGGGTTTTTCGCCCAAACCGACGAATTTGACGGGGATATCGAGCTGGTCTTTTATTGCGATTACGATTCCGCCGCGGGCGGTACCGTCGAGTTTGGCGAGGAATATCCCGGTGACGTCGATGGCTTCGGTGAACATTTTTGCCTGCGTGATTGCGTTCTGGCCGGTGATGGCGTCGAGAACCAGCAGTACCTCCGTTGGCGCATTCGGGATTTTTTTGGCTACGACATCGCGGATTTTTGTCAGTTGTTTCATCAGGTCCTTTTGTGTATGCAGCCGGCCTGCGGTGTCGAGGATTAATACGTCGGCATCTCTTGCTATAGCCGCTTCGCAGGCATCGAAGGCGACGGCAGCGGGGTCAGAACCGGATTTATGCTTAACAATCTGTACGCCGATACGTTCGGCCCAGATGCTTAATTGCTCTACAGCTGCGGCACGGAAGGTGTCACAGGCTGCGACGATGACCTTTTCATTGTTGTGGCTTAGTATGTGTGCCAATTTTGCGATGCTTGTGGTTTTGCCGGAGCCGTTGACGCCGGCTACGAGAATAACGGTCGGGCCGGTCTGCGCCTGGTGTAATTGCCTGTCACGGGCAGGCCAGTAGCTTTTAATGTGTTCTTTGAGAAACGGGATAATATCGTCGGTCGTTGAGATTTGCTTGCTGCGGTAGGCGTCACGCAAGTCTGTTACGAGCTTGTCGGTGGTCTCGACACCAATATCATCACTGATTAATGTCTCCTCCAGCTTATCGAGCAGGTCTTCGTCGATGTTTCTGCCTAAGGTCAACACCGAAGAAAACGAAGAACTGATTTTCTCGCGGGTTTTTCCGAGCCGCTCTTTGAAGTATTCAGCTGTTTTAGTAAAAATTCCCATAATCTATTCCTTGTAACTAAAATTCTCGTATAGTTTCGCAGAATTCGATAAAAATTTCAAGCGCAGCTAACATTTTAATTTTCCAGACGTTCTGTCAGTATTGAAGAAATTTATTGCCCGTTTTTGCCGGAAGTGATGTATTTTTCTTTGACAAACAGTACAATTGCAGTTAGATTTTTAGTGCTGTTTTTGCTACGGAAAGCTCTTGTTCAGCCACAGAGGGTGATTTGTTTTTCGGTAAAAATTTCCGACATGGATGTTTAGCGGACGTTTACTGTTTGTATAGAGTAGCGGTTCATAGCGATTCATAAAGGAGTGTGGTTTGGCAACTAGGGAAGTAGAAAACATTTTTACGGATATACTCGAACGGGCACAATCACTCGACCCGGTCAACACCCGCAAGTGGTTCGACAAGCTGACGGTTTTGCATTTGAACGGCGGCTCACTTGAAATCGGCTGTCCGGACGAAGCGAAGGTTCAATTTTTACATGATAATTGCAAAGCCAGCTTCACTCGTGCCGCCCAACAGATAACCGGCCACCTTGTTGCGGTGGACTTCAATGTTGGTCACCAAAAGAAAACATCTCGGCGTTCTCAACGCAGCCAGAGCGAGCCAAAACTACATCCCGATTATACTTTCGATGATTTCGTGGTCGGTCCGAGTAATCGCCTCGCACACGCCAGCTGTATCGCGGTAAGTCAATCGCCCGGCAACACCTACAATCCACTTTTTATTTACGGTAATTCCGGTCTTGGTAAGACCCACCTTTTGCACGCGGTCTGTTACGAAGCCAAGCGGAGATTCAAAGATGCCATTATTCAATTCTCGAGTTGCGAAGATTTCGTCAACAGGTTTATCAGGGCGATAGAAGAGGGAAATGTAGCCGGTTTCCAAAGCCAGTTTCGTACGGTGGATGTGCTGGTAATTGATGATATTCAGTTTTTGCGTGAACGTGAGCAGAGCCAGGAAGAATTCTTCCACACGTTTAATGCCCTTTATAACAACGGCAAGCAAATCATCTTAAGTTCCGATTGCCCTCCTGCCAAGATTCCTTCACTGGAGGACCGGCTCATCAGTAGATTTAACTGGGGGCTGGTCGCAAGTGTTGACCCGCCGAGTTATGAAACGAGAATCGCAATCGTTCAGAAAAAAGCCCACCTTCGGGGTTTGAGCATATCGGAAGAAATAGCCGCATACATTGCCCGCAAAGTACACGCGAATATCAGAGAATTAGAAGGTGCCCTGACGACTATCTATGCTGTGGCGACTACCAGCGGTGAACCGATTACACTTGAATTAGCTCAAATGGCGCTGGATGGTCAGATTAAATTGGCCGCCAAACATACAAGCATCACAGATATTATTGACGTGGTGACCCGCCATTTCGACGTTCGCCTTGCTGATTTACAGAGCAAAAGACGCAGCCAAAGCATTACCATGCCGCGTCAGATTTGTATGTATTTGGCCAGAAGTCTGACGAGACACAGCTTAGAGGAAATCGGAGGTCACTTGGGCGGCCGTGACCATACGACGGTCATGCATGCCTGCAGCAAAATCGAGCGTGCCAATAGCGATGACCCTCAAACGCATGCATTGCTCAATGAGCTAACGAAACAAATCACGCAAACTTCGTAAACTCAATCACCAAATCACACAGACTTGATAGACATAAAAAAAGACTGTGGGAAACCCACAGTCATCAGTTCGCAATCTAAATTGTAAATTTGTGTTCTTTGTTTTAACGTTTCCTGCGATTTTTTATCAAAGCCAAACCACCAAAGCCCAGCAGTATAATGGTACTTGGTTCTGGTACTCCGGTAATCATAAGGTTATCCATCTCAGCTACCTCGCCTAACGGACTATTATCCATAAATCTTAGCGAGCGTATCGCATCGTCGAAACAATAAAGAGTAGTTGCGCCAATTGGTGCATCCATTGTGTCCGCTTGATAAAAACTGTCCAGGAGATTATCGTCAATGCCCAGGGCCTCTATAATAAAGCTGCCGAGATTTCCACCATAAAGGAAAGATACTTCTGCCACATCAAAGTCGAATGAAAAAGTATTCCACTTCGCTTTCTTGCTCTTAAAGGTCTTTGTGGAAGGGTTGACAAAGTTCTTAATGTCTATGTCAATAACTGTATCGACATCTCCGTCAAATGTGATGGTTCCAAGTTCAGTCACAAGTTGGGATATCCCAAGCATAGAACCTGTTTCCGGAGTGTCACCCGTGAGTGTGAATGTTTTAGCTGAGCCATAAGCGGAGAGAAAACTTACCAGCACAACTAGTATAACTAAATCCCCAAGCCTTTTCATCTTCCATGTACCTCCTATCGTTTGCGATCCTCGCTAAAAATAGAATATGCTTCTCCGTTCCGCTACTACTGGCCTTCTTGGACTTTTTTCTCTCTCCCTGTCCACAGATCAATAGCGCACAAACTACAAAATACTTCGGGGAGAAAACTTGACATGGACTACATGAAGCCTTCTCACCACTCCTCTTCTTCGCAGCATCATCAGCTAAAGCTAATAACCAATTTTGCTACGATGAATTAAAACGGCTTTGGGCCAAAATGTCAAGGGAATTATAGGACTTTTTATGTGTTTTTATAACTCAATAGATGTATATGCCCGGAAAATTACAATGAAGCAAGCTAAATGTAAGGTAAATTGTTTTTGCGTAATGGATTAGTGCAATCGTAGTACAACAGGCCGCTTGCAATAATTGTTCGGGAGGGTACTAAAAGGTCACAGTTTCTTCGCTACTGTTGTATATCCAGCCACATACCCCGAAAGTGTTTTTTGTTTTGCTCAGATAGATATTTGTTT
>JAGLSU010000034.1 GCA_023135935.1 Planctomycetota bacterium
ATGACCATCCGATAGATGCGTTGCGGTATTTTTTCGTAAATTATACTCGCAGCGAAAAGGGTGTTCGCAGAAGCTATTAGGGGTAAGCGTATAAAAGGACAGGGCTAAGGCGCGGAGGGGAGAGAAATAAAAATGCTCAGCCCTGTCAATACGTTCACTAATTCCAACCTCTAAGGTTCCATACTGTTATTATTCGAGATTGTTCGTATGTGGGGGAAATGATTGTGAATAAAAAGAGCATAGGGGCAAAATCGTTAGAACCGTTACAGGCCGGCTCGGTAGGGTTAGAATTGAAAAAAGAGGGCTGAGGTCGAGAGAGGGAGGAAAGAGGAATTTAAAACCCCAGCCCCTTCATATCTTTATAATGGCAGTTTGTGAGTGATAAAAAGTCCGGCACCACCTGGATTGATATCAACAAATCCACCCTCTCGCAAAATGAATTGAAAACCTCCTGCAACTAAGTATGAGTGTGTATGAACAGCTTAGCAAAATTGGCGGAAATTGCAACAAAAAAATAGGTGATTAGGGGATTTTCCGTAGATTTATTGTACATTTTACTTTTGCAGGGTGACTTTAAATTCTGTTGTTGCCCGGTCGGTTCAAATCAAATATTAAAGCGGAGCATTGACTATGCGGTGTTATTTAGCTATCCTGTTATTCGTTGGTAAAAGATGTTTAATGAAGTCAGGTGTTAAGCACCAAAGGTTATTTAAGTTATTTTTAGAGAGATTTTTACGATGTTTAAAAGAACACACACTTGCGGTCAGCTTCGACTAAGTGACGCTGAGAAAAAAGTGACTTTGGCTGGCTGGGTACATTCGTATCGTGACCATGGCGGGCTTGTATTCATCGATTTGCGAGACAGAGAAGGGCTGACACAATTAGTTTTCAACCCTGAAACTCAGGGCGAGGCGCATGAGTTGGCAAGGACAGCCCGATGTGAATGGGTGGTATCGGCTCAGGGCGTTGTCAGGCCGCGAAGTGAGGGGATGGAAAATCCCAAATTAGCCACCGGACAAATCGAAGTAGTTGTCGAAAAGCTGGAGGTTCTCAACACTTCAAAAACCCCGCCGTTTGAAATTGATGGCGCGGAAAAGACAGCTGAGGAACTGCGTTTGACCCATCGTTATCTGGACCTGCGTCGTCCCGAGGTGCAGCAGAAGCTAAAAGTGCGTCATCGGGTAACCAAACTTGCACGGGACTATTTCGATTCGCTGGGCTTTTGGGAAATTGAGACTCCCATGTTGGCAAAAAGCACTCCTGAAGGTGCGAGGGATTTTCTTGTACCGAGCAGATTGTGCAGCAATTCTTTTTATGCTCTGCCTCAATCGCCTCAACTGTTCAAGCAGATTTTAATGGTGGGTGGCGTTGATAAGTATTTTCAGATAGTTCGATGTTTCCGTGACGAGGACCCGCGTGCCGACCGACAAGCTGAATTTACCCAGATAGACGTTGAAATGAGTTTTATCGATACCGATGATATTATTACAGTTAACGAAAATCTGGTAGTGCGCGTCTGGAAAGATATATTGGATGTTGACGTGACGAGTCCCATGCGTCGAATGAGTTATAAAGACGCGATGGACGACTATGGTACCGACCGGCCTGACCTTCGATTCGATATGAAACTGAAAGACATATCCGAGATTGCGAGCAAAAGCACTTTTAAGGTATTTGCCTCGGTTATCGAAAATGGCGGTGTCGTCAAAGGTCTTTGTGCGACAGGCGGTGGAAAATATTCCCGAAGTGACATTGAAAAGGGATTCACTGCTTTTGCCGGCGATTACGGAGCGAAGGGATTGGCGTGGTTCAAGGTCAAAGCCGAAGATGGTAAGTTAACGCTGGCTAGCAGTATCGCGAAATTCTTTACGGCTGAACAGCTTGCAGAGATAATCAAAACTTTCGGCGCTAAAGACGGTGACCTTATTCTTCTTGTCGCTGACGACGAAAAAACCGCCAACAAAGCTTTGGCTGCCCTGCGTTGCAAGTTGGCTAAAGATTTAGAACTTTATGACGAAAACAGTTTCGAGTTTGTTTGGATAGTGGACTTTCCGATGTTAGAGTGGAACGAAGATGAAAAGCGTTACGATTCATTGCACCATCCGTTTACCGCTGCTGTACCGGAGGATTTAGATAAATTGGAAAGCGACCCCGGCAACATATGTTCGCAGGCCTATGATATTGTCGTTAACGGTTCCGAAATTGGCGGCGGCAGTATTCGTATTCATAACCCGAAGGTTCAGCAGAAGGTGTTTGACTTGTTAAATATTTCCAGGGAGCAAGCGGAAGAGCGTTTCGGTTTCTTTCTTAAAGCCCTGGAATACGGTGCCCCTCCTCACGGCGGGATAGCGTTTGGTCTGGACAGGATGGTTATGCTGCTGACAGGTACAGAAAACATAAGAGACGTTATCGCGTTTCCGAAGACCCAGCGGGGTCAGTGTCTCATGAGCGATGCGCCGAGCGAAGTGGACCAGAAGCAGCTTGATGAGTTAAATCTTCGAACGCAAAAGCATTCGCACACAGCCGAAAAAATTGATGAGCAAAAACAAAGTTAGCTGCAGGTCGCAAGAAAATGCGGATTAACTTAAATCACATTTGGCACAAGGTTTTGGTTGCTTTGCATCTGTCACCTCTTTCGCTGGCGGAAAAGTGCAGGGTCACTTTCGGCGCAGCGGTACTTCTGGTTTTAGCTTTGGCACTTCTTTTGCCTTATGCCTGGATGGGTCAACTCACAAAAAAGGCATCGCTTGACGCAGGCAGGGCCAAGGTTGAGACGTTGTTGCGATGTCATTTTCGTTTAAAAGACTCGATTGCAGCAACTCTTCCGTCGCTTGATAATACCGGCAGTGTATTAGACGTAAATAATGTTGAGATACACTGGATTCGCTTTACCGAAGAAAACGAAGAACAACTTAGCGCGTTGAGCGAAGAACACAGGGAAGTTATCGAATCGTTAAAAGCCGAAGATGCCGGGAGCGACAATATTTTTTGGCAGGAAAAAGACGGAATTCTTCAAAGCAACTACATAAGGATTTTCAAGGCAACGGACAGTTGTATAAGTTGTCACAACTCGCAGGGTTCGGCAGGAGCTTTTTCGCAAGGTGAGGCGATAGGTGTAGCGATAATTCAACGGCCTGCGGACGAAATAAGCAAGACCCGCATTCTAAATCGCATTTGGATAGCCTTTGCCGGTTTAATCGCCGGAGCCGGTGCAATTGTAGTTTTCTACATGATTACTCAGCGTGTAATTCTTCGGCCTATCCGTCAGTTGCGGGCGCTTGCGAACAACGTGGCCGAGGGCAATTTAGATGTAAGAAGTTCGATAAAGACTCGCGACGAATATGAGAAGCTCGCCAACGCATTTAATCACATGCTCGATGGTCTTCAGGCAGCGCAGGAAAAACTTCGGCAGGCGAATTTGCAGCTTGATGGAAAAATCGCGGAACTTTCGGAGCGTAATATCGAACTGTTCAAGGCGAATCAAATAAAGGGTGAATTTTTAGCTAACATTTCGCACGAATTCAGGACGCCGCTGAATGCTATACTTGGTTTTGCTGAAATTCTGCGTGAAAAACCAGAGATTCTAAAAAAAGACAAGGCTCGCAGGTACGCTGAAAATATTATTACCAGCGGCAATCGTCTTTTGAATATGATTAACGATTTGCTCGATTTAGCGAAGACCGAAGCGGGCAAGATGCGATTATATATAGAGCAGGTTTCTGTGGCGGAACTTTGCAAGGCGATGGCTGGTCACTTTACAATTTTGACGAAGAAAAAGAGAATCAAAGTCAAATTGACGATAGCCAACGACATTCCGCCTCTTGTGACAGATGCCGGTAAGGTTCAGCAGATTTTGTATAATTTTTTAAGTAACGCAGTAAAGTTTACGCCTCAGCGAGGCAGGATTGAAATTAAAGCCCGGATGCTCGACGAAAAGATGCTGCGAATCTCGGTGGCTGATACCGGTTGCGGTATTTCCGAAGCCGATAAGGACAAAGTGTTCGAGAAATTCAGGCAAGCAGACGGTTCTTTAACTCGTGAATCTACGGGCAGCGGTTTGGGTTTGGCTATCAGCAAAGAACTTGCCGCCATATTGGCAGGCAGTATCGGTTTGGAAAGTGAGTTGGAGAAAGGTTCTACGTTCTGGCTTGATATTCCCGTTACGCTTTCAAAAGACGAAGAGGGAAGTGATACGCAGCAATAGGTTCGTGGGATTATTGGTATGAAGACGGGGGCTTGAACTAATTTGACCTATCTGATATTTCTGGTATAATGCGCGTTTTCAAAGAGTAAGGAGCAGTAATGAACAGGAAATTTGTAAGAGCGATTTTTCCCGGCTCATTTGACCCGATTACCAATGGTCACATGGACGTGGTACAGCGAGGCATAAAGCTCTTTGACGAATTGATTATCGCGGTCGGTCGAAGCCAGATTAAGAATCCGTTGTTCGCACCCGAAGAGCGGGTTGAAATGATAACTGAGTTAATAGCAGATATGCCCGGGGTTTCGGTTGAGAGTTTCGACGGATTAACGGTCGAGTATGCCGCCAAGAAAGATGCGGAAGTAATCCTTCGGGGTTTACGAAGTCTGACCGACGTTCAGTACGAATTCAAGCTGGCTATGACCAATCGCGCAGTTGCCGGAATAGAAACTGTCTTTGTTATGACTTCCGAACAGTACGGTTTTACCAGTTCAACTTTGATACGCGAGATAGCTTCCTTGGGCGGTGACGTTTCGAACCTTGTACCGGAAAATGTT
>JAGLSU010000035.1 GCA_023135935.1 Planctomycetota bacterium
GCATTCCCAATGTTGCCTATGATGCACATTTGGCAGGGTATACTTTTGGTATCGCGGCGATGCTGCTTATGCTCTCAACCGGTTTGCTTACAGGCACTAATTTCGATTTATGGGCGATGATAAAAAGGTGGAATCAGCGGCGTCGTTACCGTGATGTTATTACAACTGGCTATGACCCGTTTACCGGCACAGCAAGAACCAAGCCAATAAAAGCAAAAGAAGTCAAAAAAACAGCCGTCCAAAAGCAAACCGAGGAAAGAATAAAAGAATTCCGAGGTGAAATTACCGATAGAATTGCTCAGCGAAATTTGTCAGCTGCCGCCAAAACCTATTTGGAACTTATGGAACTTGATAGCAAACAGATTCTACCCCGACAGTATCTGCTTGATATTGCCAATCAGCTTGCCAGTGAGGATAAACCAACTGAATCGGTTCGGGCCTACGAGCAATTTCTAACTCACTATAGTAATTATGAATATGCCGAGCAGGTGCAGTTGATGTTGGGCGTGTTATATTCCCGGTATCTGAATGAGCCAAAATCGGCAATAAAGTATTTGGAAGCGGCAGTCAAAAAGCTCTCCAACCCTGACCAACTGAAAATGTGTCAGGATGAGCTTGATAAACTAAAGAAATAAAACAGCAATACAAACCACGCCAGACCCAATATGACCCGATATTTGGCACAATAAAATGGTTGACAATAACCGGTACGGCTGATAATTTGAAGCCCGTAAAATCTTTATGGAGATTCGGTTTTTTGGATGGAAACCTCTTTTTGGGAGATAGAAAAATGCAATCTCGCATCAATTTTCTCGTTCTTGTTATCTTACTTGCTTTAGCATCTGTTAGTTTTGCTGAAAAGCAGGCCGCTGTACCGGAAAAACCGGTTTCAGCAAACCAGGCTAGCGATATAAATATTCCGCCTTTTCCATATGTTGCCGAGATGATAGCTGATAATGTTAATGTCCGGTCCGGTCCGGGCACGAATTATTATCGTTGCGGCAAGCTGAATAAGACCGACAGAATAAAAGTAGTTGGCAGCAAGTTTAGCTGGTCCCGCATCGTACCGCCGGTCGGTAGTTTCTCCTGGATATCGAAACAATATGTAAAAATTGACCCTAATAACACAGTCGTTGGAACTGTCACAGGAGATTCTGTGCGTGTCTACGCTGGCTCAGAAGAGGTTAAGCCGATTCATTCCACCACCGTACAGGTCAAGCTAAACGAAGGCGACAGAGTCGGTTTGCTTGGTGATGAGGGCGAAAGCGATTACCATAAGATTGTCCCACCAGTAGGCTCTTATCTTTGGGTAAGTACAAATTATACAAAATCCCTCGGCCCTGTTGGTCAGGTCAAGATAATTGTTGCTCCTACTGTCGGTGCTGGCGAAGTTGTTGCATCCGTTGAGACTAAAAAACTCAGAGAATATTACGCACTGCAAAAACAAGTCGAGGACCAAAGAGCCAAACCCATAATTCAGCAGGATTATACAAATATAAAGAAGGCATTACTTGAAATTGCTGAAAATGAAGAAGCTGGCAAAGCGGCCCGCTATTCAAAATTTGCTGCAAGGCAGATAGGACGGTTTGAGTTAGCTGTGACGGTAGCTAAAGAAGTAGAACTTCAAAACAAACAGTTAAAGCAGATTCGAGATGGTATAGAAAAAGCCAGAACTGCAAGGTTGGCAGAAGTTAAAGACCTCGGGAAATTTACAGCGGTAGGGCGGTTCCAGACTTCAAAAATCTATGGCGAAGAACAGGAATTAAAACACTACCGCGTGATTGACGATTCCGGCAAAACTGTTTGTTATGCTTTGCCGAGTGAATCAGCCTCTGGGATGGATTTAGATAAGTTTATAGGCCTTGAGGTTGGTCTAATAGGAACTGTTGAGCCGCATCTGGAAACATCAAACGCTTTGGTGCGATTTGACCAGATAGTTGAACTTAAGTAAGTTGACATCCTGGTAGCATGAATCAACTAATAAGATGAAAATCGGCATAATAAGCGATAGCCACAACTGTCATAAAAATATTAACAAAGCGGTAGATATTTTCAACCAACGGGGGGTTGATTATGTTTTCCATGCGGGTGATATAGCCTCATCGGCAACAGCCGGATTGTTTACAGGATTAAAAAACGCCAAATTCGTCGCCGTTTACGGTAATTGTGACAGCGACAAACCTTCGTTGGCGAGGATTATCGATGGATTTGGTGGCGAAATTTATGGTGGTACTTTTACTACTGAAATCGCTGGTAAAAAAATCGCTATGGCCCATAGACCAAGCGAACTGAGAAACGTAATCGATAGCGGCCAATACGACTTGGTTATTCATGGCCATACTCACAAATTTGCTGTTCATAAAGTCGGCGAGACCTTAGTTGTTAACCCAGGGGTATCTGACAGCAGAATTATGAGCAAATCCAGCGTTGTTATCCTGGAACTTGACGATATGACCACAGAGCGAATTTTGCTGATTTGATAATTTTAAATTCGCAATTTTTCAATTTATAATCAGCGATTGACGATTTATAATTACACAGCAAGGCCTTTCGCTTCAATCACAATGGCATATTGATACAGTCGATATAGGTATTTTATGATTAGCATTGTTTCCAAGCCCGATACGCACGAAAAATTAGAGATACTCAGTTCCGATGCGCAATATGACCTGGCTTGTGCCTGTGGTAGCACCAAAGATGAACATCGAAGGCGGGGAAAGGATGGGAAATGGATATACCCTGTAACGCTGCCAAATGGCGGCACCAGCACGCTGTTTAAAACCCTTGTTTCGAATGTATGCGTAAATGATTGCAAATACTGTCCGCTGCGAGCCGAAAAAGACGTTCGCAGATGTACCCTGTCTGTCGAAGAGACTGCCAAAGTTTTTTTGGACTATTTGAACCGAAGGAAGGTCTTTGGGTTGTTTCTAAGCTCTGGCATTTTAGGTACGCCCGATGCCACAATGGATAGACTAAACGCAATCGCAAAGATTTTGCGAAGCAAATACAGCTATAGGGGCTATATCCATCTGAAAATTATTCCCGGCTCAAGCGATGCAGCTATAGAACAAGCGATTTCACTGGCCACTGCAGTTTCGTTGAATATAGAAACACCCGGCGCAAAGAGACTGGCCAAAGTATCGAGCAGAAAAGACTATATCCGTGATATCATAGAGCCCATAAAACTTATCAGCAGACTGACCAGTCGCGGCTCAAAATATTCAGGAGTAAAACAGACAACACAGTTTATCGTCGGAGCCGCTGGCGAGTCCGATGCTGAAATCGTAAAATATATGGGCGGGTTGTATGACAGGTTGAATATGCATAGGGTCTATTTCAGTGCCTATCAACAGAATTTAGGTGACGGTTCTATGTCGCCCAAAAAATCTGGTGCTGAAAGATCAGCGGACATATTTACTCGTGAGCATCGGCTTTATCAGGTGGACTTTTTACTTCGAAAGTACGGTTTTAAAGATTCTGATATTATATTTGATGATAACGGCAAACTTTCTTTAGCTGATGACCCTAAGCAGGTTTGGGCAAAAAGGCACCCCGAAATGTTCCCGATAAATATAAACAAGGCATCGAAGTGTTCACTTTTAAAGATTCCAGGTCTTGGCTTGGTGACGGTGAAACGAATTTTAGAATGCCGAAGAACCGCGAAGATAAGACGTATCGAAGATATAGGCAAAGTTGGTGTCAGGCTGGAAAAGGCAAGCAGGTATATCGATTTTTGAGTATCTAACTACGGCTGGCTTGGCGCATCTGGCCTTGTGCCAATAAGTTCCAGTGTCTCTTTGATTACAGGAAGCGTCTTTGTTTTCACTTCAGGCTCGTAAAAACTACCGGTAACATCCAATCTTACAACAGCATGACCAAGACCTTCGGTCAGGGACCCCAAAACGGAGGGCTCGTCACTGGCAAGGCGACGGTGACTCCGAGCCGTAAGACTTAAATCTATCTTTTGATTTTGCAGGTCCACCCAACCGGAACCGTTAAACGCCAAACTCTTACCGGACAAGTCAACCTTACGAACAAACAGTTTATTATGTTTTATGTATGAATCGACAAGCATCTGTTTGAATGCAAAATCCGTTGGCTTGGTCATGTTTAACACCCGCAACAACTTTGCTACGAGAGACAGCTTACCCACTTGCATATCGGTTATTTTCAGTCTGCATCTGCCGATACGAGAATCACTGTCACCAATCCATCCGCTGATACTAAGTGAACCGTTCAGTTGCCCGCTGGAATAATCATTTTCGATAGTTTTTTGGGTCTTTGTATCCGCAAGGAATTCCTTTAGGTCAATATTATCAAAACCGGCCTGCAGTATATACTCAAAGGAAGCTTCATCATGAACTCTTAACTCGAATTTGCCTGTGGCGTTGCCTTGATAACAGTCGGCTGTCAGGTTTTTAGTCAACCAGTTTTGCTGGTTTCGGTCATAACGGATATCTGCTTTTACGGCCTTTAGAGATTTGCCCATAATCCTGAACTTGTCTGCAAAAAGGGCAATTTGACTATTATGAAAACCATTGTTAATGTTATACAGACCTTTTGTTTTCAAGGTCGCTTCAAGTTCGGTTATGGCAGGAAAGCTGCCGAAACCACAACCTTTTAATATAATATCACCGTCGAAATCTACGCACTTCCCGTTATTGACATCATTGAATATTTTTATGCTTTCGAAATCCAAATCGAATCGTCCGGTAGGGTAAAGGCCCGAATAATAATCTCGCATTCTTTCCGGCAAAGCGATACCAAGTCGTTCATCGAGGAAAACGTCATTAACTAAAAGCCGAAACTCCCCCTTGCTGAATGCATTGTCAGCTAAAGTTACTTGACCGTTTACTTTTATAGTTGGACCACTTGCCGTCACCTGAATATTGTCGGCAGCCGTTGCGGTAATGTCTCGAAGTTTAATATTGTCTTTGTCTATTATTAAATCGCCCGAAATGTCTCGTAGGGGATAAGCAAATTTCTCAAAGTTAATGCTGTTACCCAGACAGGTTACTATTATACTGTAATCGGGCTTGCCATCATTGGTCTTATCCAAATCCACAGCCACATTCACTTCTCCTTTTGGCTGCAAATTGGAAATTATTTTACCCGCCGATTCTGGCAATATGCTAAGCAATTTGTCAGTTAACTCCATCTGGCCAGTATCCAGTGACAAGTGGTAACGTAACTTCCTATTCTCTTTTGCGGACCATATTCTACCGGTCAAGTCTCCACTCAACGAACCTGCTGTATCAAGCCGGCTCCAGAATTGTCTCTGTTTTTCCGGCAGTGACGCCACGAGTTTTGAATCCAATGGTAAGTCCTTTGCATCGATTTTAATGTCGTATGTCGTTCCGTCGCCGCCTGTTAATACTTTGCCGTTCAATACAATTTTGCGGTTGTCCACTTCTGATGTTACATCTGAAAGGGTTATAACATTGTGGTCGAAAAATATCTCTCCTGAAAGATTTTTAAGCGGATAAGGAAAATGATGATATGAGGCCGCAGTGCCAAGCGGTCTAATCATTAAAGTATTCCTTTTGCCACCCTGAGCACTTCGGTTGCTGCGGTAATCAATCGCTACAAGCCCGCTCGGAGAAAAGTTGCGCCAGTTTTTTTGGTATTTTGGTTTTAAGGCATTATAAAAATCATCATCCAAAATCATATTGTCACTGGTGACTTGGATTTGATATTCCCAATCAGGACCAAAGTTCTTGGCCCAACCGTTGAGGAAAAGTTTAACATCATTGTGATAACCGGATATGTTGTTAAGTATTATACTTTCTTCGGTAAAATCTATTCGACCAGCCAGATGCTCCGTAGTGTAAGGAAATTTCTGGTAGATAATAGAAACATCCTTACAGTGGACATTGCCCGCCAATCTGCTTTTACTCAGTTGGTCAAAGTTACCTGAAGCGCTAAGCTTAATATCAATTCTTCCAGAAGGACGGTATCGCTCGAAAGATTTTTGTAAAACGCCGAACAAACCGAATTTTTCTAAAAATGTTGGTTTGGCAAAAGCGAGAGTGTCAGATGTGAGTCTATGTGTGCTGATAAAATCTTTCACTTTAAGTTCTATTAAGTAGTCGCGGTTTGGCTCATATTTAAACTCGGCGGCCAAAATATCTATCGTCCACGCTCTTTCAAAGGTAGGCGTATCTTCTGATGAGACTCCGCCGGTTATAGTAAGTAAACCGGGCTGCCAAAATCCGATCAAATTGCTTTTGCCGAAACCGCCGAGCATCTTGGCCGTTGTTATATCAAAGCGGTAAATACCCTTATGTTCTTTGGCGGGTCCGAGTGTTGCGTTAAGAGGTATGGCAACAGCAGTCTTGATTTGGCCATCCAAAACCTTACTGTATTTTAATGTCCCTCTGTTGAGTTGAATAATAGGCATTTTGCCGGAGCCGCCTTTAGGGTCCCCGATTTTAAGGGCAGTCAAATTCCATCGATTTGCATCCAAATCCTGTATGGCGTTGAAAATGAAATCATTGATATTTATTACTTTCAGTCGTGGCCTTAGCATCAACAAGCTACCTATACTGAAACGCGCATACACCCTCTTCGCTTTGAGTATCGCATCGTCATAAACCTGTGTTTGGTCGGGCCTGACTTCGAGATTTTCGATAAGAACAGAACCGTCAAAGTTAAAATCAACCAAGCTGGTTTCGATTTTAGTGTTGGTTAGTTCGGCGATTTGTGCAATAGCTATCCTGGGTAGTGCCCGACCTGCCAGAATGGAGAAGAGCCATAGCATGGCGGCCAAAACAAGAACCTCAGGCAGCGTATAACGCAGAATCTTCTTGCCGCCTTTGGATTTGATAAATTCGTTAAAGTTTATTGGCATTTATATTTTAATGAGTGGTGTATAGTTTTTGTGTTTATTTACAACCGGTTCTTTTTATTGCCTTATCTGCGATGTCTCTGCGGCAATAAGCACCATCGAATTTTATTTTATCAACGGCCTCGTATGCTTTTGCTTTTGCATCTGCGATGTCTTGTCCCATTGCGGTTACGCCCAAAACTCTGCCGCCGTTAGTCACAATATCACCGTCTTTCAAAGCGGTGCCAGCATGAAATACGAAAACGTCTTTAAGTTGCCCGGCTTCATCCAAACCGGTTATTATTTTACCTTTCTCATAATCACCGGGATAGCCGCCGGAAGCTACTACCACACAAACTGCAGGTCTCTGGTCCCACTGGAGATTAATCTGGTCTAACGTTCCATTGCAAACTGCCAGACAGACTTCCAACAGGTCGCTTTTCAACCGCATTAGAATCGGCTGAGTCTCAGGGTCGCCAAAACGAACATTAAATTCCAACACTCTTGGACCACCAGCAGTAACCATAACTCCTGCATACAAAATGCCTTTGTAAGGCGTTTCATTGCGGTTCATACCATCTACAATCGGAACAAGAATTTCACGTGTAATCTGGCTCATCAACGCATCTGTTATCACAGGTGCCGGACTGTAGGCGCCCATTCCTCCGGTGTTGGGCCCGGTGTCGCCGTCACCAACGGGCTTATGGTCCTGCGATGATTCCATGACGTAAATATTTCGGCCGTCCACAAATGCAAGTATCGAGGCCTCTTCGCCAAGCAGTTTATCTTCGACGATAACTTTGTCACCTGCCGAACCGAACGTTTTGTCACACATTATTTTTTCCGCAGCTAAAATGCCGTCAGCAGGGTCGTCACATACAAAAACACCTTTACCCATAGCAAGTCCTGCTGCTTTTATTACCACAGCCTCATCTCTGCTGGCGATATATGCTTTTGCGTCACTGA
>JAGLSU010000036.1 GCA_023135935.1 Planctomycetota bacterium
CCACCAAAAGCTCAATTAGTGTAAACCCCACAAACCTCCTATGACCACCACTCATAGCTGAAATCCTTCCTCATTTAATGTGGTTATGGCGAAGGTGAAGGCGTATAACCTAATTTACCCCATGCTGTCTTTTGAACTCTATGTAAATCAGGATTGCCCGGTTGAGCCTTTTCAGTAATTTTTTCTAAACCCAAATCTAACGTACGTTTGTCTTCCCATTTCCAGTATTCACTGTGCCCGTCCGCAAAAGAAAACGTTGTGCCGGTATTGTTTCCGTGACGCGTCGACGGCTTATCATGCCATTCTTCCTTGTCATAATATTGCGTCCAACCACTACCGTATTTGCTCACTGACTTGTCATCTTCACAAACAAAAACCCCTCTTTCACCGGGGCGCCTGATTTGTATCAATGTCTTGATTACTATTCTTTCAAACATCGACTCGTCATCCCATTTACTACCCCCCCCGGCATTCATACCGTCAAATATAGAATATGTACGCCTGTCTTCCTTAATAGCTGCCGGGCACCTGTAAACCTTAACATCCTTGGTATATGGAAATAACGCCCCATCTTTGATATATTCTATCGTTCTCTCCGGCGTATCGTTCTGATTCCACCCCGCAACCCAATGGTCAACGCTACTCGTGGACCCACGAACAATCTTATCGTCGTTTGCTTCAGCATAGAAAATCCACGCAAGCGTTAATTGTCTTAAATTACTAAGACATACCGCACGTTTACCTTGTTCTCTGACACGTTGCAATGCCGGCAGCAAAACGCCCATCAATAATGCTATGATAGCAATCACCACCAGAAGTTCGATTAAGGTAAACCCTTTTCTACTCCTCATGCTTGCTGCCTCCCATTTTATTCTCGTCCTAACCGTAGTCGCCTACGTCATTCTACTATTCAACCAATAAAAACAACAGCATTTTTTTGAATTATCTGAAATACGTTTTAGTCTTAGCAAAAGTGCATAAAAAAAGCTGGAGCGATTACAACTCCAGCTTTTCGAGACAGTTTCTCACTTAAAAAATATAGTGCAAAGTTATAAAAAAAATTTCCACTGTCTCAGTGAAACCAAGATATAAAAGAAGAAAAGAACCTATTTATTCGTCGATGATTGTACCACTTAGAGGTAATTTTTGCAAGGTTTTTTTTCAAAAAAAACGCTCCATTTTTCCCCAAAAACCACCCTAAAACCACCCTAAAACCACCCAAAAACCACCCATAAATCACCCTAAAACCCCGCAAATCATCCCAAAACTACCCTGAAATCACCCCAAAACACCGCGATTTTCCCTGAAATCCCGTGAATTACCCTTTAAATCCCCCTAAAATCCCGCAAATTCCCCAAATTCCCCAAAAAATTTTCGTAAATTCCCCAAAAATTCCCAAAAAAACCTCTTTTGAAAACGTTTATTCCGGGGTATAACCCAATTTCCCCCACGCACACCTCTGTATCCAGTGTAAATCCTTATTACCGGGCTGAATTTTATCAACATTCCCCTTATCTCCATCTCCACTTTCAGATTGGTCCTTCGCCAAAGCTATCGTGCGAAAATCCACCCATTTACGGTATGCGGAATGCCCATCCGCAAAAGAAAAAGTCATCCCAGGACCATGGTGTATCTGAGGCGACTCCCACCATCTTGGCTTATCATATTCCTGCGTCCAGCCCGCATTCCCTATAAACCCTTTACAGACAAAAATAAACCTGTCTGATGGTCTGCGAATTTGAGATATATTTCTAAGTGTCAGGAACTCATACTTATCCCTAATTGACATATCTCCCGCAAACATTGCGTCAATTATCTCATACGTTCTGCTCTCACCCTTGCCGCCTCGCCCGCGAGTCGGACATTTGTACATCTTTATAGAACTGCTGACACCTCTGCTGTTTGACTGGCCTCTTGTAGAACTAGTCACATAAGGATACAACGCCCCAGCTTTAATATATTCTATCTGTCTTGCGACATTGTCAGTCGCATGGTCAGGGCCAGATACCCAACCTTTTACATAAATCACTCTGCTACCTTCTTGAACAGAATGAGAGCCCATATTATACCCGCAAATAATTTGCCCATCATTCGCTTCCGCGTAAAAAAGCCATGCAAGCGTTAACTGTTTTAAGTTATTAAGACATACTGCACGCTTGCCCTGTTCCTTGATTTTCGCAAGTGCCGGCAGCAACACCCCCATTAATAGCGCGATGATGGCTATCACCACCAAAAGCTCTATCAATGTAAATCCTCTGTTTTTTCTCATGAGGAAATCATCCACCTTCTATACCGGCGAAACACAATAAATATAAACAAGGGCTTCGTCACCGGTATTTTTGACATCATGAATCGTATCCGGTGGTATATAAGATACCTTTCCCGCACCAACTTCAAAGCTGTCTTCGCCACCAATTAGCAATAATCCTTTACCGGAAAGGAAAACAAGTATCTCTTCACGCTCACCGGTGCTGTGTTCCCCACAACTTTCACCAGCCTTCAAATAAACTCTACCGGAACGCATCCCGCATGTTTGCGGCTCGCCACCTAAAAGTCTCTGATACTCACCGCTTTGGTTTAAATCTATAACCATAACTTTATTTGATTGTTCCATAGAATCTCCTCGAAAAAGTGTATTTTAACATTAAATAAATCCACTTGAAAGAATATATTTTCGCCTCGCTGGTGCTAGTTTCAAAAATCACTAAAAACCCTTGCACATCACTCTGCAAGCCATTAGAATTATGTCTTCTGAAATCTAAATGGGGGACTTTAGCTATGTTGGCAAAACTGCACAGCGTTACGCTCGAGGGAATTGAAGGCATAATCTGCGAGGTCGAGGTCGATGTCGCTCGAGGTGGATTCGAAAAATCTATAATTGTAGGTCTACCCGATGCAGCCGTAAAAGAAAGCACCGAAAGAGTTAAAAGCGCAATACTAAACTGCGGCTACAAATATCCTAAAACTCAATCCCTAATAAATCTCGCACCTGCTGATATCAAAAAAGAAGGACCAGCCTTCGATTTGCCTATCGCTTTAGGGATGCTGCTCGGCTCAGGTATCTTTACCGGCACGAATTTGAAAGACTATGTTATAGTAGGTGAACTCGCGCTTGATGGCAGAGTCAGACCCGTCAATGGAATATTGAGTATGGCGATGACCGCTGCCGCAAATGGTTTCGCTCGTATAATTGTCCCCACCGAAAACGCCAGGGAAGCCGCCGTAGTCACCGACATAGAAGTATATGGCGTCAGTTCATTAACCCAAGCCGTTAGTTTTCTCTCGGGACAATTAGAACTGGAAACAACCGTTATCAATATCGAACAACTCTTTGATACAGCAGCAAACTATGAAGTTGATTTCGCCAATGTCAAAGGTCAGCAAGCTGTAAAACGCGCCCTGACCGTCGCCGCCGCTGGAGGTCACAATATAATAATGATAGGCCCTCCAGGCGCTGGAAAAACCATGCTCTCGCAAAGACTCGCGACTATCCTGCCCGCATTGAGTTTACCGGAATCACTTGAAACAACCCGTATCTATTCATCGGTAGGACTGCTCGACAGAAGTAAGGCCCTGTTAGCTACCCGTCCCATCCGAATGCCGCATCACACCGCTAGCGGCCCAGCTCTGGTCGGTGGTGGAACAAACCCAAGACCGGGGGAATTGTCGCTTGCTCATTTCGGCATTTTATTTCTCGACGAATTTGCTGAATTTCCAAGGCACGTACTCGAGATGATTCGTCAACCCTTAGAAGACGGTTTCATTACCATCTCACGTACCAAAAAAACCGTCCGCTTCCCCGCTCAGTTCATGCTCGTTACAGCAATGAATCCTTGCCCCTGCGGATATGCAAGCACCGATTCTAAAAGATGCAGATGCACTCCGAATCAAATCGAGCGATATCTATCGAAAATATCCGGCCCGCTCGTTGACAGAATAGACATCCACATCGATGTCCCCGCCATAAGTTTCAGTTCACTACGCTCAAAATCCGAGCAACTCGATTCAGTAACAATGCGAAAAAATGTTATCAAAGCAAGAACTATCCAGACTCACCGGTTCGGTGACGGTAAAATAATGACCAATGCCAGAATGACCCATAAACAAGTAGAAAATTGGTGCAAACTGGACTCGCCCAGCGAATTATTATTGAAACAGGCAATGACTGAATTTGGTTTGTCCGCTCGTGCCCACGATAAAATTTGTAAAGTCGCCCGCACAATAGCCGACCTCTCCAGTTCCGATAACATCACCCCGCAACACATCGCTGAAGCCGTAAGTTACCGGAAATTGGACAGAAAACTGTAAAAAAAATGGTCTTTTTATAACCATCTAAAAAAAGCTTATTATCGGTCCTTCGTCCACAATATAAGTTGGCAAAAACACCCTCAAACCCATCTTTGTCTTTAAGTTGTCACTAGGCAATGTCGATACTGGATTACGGATTATACTAAACAGTCTCTGTCTATATAGAGTCACTATGGAAAAACAAGACCAAATAATTTCGTTTATCAAAGAAGAGCAAATCCTCGATGAAGAAACACTTCAGACCATTATAGAACAACAGCAAAAAACCGGACAAAGCTTGATAAACATTATCAAAAAGGAACATCTTCTTAATGAAGGTGAACTCGTCAGGATTGTCGCGTCCGCAAACAAAATAGAATTCGTCAACCTTTCACCGGAAATGGTCGAACCGATGGTCGCACACCTGCTCTCTTCAGAGACAGCCAATAAATACAACGTCATTCCGATTAGGAAAGAGGATAACCATCTGCTGGTGGCAATGAGTTCCCCCTTGAACCTTTTCGTCCGAGACCAGGTTGAAATGAAAACCGGATATAGCGTTATTCCCATCGCAGCCACACCCAACGCTATAAGACAAGCTATAAACTACCATTTCAATGTAAAGAACGTAACCCAGCAAGCCATAGTCTCGATGCGCCTTCAACAGGAAGCAAATAAAAAGACAAAAGGTACCGGCGATGGATTTCTCGAGAACATGCTTATCGAAGCCGAAAAGGCAAAAATCGCCAGTGCACCAATCACAAAATTAGTCTCTTCCATAATAGATGGCGCCATCGATAGCCAGGCAAGTGATATACACATTGAACCGCAAGAACCCGATATGAGAATACGATATCGTATTGACGGTATTCTGCATGACACAATTAAAATACCCTCATCAGCTCAGCTCGAAGTGATATCGCGAATTAAGCTTAAATCAGAAATGGATATTTCTGAACGAAGAGCTCCCCAGGATGGCCATATGACCGTGGAACGCAACGGCAAAGACTATGACTTGAGAGTTTCGTCACTACCGGCACTGGGAGGGGAAAAAATAGTTATTAGAATCCTCGATAAGAATGTCGAGAGATGGTCGCTCGATTCAATTGTAAACTCACCTGAGGACAACAAAAAATTCAAAGATTTGGCTACCAATCCCTATGGTATGATACTATTAACAGGGCCAACCGGAAGCGGTAAAACCACTACTTTATACTCAATGCTGCAAATGCTAAACACCCCCGAAAGAAACATTGTCACCGTAGAAGACCCAATCGAATACCGCCTGGAAGGCATTACGCAACTGCAGATTAAGCCAATTGCGGGAATAACTTTTGCATCAGCCCTGCGAAGCATAGTAAGGCAGGACCCCGACATCATATTGGTCGGCGAAATACGTGACACTGAAACTGCGGAAATAGCCATCAGCGCCGCTCTTACGGGACACCTGGTATTGAGTACACTTCATACAAACGATGCCGCAGGCGCAATATCACGTTTAATCAACTTAGGCATACCGCCGTTTCTTGTCGCTTCAGCACTACTTGGTACTGTTGCGCAAAGACTTATGAGAGTCTCTTGTACTAAGTGCAAGGAAACTTATCAAGCCTCCGAAGAAGAACTAAAGTATTTATCCGTGGATGAATCTTATCATGACAGACAAATAGAACTGTCACGCGGTACAGGATGCAACAGTTGTTATCAAACCGGATACCACGGACGAAAAAGCATTTACGAAATAATAAGCATCTCAAGAGAAATTAATAAATTAATCATTGAACAACCCGGCGATGAGGCAATTAAACAACAAGCCCTCAAAGAAGGCATGAGGACACTCTACCAAAATGCTATCAATGAGGTCATAAACGGTTCAACAACATCAGAAGAGCTACTTAGAGTCGTCGACGTGAGGTTACATTAATGGCAATATATCAATATACCGCTAAAGACAAAGCAGGTAATAAGTTCTCGGGCATATATAACATTGAAAATGTCGCTTCGCTCCGGGAAGAACTTACCAAGATAGGATATGTCCTCATAAAGGCACGCAAAGAAAGGTCCCTATCCGCACCACACAAAAAAATAAAACAATCGGAGATAGCCACCTTTGCCTATAAATTTTCGGGAATGTACACCGCTGGACTGCCTATCTTAAAATGCCTCGAAATGTTGGAGCAACAAACCGAAAACAAAAGTCTTACATATATAATCGCTGATATCAGGCAAGGCGTAGAAAGCGGCCTGAACCTCAAAAACGCGTTTGAAAAATACAGACATGTTTTTTCAGATTTCTTCGTGGGAATGATTGAAGCCGGTGAAACAGCCGGAGAATTAGGCAAGACCCTCAATATGAGCGCCGAATATTTGGAAAAACAGGTCGAGTTGAAACGGAAAATTAAGGCTGCTTTCGCATATCCAATAATAGTAAGTGTCCTCTGCCTCGTAGTCGTCAGTTATCTTCTGATTTGCATCGTACCTGTCTTTTTGAAATTATACAATCAGCTTCGCGTACCACTACCGGGCCCAACCCGCGCTCTGGTATATTTAAGCACCATGATTAGAGACGGATGGTGGGCAATTATCATCGTAGGATTCGCAGCAGTAATAGCCATACGACAACTATTACGAAAACCTCGCATAAAAGCAATGTGGGACGATTTCAAACTCACCAAAATGCCCTTATTTGCCAAAATTAATCGCATGGTAGCGGCTTCGCGTTTTACACGAACCTTTGCGATGCTTTGCTCCGTAGGAGTTCCCATGATAGAAGCCCTGGAAGTAGCAGGGCTGGTTGTTCATAACTACAGAATGACCAAAATCGCCAAAGAATTGCAGATAGATGTCGAAGCGGGACATCCCATCGCAGCTTCTATGGAAAACCACAGTATTTTTCCTCCTATAATAACCCAGTTGGCTGCTTCGGGCGAAGAAGCGGGAATGCTGCCCGACATGCTAAATAAAGGCACCGATTTCGTTGACAAAGATATCGAAAGAACAATAAACGCATTACTTGTCAAATTAGAACCCGCACTAACCGTCATTATGGGACTCATCGTCGGGTTCCTACTCTTAGGCGTATATCTACCTATGTTCGATTACATGGGACACCTGAAATAATATTAGGTATTAACCCTTAAAAAACCAAAGTGCACCATTATTTGTGCCGAGTATATCCTTAGTAAAATAGTGATTGATAATCTTCCCTTGGAAAGGAGAACAGAATGAGCAATATTAGGAAAAGAAAGGGTTTCTCGCTGGTCGAGCTTATAATTGTGGTTCTGATTCTTGGAGCTTTAGCCGCAATTGCGATACCAAGAATAACTACAAGCGCTACAACCGCGAAAGCGAATGCCTGCAAAATGAACGTAGACATCCAAAACACACAGATGGAACTGTACTACGCCAATGATGGTTCCTATCCAGCTTTGGCAGTATTGGTCGCCGACACTAACTACTTTCCTGACGGCGCACCAGAATGTCCGTTTGAAGATAATTATGTGCTGAATGCAAACAACCGTGTCATCGAGCATAATCACTAATTAACGACTGACAATAAGGTACCTTTTAAAGCTAAAATGGGCATGGCCACAGTATCGCTGCGGTTGTGCCCATTACGTTTTTACTCTGAGCCCATATATGACCATGAAAAAAAGAGCTTTTACACTTGCGGAAGTAACAGTAGTCATAATCTTCATCGCCGTACTTGCGCTCGTTGCTATACCGAGAATGAATTTCTCGCTTATTAAAAAACAAAAAGCCGATTACCAAGCCAGAAAAATCGTCACTGACCTTCATCGCACTCGCTTATTGGCTATCTCAGATGCGGCAACTAACACCGATGGCTTCGCTCTATCAATGACCGGCGCCGCTCCATATACCGGATATGAAATAGTAAACCTCAATACAGCCGAAATTGTAGATTCACACAGCATCACTCCAGGAATTAACTGCACCGGAGGAAGCGATTTCAATTTTGGCCCTTTGGGGAATCTAAAACCCGGCAGTGACACCCAAGTTGTTGTCTCCGCCGAAACAAAGACTTTTACAATCGACGTTACTTCAGCAACAGGTATGGTAAAATGTACCGAAAACTAATCAAAATACTCAAAAATAAAAACAGCACTAAGCCAAAAGCAACCGGCTTTACCATTATCGAAGTTGCCGTTGCATCAGGATTGTTTATTATCGCGATTGTACCTATCCTGCAGGCTCTTACTACCGCCCATACCAACACCTTGATAATCGAGCACAGAACACAAAGTCTTGCGCTTGCACAAACTAAACTAAATGAAATAAAAGTCCGTTCAATCTATAACTATGCTGCAAATTTCACAGAAAATGATTCCGTTCTCGACGGTTCATATTTATGCAGCGTGATTGATACCTCCGTAACCAGCAACCTCAGAAACATAGAAATTTCAGTTGGTTACGACCAGAACGTCAATACCATCCTTGAAGCCGATGAAGTTGACGTAACACTGATGACACAATTCGCAAAAAGATGGTAAATAAAAATCAAAAACATAAAATACCAAAAGTAAAGACACTACGATGCTCAGCCGCGACCATCACAGAGGTCATTATGTCTCTGTCTATAATGGCTATTATCTTTACAGCTATACTACCCCTGACCAGAGGCATCCAGAACAGTTGGGATTCCAAAAAGGGCTCCACTGAAACTCTCCAGAATGGCAGAGTCTTCACAGAACACCTGACTCGCAATTTATCAAAGGCCTCGGAAATAACAGCCGTAAGCGAAGCATCAGAAACTAACGGCTTTATTGAATACCTGGACAACGACGGCAGTACCATGCGATACGATGTCAACAACGGCTATGTTGAATTCGGCCCTGTTGGAAATCTCTCAACTTTAGCCGGACCAGTCAGCCAGTTACAATTCGCAAGTTATAATATCCTGGACATTGATACTCCCATTGCAGATGTAAACAATGTAACTTCCATCCGGTTCGTAAAAGCCGAAGCAACCATGACCAACCCCGCCGAGATGGCTCAGGACAAAACTTTTACCACTTCTGCGTTTCTTTATACAAATGCAAATCCTACTACCGAAGAAGGCTACGACCCAAACCTCGTAGCTTATTATCCCTTTGAAGGAAACTATAATAACGTAATTACGGGCCGACCGGCTGACCCCTGTGGACCCACCATAGCAATAGCCTCAGACCCAAACCATCCCGAAAGGGGACAATTCCTCGGTCTGTATACTCAGGGCGAAAAAATCAAAGCAGTAGTGGTACAAGGCGATTATGTAAATTGTGGAAATGATGACGTTGGACACATCGATACCGCCATCACGATTGCATGCTGGGAAAAGGTTAACGACCTTGAGGCCATCGTCAAATCCTCCGCCTGCATTATCGGTAAAAGCTATCCCTGGAAATTCCAGGTAAATAGCTCTACCTCTATTGTCTTTTCGATGTCACAACTTGAACCGTTAGGGGCAAATCCAGTTTCAACCACAACCATCTTTGATGGGCAATGGCACCATCTGGTTGGTGTCTATGACGGCACAATACAGGCGTTATACGTAGATGGCCAACTGCAAGCTTTCGAAGTCAAAACAGGCCTGGTAAATACCTGGGATGGTTATACCTTCCTTATTGGCTCCGAGACCAATAAATTGGCAACGTTCCCGGGCCTTATCGATGATGTTTGTGTCTACGACGACGCCCTCGATGCTAATGAAGTTCTGGACCTTTATCTCAACGGCCCCTCTGTCGCTGGAGGCGGCGGAGAAGCACAAGTACTACCATAGAAAAGCGTTAGCAAACCGGGGAATACGAAAAACACCCAAAACTTATAGGACCTTTTTGTAGAAATAAAAAAAATTTCCACAACACCATATTCTGCCCAATAAAAACTCGTAAAAATTGCTAAATACCCCTGTTTTTCACAGCTTTTTCAACTCCTTTTTCACCGTCCAATAATTCGAAAATTACGTAACAATTCCTTAATTTTAAGCCGAAAACAATGATGTTAGCGAAAAAATTGTGGGGGGATAAAATATGAGGACGCAGCATAAAAAACGCTGTGTTAAAAATGCGGTACAAAGACAGCAAAACTCAGCTTTGCTCGGGCATGACCTTCCTGGAAGTGGTCATAGCTATGGTCATAATGACTATTATCTTCACGGCTATACTGCCCCTGACCAGAGGCATCCAGAACAGCTGGAATTCCAAAAAGGGCTCCACTGAAACTCTCCAGAATGGAAGAGTCCTCACAGAACACCTAACTCGAAATTTATCAAAGGCCTCGGAAATAACCGCCGTAAGCGAAGCATCAGAAACCAACGGCTTTATTGAATACCTGGACAACGACGGCAGTACCATGCGATACGATGTCAACAATAGCTATGTTGAATTCGGCCCTGTCGGCAACCTCTCAACTTTAGCCGGACCAGTCAGCCAGTTACAGTTCACATGTTATAATATCCTAAACCTTGATACTCCTATTGCAGATGTAAACAATGTAACTTCCATCCGATTCGTAAGAGCCGAAGCAACCATGAGCAACCCCTCCGAGATGGCTCAGGATAAAACTTTTACCGCTTCTGCGTTTCTTTATACAAACGCAAATCCTGCTACCGAAGAAAGCTACGACCCAAACCTCGTAGCTTATTATCCCTTTGAAGGAAACTACAACAATGTAATCACCGGACAAGCCGCTGACCCCTGTGGAACCACCGGAATAGTCACCGACCCCAGCAAAGGGCTGGTGCTTGACCAACCTTATGCCGGTACTAATAAGATTTTTGGAGACTACCTCAACTGTGGAAATGACGCGGTCAGATATATCGATACCGCCGTCACCGTCGCCGCCTGGGTTAAATTACCAGACCCCGGCAAATCAGGCGTAGCTATCGTCTCTAAGGGCTACGCATGGAAACTCGTCGTAGATGGCTCCAGCGCTAGCTTCCGAATAGACCATTTCGACCTCAATCCCCCCGGCGAATATCCAGTCGGAGAAAAAAATATCTGCGATGGTCAATGGCACCATATCGCTGGAACCTTTAACGGGATAAGGCAGTGTATATACATAGATGGACAACTTGAAGAATCAATCAGCAGAACCGGAACAATAAACCCCTATGACCAATACGTCTTCTGGATAGGCGGAGAAGTCAACAGGAGAATTTCATACATCGGCCTCATCGACGATGTTTGTGTCTACGATGACGCCCTCGATGCCAATGAAGTTTTGGACCTTTATCTCAATGGCCCCTCTGTCGATGAAGGCAGTGGAGAAACACAAGTACTACCATAAAAAGACAATAATGAAAATAAAGATAAGAAAAAATGGTTCGGCACTTCTTATAACTGTCTTCGCGGTTGCGATGTTAGCCGCACTGGTTATGGGTATGCTGCAGATAACCACAGAAGAAATCATGCTTATGCAAAACAACCTCTACGCAGCCGAAGCCACTGCTACCGCCGAAGCTGGACTAAACGACGCCTTCGCCCAAATCTGGGATGACCCGAACTGTATAACTACTTTCCCATTCACAACCCCGTTTAATGGCGGCTCTTATACCGTCTCTTCCGAAGGCGTTCTACCGGACCCGAATATCATCTCGGAAGCTACTACAGCAGAGGGCTTTGTCGCCAGAGTAAAAGCTGACATAACCATAAAAGATGTTACTCCCTACGTCATAATGATCGATGAGCTAAGGACCAACGAATGATAAGCAGAGCTAAAAACTTACTTGGACTCAATACCAAAGCTGTACTCGGAATCAGCGCCAAAACCGCACTCGGAATTGGTGCGAAAACCGCGCTCGGTATCGATATTTCCAATAAGCAAATAAGTTTCGCTCTGCTCAAGAAAACCAGCAATGGCTTCAAAGTGGTTAAAACTATTAACGAACCCATACCGGATGAAGCAATAAAAAATGGCAATATCGAAGACCCCGTTATAATTGCCAAAACCATAAAGAGACTCAAAACTGATAACAAAATACGGGCTTCCCATGTCATATTGTCACTACCTGCGAACTCCATACTTTCACAGATAATTGACATGCCGGACCAAATTTCAACTAACATAAGGCAGTTCGTCCAGAATGAAATAAAACACTACGTCGTACTAGCCGACAAAGATGTCACCTCAGACTTCTTTGCCATCGGACCCAGACAACGACTTAGTAATAACCGCCTCTTCGTCGCTGCTGCTGACAGCCAGGAATTAAACGATATCACAAAAGCTATTATTCAAACTGATGTCAATCTTGAGGCGATCGAACCGGCGCTGATTGCATACATCAGGGCATTTTACGCCAAGAAAGTCGCGGAAAAGTTCGGCTGCAATATCCTTCTGGCTATTCTGAAGGACGGAATTTTAAACATATGTGTGTTCAGAAACAGAACCTTGGACTTCATCAGAATAAAAGACTTTAACAACGAAAATTGTACCCCGGATGAACTTTGCCATTATATTGCCGAACAGATAAATACCGTTATCCAGTTCTATGATATCGAAATATCAGGCGATACCGGCAAGTGGGAAGTCACCGTAATTACTGACAACTCCATGGAACTACCTCAAGATACCGAGGAAACTCTAAAAACCAGAATCCCGAATACAGACTTGCAGTTGAGAACCCCTGAAGATGCATGGCAGGACACACCCGTCGACGACAGCATTAACTCCAATGATGAAAAACCCTCACCGGTAGCAATCGGATTGGCCATGAAATTCCTGGATTCAACTCAGAGTGATTTGAAAATAAATCTGATTCCACCAGAAATAATCGAAATTAAATCCACTATAAAACAGGCGCTGGTAACCACTATTATTGTAATCGCAATCCTCTTTGCCATGATGTTGATTTCCAGCGGACCTGCCGGAAAAGAAGGCATTGAAAATGCTACCAGAAAAAAACATGAACAACTTTCATCAAAAACATCCGCGTTGATTGAGGAACATAAACTGTTAGATAAAGAAATTAAACAACTATCCAACAGAATCAAACAAGCCGAAAAAATTGTGGGTTTACAACAAAAGGTTGACTGGCCCAGGCTCTTTAAGGATATCAAAAACGGGATACCAAAAAGTGTAAGGATAACCGGCCTGTTTGGTCGGGGTAATTGCAAAATGGTATTACATGGAACCGCGATGTCATACAGGGCTGTCAATCTGTTCGTGGATATGCTGAATAAATCAGAACTTGTAACATCCGCATCCCTGATTAAAACAGAAAAGGATGAAGCTAAAGGCAGCCTGGTTAGGTATTCAATTGAATGTTCTCTGGCTGAAAAAAAGGGACATAACTAATGTCGATTGTTAATAAAATTACTAAATTAGACCGCTCATCAAAAAATGCTTTCTTCGCTGCATTGATTGTCATTATGACAATAGCAATGTACAGCTGGATAGTTGCACCACACGCCACGTATATGTCTGCGGCCGAACAGTATGAGTCCGTCATAGAAAATACTGCCAAGCAAAACATAATCGTTGAAAGTAAGTTGCAAATCAAAAAGAAAAAAATAGAGCAGCTAAACAAAAAGCTAATTCCACTCAAAGCTGTCTTGTTCACCTCTGAAGAGTCGCAAAATTTCTTTGGTACTCATTTACAGATTATTCTCGAAGAAACAGGCTGCGCTGCTAATTCGCTCGACTTCATCTCCAGCAAAACTGTTTCCAGAGATAAAAAAGAAAAAAGTAACATCTCAGGAATAGTTCTTAAACGAGCAACTTTAAACGTCACCGGATTATATGGAAGCGTAGTTAAATTAATGGAAATGCTACAGGAAAATACCAAAAAGGTTTGGATAGAATCGGTTGCAGTGAAACCCTTTAGCGAAGACTCTTCCCAAATCAGTTGTGATATGACTATCTCTATCTATACAATCCAGGACAAGGAGACCTCTGTTAATGAATAATATAAACCACATAAAAATAATATTGGGCGTCGTAATTTTAACTATCGGAATATGGCACAGCCAAGCACAATCCAAGCCAACGCAGCGCAGCCTTGGCAAAGACATTACTATGGATGTTGGCCGAATTAACCCATTTGGGAAAATTCTCCATAAGAAAAAACCTACTCTACAGAAAAATTCCGAATCTGACCCCCTGTTTACAACCCTGCCGGACCTGTTCCTTGAAACCATAACGCTCAAATTCCTCGATGCCAAAAGCCTCAGAACAGCTATGACGAATATGTCTTCCGAGTATGGCTCAATTTCTGTTGATAATAAAAGCAACTCTCTGATTATCTGCGACACAGAAGAAAACCTGAAAAAAATCCTTGAAGAAATAAGGAAGGCTGACAAAACACCTCAGCAGATTATGGTCGAAGTGGTCATACTCGATGTCAAACTCGAGAACGACACCGAAATAGGCTTCGACTGGGACCTGCTGGATGATAAATTCAAAGGCACAACATATCGACAAAATTTCACAGCAACACGGCTTGGCTCTACTATCGAAAGTGTAACTAATATCGGAAATGCTTCAGTATTTAACACCACTGGCACCGGAGGTGCATTTAGTATTGTTAATGGCAATATCAGAAATGTCGTACACCTCCTGCAGGAAAAGAAGGATGTAGAAATCCTTGCTAGCCCCAGAGTTATGATGGTAAGTGGACAATCCGCCTACATAGAAGCAATAGAAGAACTGCCATATCAAGAGCTAAGCTCAACTACCGCCGGAGGAGAACTTGAAACAACGGTATTTAAGGAAGTAGGTGTTAAATTGCAGGTAACCGCCACACTAACAGATGGAAATAACGTCCTTCTTACGGTTGAGGCCGAACAGAATGTTCAAACAGGTACCAGTGGAAGCGATGTCCCCATAGTAGATACCAGAAAAACTCGGGCGTCACTCATGCTCAAAAACGCACAGGTCGTTGTTATGGGCGGATTAAGACGACAGGAAAAAACCAAAACGGTAAAACAAATTCCATTTCTCTGTGATATACCAATCATCGGAGAATTGTTCAAAAGCACTAATGACGTCGTCAAAAATTCCGAGCTGATTGTGTTCCTGTCACCTCATATCTATAAAGGCGAGCCTATCCCAAGCGAGCAAATGGCAAAATATGATGAAATCAAAAATAGACCGCTGCTGTCTATAAAAAATAACGACAAAACTAAAGATGAACCAACGGTTACTATAAAAGATAATAACATTAAAAATATGCTGGAGGAGATAATCAAACCAAACAAATAAAAAGCTGGATACGTTTTTCTAATGTTGCAGTGACTTTAAGTCGAAAATATTTTAAAGGATTCTGCAACGAAACCGAATCAGTTTACACAAAGAATCTTGAAGGAGAATAAAAATGTTAGATATGTTTAAGTCAAAAAAGAAAACACAGCAGGCCAAAATCCTTATCGTAGACGATGAGCCGGATTACCTCAGTGCCGTACAATACCACCTCGGCTGGAGCAACTATGAAATTATCACCGCCGTCAACGGAAAAGAAGCGCTGGAAAAAGCCGAAAGTGAAAAACCAGACCTCATCTTGCTGGACACCAGCATGCCGGTCATGGACGGTCACGAGGTGCTTGAGCAACTCAGCAAAAATCCTGAACTGAAACAAATCCCCGTGATAATGGTTACCGCACGTTGTGAGGTGCAGGACATTGCCACAGCCTCTTCATACAGCGTCGCTGATTATGTAGCCAAACCTTTTGATTTCGCAGAGTTGACGAAGAAAATCGAAAGTGCATTGACAAAAAATAGCGCTTTGAGTAAATAGGGAAAGCAACTAAAGTCGACTTTTTCTATCTAATAGTTAAAGTCGACTCGCTGCTAATAGTTGAAACTGAAAACCTCTTTCCGAGGTTTCAGTCTTCGCTCCTTGACAGGCAATAGGAAATCCACAGTAGTGCCTTTGTCAACAACCGACTCCGCCCAGATTTTGCCGCCATGCTCTTCCACAATCTCTTTAGAAATTGCAAGACCAAGACCACTACCACCGGTCTTTCTGCTACCCTCTCCTGCTAATTGCTCGAACTTATGGAATAGCTTGGGCAAATCTTCCTGCTTGATACCACAACCGGTATCAGAAACCGATATCTTTATCACATTTCCTATTATATGGCTTGAAATTGTAATACTTCCTTCATCTGTAAATTTCATTGCATTACTAACAAGGTTCGTTAAAACCTGAATAATCTTATCTCTATCGAATCTTAATTTCGGCAGTGTATCGTCAAGATTAAGAACAAACCCTACCCCCTTTTTCTCTACCGAAGAAACCATAGTCTCGTGGACATCTCTTATGGCATCATTTATATCATATTCCTCCATGGCAAATTCCATCTTGCCGGCACCGAGCTTCTGAAAATCTAAAACATTATTAATCAGCCTGACAAGTCGGCTCAAATTCTTTTCCGCGGTTTCCAGAAAATGCCTCTGGTCTGCATTAATCTTCCCTGCTGCTCCATCTAAAACAATAGCGAGGTCCTCTTTCATTATCGCTAAAGGTGTTCGCAACTCATGCGAAACCATCGATATAAACTGAGACTTTGTCGTCATTGCCTCTCTGACTTTCTCCTCCGCTTGTTTACGTTCGGTAATATCTCTTATAATACCAATCGAACCAGTCACGTTGCCATCAGCATCTTTCAAAACACTCAGAGAGACGTCGATGTCTATTATTTCTTCATTCTTTTTGACCATTTTGGTTTCTAAGTGATGTCGCATGCCGGAGCCCTTGACATCATAAGTTCTTATTTTCTCCCACTCATCCTCAGGATAGAGCGATTCCAAGGGCTTCATGTACAAATCTTCTTTATCCATACCCAAAAGGTCTTCCGTGAATTTGTTCCAGGAGACAATACGCTCCTGCTCATCGGCCATCATAATAGCCACAGCAGAATTCTCAAAAATCGTTCGGTATCTCTCTTCTGCTATATGAAGTTCTCGCGCTACTTTAGTTCGTTCCAAAGCATAAAGAACCGTCCGTACCAAGGAACTGTCCAACATCGGCCCCTTGACTATATAATCCATCGCACCATTCTTTATTGCCAAAAGACCTGTTTCTTCATCATCCAAACCCGTCAATACCACAATGGGGATATTCGAATTAACTTCGACAACATTTCGAATAGTTTCAATGCCGTTACTATCAGGCAGGCCAAGGTCCAGAAGTACGATGTCATATTCCTTGCTGCCAATATGTTCAATTGCGTCTGATAAACTATTGGCTGACTCACTACTAAATTTAGCAAGGTGTGAAGACTTCGCCAGAACCCGCTTGGCTGCTGTAACGTCCAGCTTGTCATCATCTACTATCAATACTTTTACTTCGTTATCCATCTATACCTGTCCTTTTTACGAATATCTGCGTGTCACTTAGAAAAGACCTATAATAATGCCAATAAACAATGCGCAAACAACTTTCATAAACTTTTCTTAGTGAAACTATCGGCATATCTGGAGGGCAATTTAAGCTTTTTTTAGGGCAATATCAGAGATTTTACCCCTATATCTCTAAGGCTTTCGGTGCATAGTTTGGAACGTAGAATACCCCCATAAATCACACCTGAAATCAGACAATATGAGAGTTATGATTTTTTAAAAGTCCTACCCACCTAAGCAGCTATGTGCTTACTTTACAAACCCGAATAATCGCGGTAGAAACAGTGAAATCTCCGGCACATACGTACATATCAGCAGCACCGCAACCATCGCTCCAAAGAACGGCAACAGATGTTTAATTACCTTAGTCACCGTCGTATTAGCTATCCCGCAACCAAGAAACAGGCATGTCCCCACCGGCGGCGTGCAAAGTCCGATACATAAATTCATTATCAAAATTATTCCGAAATGCAGCGGATGCATACCAAGACTTTTAACTATCGGTAAAAATATCGGCGTGAAAATCAATATCGCCGGCGTCATATCCATAAATGTCCCCACAGCCAAGAGCAGCATATTAATCATCAGCAAAAGAAGGAATTTATTGTCAGTCAAGCCAAGCATCGCCGCACTGACATTCTGCGGTATATTTTCCGATGCCAAAACCCACGACATCGCCATACTCGTGCCTATCAGCAGAAACACAACCGCTGTCGTCACTCCACACTGTAGAAGTATCCCCGGCAAATCCTTTATCTTCACTTCCCTGTAAAACACAACCGACAATATCAAAGAATAAAGAACCGCCACTGCCGACGCTTCCGTAGCTGTAAATATCCCCTTTAAAATTCCACCGATAACTATCACTATCAGCAAAAGTGCCGGAATCGCTTGTAAAAACTTAATAAATCCTTCGCCGAATCCGAATTTCTCACCCTTACCATAATTCCTCTTAACCGAAATAACCCCGGCAACCACCATCAAACCAAGACCGACCAGAAATCCCGGTAAAAATCCCGCTATAAAAATCCCGGCAATTGAAACCATCCCGCCCGTAGCCAATGAATAAACAATCATCACGTTACTCGGCGGTATCAAAAGCCCAGTCGTCGCCGCCGTAATAGTAATCGAAGCATTAAAGTCCCGGTCGTAA
>JAGLSU010000037.1 GCA_023135935.1 Planctomycetota bacterium
CTTCTTAAATTTACAGATGTTTTATCAGTTAAAATTCCAAATGGAATAATCATAGACTGGTAGCCGTTTTTGCGGGATAAATTCAAACCGAGATTAAAAAATATTCTGCAAGCGTTAATACCACCACTTGCAGCCACTGGAAAATCTCCCTTTATAATCTCTATGGCCTCCTTTTGTATTGTAAGAGCGACTTTTTGGTTTTGTTTCTTATTGAATAAGCCATATGGTGGATTGCCAATAACGATATCGAATCCTATAAAATCACCAGTCTTTTCGTCTATAACTTCGGGAAACTCAAAACGCCATTCAAAAGCACTTCTGTAAATAACTCCATTCTTAAGCTCTTCAACTTCGGCCTCCGCCTTTTTTATTTCCTTGCTTAGCTTTTCAAATTTCTTCTGCTTGCTCTTTTTGCTTTCCGTTTGGAAAAGTCTACCTTGATCAACAAGGTCTATCATTTTACCCCGTAACTTCGCGAGCTTTTTTCTTTTGGGATGGTGTTCATCTATCCATGCTGTAAATGTCCCCTTGATATTTTCGATAAGTTTTTCCATCTCACGCTTTTGTTCTTTGTTTTCTGCATTGCGATAGCAGTTAACGGCAAGCCTGTAGGCATCAATGGAAAATTTGCTTTCCCGAAGCACTTCTTTCAAGTTGGTATCAAGGGGATAACGGCTTATAAGCGAGTTTCCGCATTTAATATTAATATCGATATTCGGAAGCGTCTCAAGTTCGCCACCTTCCTTATAATACGCGTTTTTCAAAAGCTCTATCCATAGACGCAGGCGGCATATATTTACCGAATTGGGATTTATGTCCACACCGAACAGACATTTTTCAATTATTGTCTGCTTTTCGTGGAAAAGAGCCTCCTGTATTCTATGGGTTTCCCTGTTTTGTAGGTCGTACTTAAAGAATTCACCGCTGGCGTTAAGAATCATAAGCTCGTCATTTTCAACATCGATAAGATAATTCCGAAACGGTTTTCCACCATCATCTGTAAGTATCCCAAGTTCAGCTTTGACGGCAATTATCTCATTTAGAGCGGAAACAAGAAAATGTCCACTTCCGACCGCCGGGTCGCAGATTTTCAGCGAATTGATAGTTCCATTATATTTTTCAAGTTCGGCTTTTTTATATACTCCTGCTGTAAAGTTGGCCAGATCGGTAAAGTCGTCACCGTCAAAATCGGTTTGTTCTCTAAACTTTTGAACAACAACTCGACGGATTGCCTCTTTGCACATATACATAGTAACGAATCCGGGCGTAAAGAAGGAACCATCCTTATAGCCGTTTATCTTCTCAAATATAAGGCCTAGTACTGAAGCGTTTATCAGCGTCTTATTGTCTTCGGCAATATCTTCGTTGCCTTCCGATGAGAAATCGTACGCATCAAGGAACCTGAAAAGATACTCAAGAGTGTTTATCTTTTCGCTATCGCTTTTCACTACAGTCTTTTTGTAGAGCGACAAAGCCGTATCGTCCGGCAAATTGCTGATAAAAATCGCTTGCTGTTCAAGTTCGGTCGGATCGAACAGGGAGCTATTTAGGTATGGCACGTTTGGGAATTTGTTTTTTATACGCTGCCGCCTACTTTTTGTCTCAACCGCCAAAACCTGAAAAAATAGCGTGTTCAAATCATCATATTCGGCCACTTTTTGTTTGTTAAGAAAAAGATAGTCCTTGCTCTTGTTGTGATAGCTTACGACCTGCGATTCCAGAAGCTTCAGGAAAAGTATCCTGTTAGTCCACGTTATGACAAGTTCCAGAGCAACATTATAAAGCCGTTCGTCCTCAGTGCCGCCGAACCGTTCAATATCCTTTACCTGTGAGAGCTTATACAGCGAGGTAATTTCTGTTATTGTCGCCTCAATTAGTGAATCCTCGTTGCGGTTTTCCTTTAATTTTCGCCGGATTAACTTTTTACTCTTTTCCTTATACTCCTCCAGACCAATTATATGAAGCAGTTCATTGTAGAAGTCTTTGTTTAATGTATTGCTGTCGTTTGCGAACGGCAGCTTAAGCAGATGTGTCGGTGAAAGTATTTTTTGCAATTCAATTAACTGGCTATCACCCGTTTTGGTTTGTTTTTGAAGATACTTTTCATAATCACGAATATCAAAATGGACAAATCTTATTTTGTCATTTACCTGCTTAAGTGCGGGACCAGCAATTTCCTTATAGAATAATTTTGTTTTATCAAATGACAGCCGTCCTTCTTCAAAATCTTTGAAATGCTTTTTGAGTTTTGCGACTTCGGCAATTTTCTCAAACTCATTTGCATCAAAGACAAACCATTCATAAAGATTAGTTACTATGAGGTATTTAATCTCGAAATTCTTTTTTGTAACTCTTTCCCTTAGAAAGTAGAGCAGGAGTTCCTGCATTGCCTTTTTGTTTAGATTATTGGCTGTCGGCATTCCGGTTTTGCTGCTGGGACGTTTTGTCTCAATAATAACTCCAACACTTGATTTTGAATCTTTATCGTTATGTATAACGAGGTCACTTCTGTCTTTAGTGTTTATAAAATAATCGGAGTATGCGGTTTTTTTTAGGAAGTCTTTAAGTAGACCCTTGTGATATTCTTCGGATTCTTTGGGGTTAGCTTCATTGAGCATCTTCGCAAGTTCAAGCCTAAGCAGTTCAATTTCTGCTCGGGTCGGTCTTTGTTTTCTGTACGCTTTTTTAAGCGATTGCTTTATCTCGATTTGTCCACTCATCCTTAGAAACCCAAATTAATCCCAATATTTTCCCTCCAAAACAATACCCCATTTTTACTTTTAAGTCACCTGATTTTTTTCGTAGCCCCCCTGTCCCGTAACCCGTAACCCGCAACCCGTAACTCCCCCCACCACTACACACACTCCCTCTCTCTATACTTCCTTCTTCTATCCCGAATTAAAAACGCGCTACCTCGCATTGACAGGTACCTTGCATTCCGATGTAGTGGCAGTTGCGCAAGGGGGTATGAGAAAACGACCTTAAAGCGCCCCATTTTAACCGTAAAGCGCCCCAAAGCGCCCGTAAATTACCCCAAAGCGCCCGTGTTTTACCCCACTTTGACCGCGTTTTAAAAAAAACTTGCGCATTCTGTCTTACCCATCCTGAGCAAACAGTGGTGAGTCGAAGGGCCCATCTTAACGGAACTGCTAATTTTAACCATCGGAACTACCCCAAAGTCTCATAATAAAACCCACATAAATACCAAAAAACACATATCTGAATATTTTTTAATCCTTGACAACCACAATTTCCGATGGTTAAATTAGGTCAAAAAGGTGGTATAGAAAGCCTTTTCGCGAACGGATTTGGTTAAAACAATAAGGATAGATAAAATGAAGGACTTATTTACCACCGGCGAAGCCGCCGAAGTTTGCAAAGTCAGTCAACAAACCATCATTCGTTGTTTCGATTCAGGCCGTCTCGAGGGTTTTAGAATTCCCGGCTCAAAATTCCGCAGAATTCCACGCCTAAATTTAATCAGATTCATGAAAGCCAACCACATTCCCATTGATGGCCTCGGCTCAGGCAAAAGAAAAGTCCTCATAGTCGACGATGATGAGGAAATCGTAGAGCTTTTAACCGACATTCTAAGCCGTGACGGCAGATTCGATATCAAGGCAGCACTAAGCGGCTACGACGCAGGGGTCTTGACTCAGCAGTTCCGCCCGGACTTGATTTTGCTCGATTACATGCTGCCCGATGTCAATGGCAACATTGTCTGCCAAACCATAAGAAAGAATCCCGAATTCGAAAATATCAAAATAATAATCGTTAGCGGCGTCATAAAGCAGGATGAAATCGACCAACTCTTAAAATCAGGCGCCGAAGATTTCATTAGAAAACCATTTAACATCGCCGAGCTCACCAGCAAAATCACAACTGTCCTGCAGATGCAATAAAAACTAAGGCGAGCAAATAGTATTTAGTAACCAGGCAGGGGAAAAAAACGAGGAGGCGCCGAGTGGCCCAGCAGGTAGAACTTACCGTCAGCAAACTCAAGACACTTTCGTCTCTGCCGTGCGTTGCGGCACGAGTTCTTCAGCAGGGTTCTCAGTTAGCTGAAATAATCGAATCGGACCCCGCAATCACCGCCAAGACCCTTTCGGTCGCAACCCAACACGGTATAAATCCCGCGGATGAGAAATTTTCAATCCGCCAAATAATCGGTAAGCTGCCAGCAGAGGTCGTTCGCGATATTGTTTTGTCCGTCAAAGCAGCTGGAATCGCCCAGGACGATGCCAGCCGAGTTCTACCGAGGAAGCTGCTTGCAATTCATAATCTCGCAGTTGCCTGTTGCGCCAAAGAAATCGCCGAAACAATACCGGGCCGAGTCGATTCTCAGTTGGCTTATATGGCTGGCCTGCTTCACGATATCGGAAAACTCGCGCTCGATACAGCGATGCCGAAAAGTTTTGCCAAAATCAACGAACAGGCAAATTCGCAAAACCTGTCGGCTTGTGAGGTTGAGCGAAAAAATCTCGGAATAGACCATACCATCCTCGGAAAGCGTTTGGCAGTGAAATGGCGACTGCCGGAGAAAATTGTTTTAGCTATCTGGCTGCACCACAGCAACACCGAAATTATCGTAGCGGAAATGCCCGGAGCGAAAATCGCGCAGATTGTACAGTTGGCTGATTGCATATCACGTCAGTGCGGTCTTGGCCAATCCGGCAGCTATGATACTGCTGAATCAACAGCAGCAATAGCCGAATCGCTGAAAATCACAGATGAACAATTAGAGCAGATTCATCGGTCGCTGCCGGAATTAGTCGAGCAAAAATCCAAAATTTTAGGTTTGGATTCACCAAACCCGTCAGCCGCTTACTGCAACGCTGTTCATACCACCGCAACGCAGTTAGCACAGCAGGAAGCCAAGCTGTCACAGGAAAATCGTCAGTTAGCTGCAGCTTCAGGTCACTATGATTTTATCGCTGAGTTCTTATCGAATATCGATTCGACAAGCAATGTTATAGAAATAGCGGAAGACTTCGCCGTCAGTTGGCAAAAGTTTTACCAGACCGGGCCCGTATGTTTGTATTTGACCACTGGGGATGATTCACAGACTCTTTCCGCAATAGCTGTAGAAAACCTGGCCGAAAGCAAAGTGCTTTCTCTGAACGCGCCGGCTGGAACGCCTGCGATACCGAAGGCGATGCGGAACGAGTTCGCAATACTAAACGCTTATGACCATATTGACTGGCTGTTCGAGCAAATAGATATTGATTTTAATTCGGGTTACACAAAAATCATTCCGCTTCTTTCTGGCGGCAAGGCAATTGGGGCAATTGTTTTCGAATTGCGATATCCGGCAGATGTCGAGTTGTTCGTTGAAGACTTCAAAGTGGTCACTTCGATAGCCGGGTCCATTTTAGATATCGCCACAGCCTGGGACAATCAGCAGAGATTCGCCGAGCGATTCGCGCAGCTTGCCTCCAGACCCAAACAGATACAGCCGCAAACTGAAGCAACACCTGCTGTGCAGGAAAAAATAGCGGAAGCTCCCAAGGAAGATAATACGCTGGCTGCCTTAGCGGAAATGGCTGGCGGAGCCGCACATGAATTAAATAATCCGCTTTCGGTAATATCCGGTAGAGCACAATTGCTGGCTAAGGGTGAAAAGGATGCGGAAAAGAAACAGGTGTTAAATCAGATTCAGGAAAACGCTAACGAGCTAGCCTGGATTATTGACAGCTTGATGACTTTTGCCGACCCCCCACCACCACGAACCGAGCAGGTAGATATCAAACAAATCCTCGATGAAGCCGCACAACTAACCGCCCAAAGAATGACAGTCCAGCAGCTTGACGTCGAAATTACAGGAGAAAACAAAAACGTTTCCGTGGATTCGGTGCAGATTGTATCGTCGATTGCCAATATCTTCACTAACGCTGCCGAATCCTACAGCGACGGGTTCGGGCCAATTAAAGTCAATATTGATATTGACAAGTCAGATGATTTTGTTGAGGTGCGGATAAGCGATTCCGGCAGCGGAATGAATGCAGAAACTCTACTGAAAGCGACGCAGCCGTTCTTCAGCGTCAAACCCGCAGGCCGCAAACGCGGTATGGGTCTTGCTCACGCTCAGCGATTTATCCAACTAAACGGCGGGTCACTGAAAATAACCAGCCAACAAGGCAGCGGAACTGAAGTGGTGATTTGCCTGCCGTGCGAATAGGATTGTATCTATTGTCCATATCTAAAGTTTGGGGTATACTGCAAAAAGCAACAAAACCTAAACCAGAAACAACGCTATCGCCGATATCTTACCAGATAGGCCTATAACACTATGTAGAATTAGAGGTTAAGTAAATATGGTTTCATCAACAATCACCGAGGAAAACTTTCGCGACCTGATTGACAGGCGAACGATGATGCTTTTGGGTATAGTGGACTATATATCGCAAAACCGTTCCGCGGAAAAATTTCTGACGCGTCCACTGCTGGGCGAGCTGCTATCGCAATCAATACAGATAGAAGAACTTCTTGATGCATACGGAGCAAAAAACAATCGAAAGTGGTGTCGCTTTCGGTCAATCATAGCGACCATCAAACTTTTCTCCGATGTCAGTTATGAGCTACTTCATATTCAGCATTCCCTTCCCGCATATCGGCTTTTGCCAATCAAAGAGAATTTCAACAAAGCCACAGGGGATGCAATAGCTTTTACAGCTGACACCCTTTTGCAGGCATCGGTTCAGATATACAATCAGGCAACACATTTAGGATTAACTATTCCTAAAAGCGCCCCTAAAGATGCGGATTACGCCGACAAGCTTCCCGCGGGACGGCTGCCTCGCGACCTTGCTACTCGCAGGGTTGAAACCGTTTCCGAAACCGTGACGCTATTGGCTACGGCTTTTCTAAATCTGGCGGATGACACCGAGTTAGCACAGATGGCCAGTCAAACCGATACCGAAGAGTATGGAACAAAGATTTCTGATGCTCTCAGTGAAGAAACTTTGCGACAGTTACAGAATCGGTTCCATAATCTCCAGTCTCTGTATGATACTTATGTTTCAGAAACAGACGTTGAGGATTTTGACAAAAACCTGTCAGTCCTGCGAGGTCATATAAGCGTTATTTTTCACCTGCTGAAAACAGCTACATCGTTTGCGCACTATTACGAACGTCACATCAGCGGTCATATCGGCGAGGAACTATCTAAGGCAGAGTCATTGGTGACCGGTAAGGATTTGCTGGAAAAGCTGATGGGCTACTCTATCAATTACGCTAATTGTTATCTTGTGTGTGCCCAGCGTTTATGTCAGGAGATGCTTCGCAACTATGCCGAGATAGGCGAGATTGAGGTACACATACCTCAATACAGGGGATTTCACGTTCGACCTTCCACTTTCGTTTCCAAGATTGTTTTTCACTACGGAAGTAAAATTGAAATCAAACTTGACGACGAAAGTTACGATGCCGGCTCGACACTCGAATTATTCAGGATCAATGAAAAAATCAATGCGGAGAAACGCCGCTGGTTAGCTACGGAAATAGCCAGATTGCAACTTGCCGACCAGGAAGGCGAACAAGCAAATATGGAGTCGATTGTCCGAGGGGCAATTCTGATATTAGCCGAGAGAGGCAAACTGATTATATATGAACATCCTTTGGAACTGTCGAGAGACCTTAATACCAAAGAAGGGGTACTGTTGAAAGTTGTCGCCGATGAGATAGCAAGGCTACAAGCAACGGGCAAGATTGATATCGAAATCGATTTGAATATAACATTTATCGGTGACAAGCGAGTTTTAGTCGACATCAAACTTTTAGCGGAAAACGGCTATGGCGAAGATAATTTCGGTAACAACATCGCTTTGCCGAAAGCACTTTCATATCTACGACACTAACAGCGAAGCTGCGGGCTCATCGAGGAATATCTTGCAGCTGGGGTGATTTTGCAGTATCGAAGCAGGACACATATTCGTAACTTCCCCCTCGATTGTATCTTTGACGGCTTGGGCTTTGCGCCGGTCGGGCACGGAGACAATTATGTTTTGGCTTTTCATGATTTGCTTAATACCCATTGATATCGCCTGCGCAGGAACATCGTCAAAAGTTTCAAACCAGCCTTCACCGAGTTGTTGTTTGCGACACTTCTCGTCGAGCTGGACAATTATATAGGGTTTTTCGGTCCCGAAGTCAGCAGGCGGGTCATTGAATGCCAGATGGCCGTTCTCACCTATCCCGACCATGGCTGCATCAATCGAATGGTCAGCGATAACCTGGCTTAGTCTTTCGCACTCTGCGGCTGGGTCATCGCAGTCGGCATTGATAAAATATACAGCGTTTAGATTCTTAACTTTATCGACGAAGCGTTCTTTCAGATATTTCCTGAAACTCGCGGGGCAAGTAATATCGAGGCCTATGTATTCGTCGAGGTGAAACATCGTGACCTTGGACCAATCGATGCCGGGTGTTTCGGTCAGATTTTTTATGGTCTCGAATTGGCTGGTACCGGTCGCAAGGATGATATTTGCGTAGTCTTTATCCGCTATTGCCGCTTTGATTAATTTGACAGCTTCTTCGGCTGCGGCTTGGCCCAATTCCTGCGGTGTTTTGAAAACAAACTTTTCCATAACTTGTCTTCCGGTTTACAAATCTATACGTACAAGTTATACATTTTGCGGTGATACAAGGCAACTGTAAAAGGATTTTGGCAGTGGTTTTTGGTTCGAACGTCACCCAATAACAAGTCCGAAAACACGGTCAAATTCGCCCGGACGGATTTCTATTTGTTTTTTGAAATTCACCCATTTAATCGGCCTTTACGTCGGTGAAACTGATAGCCGGTTATTTATAGGGCTACCCGCCATTGCAGTCTAAAATATTCGTTTGTTCCTAAAGCACGGGGACAACTAAGCCGAATCTAACAACAGCAGTGGTATAAGCTTAAGATTTAGAAAGAGAGTCGGTGAACGAAAAACTACGACATAAAAGGGTCAAACAACTCGTTCATAAAGTCAATAAGGAACGAAAGAAGCAGGCCCACAAAATAGACATTCTCTGCAATGACCTTATCTCGGCACAGCGGGAATTCATCGAAAGATTGGATACGATTGGTTTCGCCGCGAATTTTTATGAATCGATTGTCGGCACGACCGATTTGAATTCGCTTTTATGCACCGCTGCCGAACAAATCAAACGCGAGATTCCCGATGCGGATGTCGCTTTCTTTTTGCGTGAGGATACTGGGTTCAAATTACACGAATGTGAAAGCGAGCAGCCAATCACTCTCGATAAAGAGCATTTGGAAAATTATTTCACGGACGAGCTTGTTGAGAATATCTGCAAATCCAACAAGATATGCACACTCAAAGATATGTTCGCAATGGGTCTTCAGGGCAAATTGACTAAGCTGAATAAGGTCTCGGTGGTTACGATTCCGCTCAGTCAAGCAGGACAATCACCGGGCTTTATACTGGTTTGCCGGCCGGCAAAGAAGAGGTTGACCGATGATAAACTGCACCATATAGCCATGGTGACACGTGGACTTTCGCGGGCAATTGTCTCCTGCCAACAGCTTTTACACACAACCAAATAAAATTTAATTACGGTGAGATTTAAATTCAATTCTTTATCGCCTCTTTGTAGGTTTAATGATTTTTTTAAGCGCGGTTAGATGGTCATTGAAGGCGTCACGGCCTTTGCCTGTAACGGTAACAAAGGTGCGGGGTTTACGGGCGACAAAGGTTTTTTCCATCTTTATGTAGCCGGCAGTTTCGAGTTTGAGCAGATGTGCGCCAAGATTACCATCGGTTAATTTCAGCAGTTTTCGCAAATAGGTAAAATCAACCTGTTCATCGAGGTCAAGAGCGACCAGCGAGGACATTATCTGTAAGCGAACCGGCTGATGTATTACATTATTAAGGTCAGCCATAATTACCTCCAACGCCAACGCTGGTATATACCCGTAACTAACAAAGCACCGCCACCTGTCGGCGCCATCCATAAGCAATAATATTGATGAGGAACAAGATAGTAACCAATTAGAACACAAACGGTAACACCCAATCCAAGCCATAGTAAAAATCGACTCGTGTCCCATAAACCCATTATTACATAAGCAAACATCGCAATCGTACAAAAGAACGCATTTGACTGAATACTATTACGAGGCTCAAGTATAAAAAGCCAAATGGTGGCGTAAACAAACAATGCTGTCCAGGACCAAAAATACTTCCAGCCAATTTTTTTAGAAGCTGCACTTTTAACCGGGATACCGGTGCGAGATTGCTTTCTGCAAATCAAGATAGTTCCAGCCGTACCTATGGCGCCAAGTACCATCCAATACCATACCCAGGCAAGAAAAAATTGCGCTACCAGGAAGCTTAAAATCCATATCAGACCCCAGAGAATTAATATGGAACCAGCAGATAAAGCGGCAATAGATTTGCCAACCTGGGCAGTTGCTTGCTCAACCGCAGCCAGTGACTGCTGAGCATCTTCATGTGATATATTCATAATGTTTATCTCCTGAAATATTAACTTAATTACTGTTTTCCTTACTACTACAGAGTACTCTATACTATAGAGTTAATAATGTCAAGGCAATTTTCTTGCAAATTTGGATTTTTTTGGTAAATTTATCGAGTTGTTAGAAATTGCCGGGCAAGTAGCTCAGTTGGTAGAGCAACGGACTGAAAATCCGTGTGTCGGCGGTTCAAGTCCGCCCTTGCCCATTCCTACCCCCCCCCCTCACTATAATTTCACCTCGCCTTTTTGTTTTTAGGTTTTGGTTTTGGGTAGGTGTTTTTTCAGGTAGATTTGGATGACGGTGATGTCGGCAGGTGTGATACCGCTTATTCGGCTGGCTTGGGCGAGCGTAGCGGGTCTAAAGGCCGCAAGTTTTTCTCTGGCTTCGGCTCGAAGGTGAATAAGTTTACTGCAATCCAAATCGGCTGGGATTTTTTTGCTCTCGAGGTTTTTGAAATTGGCTACCAGCCGCTGCTGTTTGGCTAAATAGCCCTCGTACTTGGCATCAATAATCGCGGCTTGGAGTTCATCATCACCAAAGCCAAACTCAGTGACATACGGATTATCGGACAGTTTTTCAGCTAAAATATTTTTAGGCCGACGCAGTTGGTCCCATAAACTAAGGCCGCCGGTACGAGTGGTTCGAAGATAATTTTTGAGGTTATCAATATTTTTGAGCTTATTTTCGAACTTTTGCCATCTTTTCTCATCTACGAGTCCGACCATTTTGCCGATTTGGGTCAATCTTCTATCCGCGTTATCGGTCCTCAGTGACAATCGGTACTCGGCTCGTGACGTGAACATTCGATAAGGTTCGTCAATTCCCTTGGTCAATAAATCGTCTATCAATACACCGATATATGCCTGGTCCCTGCCGAGGACAAGCGGTTCGACGCTTTGTAATTTACGAGCGGCATTGATACCGGCAACGATGCCCTGCCCCGCTGCTTCTTCGTATCCGCTTGTACCGTTAATCTGACCAGCGAGGAACAAACCGGAAATCTTTTTCGTTTCCAGATTGGTTTTCAACTGAATCGGCGGGCAATAATCATATTCAACGGCATAGGCATAATGAATGATGCGGGCGTTTTCGGTTCCGGGCAGCAGTTTCATCATCTGTTCCTGCACATCCTTGGGCATAGAGGTAAAGATACCGTTGCAGTAGATTGTTTTTATGTCTTCTTCCTCAGGTTCCAGAAAGATTCGATGTTGTTTTTTATCGGGGAACTTGACAATTTTTCCCTCGATACTTGGGCAATAGCGCGGGTCGGTTCCCGTTATCTGGCCGGAAGATAGCGGTGCCCGATGCAGATTGTCACGGAGAAGTTGATGTATTTTTTCGTTGGTGTAGGTCATCCAGCATGGAACCTGCGGTCGGTCGATGGATTCGGTCATGAATGAAAACGGTATCGGCGGTTCGTCACCCGGCTGAAGCTGTAGTTTGTCAAAGTCAACCGTGGCGGCATCGAGTCTCGGGGTGGTATCGGTTGCCATTCTGCCAAGTTCAAGACCCAATCGTTTTAAACTTTTCGATAGTTCCGCGCTGGGTGGTTCGTCGAGTCTTCCGCCGGGCCAACATGTGTCTCCCATGTAAAGTTTGCCGCCGAGAAATGTTCCTGTGGTAACAACAACGGTTCGGGTGGTGTATGTGGAACCATTATCGCAGGTAACAGCACGGATTTCGTTGCCTTCGGCGATTAGGTCCGTGACAATAGCCTCGATGATTGTCAGGTTATCCGTATTTTCAAGCGTTTGCCGCATCCAGGCAGCGTATTTATGTCTGTCGGCTTGGGCGCGAGGTGACTGGACGGCTGGCCCTTTGGAGCGATTGAGCATTCGAAATTGAATACCGGTCGCATCGATTGCCAAACCCATCAAGCCGCCGAGCGCATCGATTTCGCGTGCGATTTGTCCCTTGGCAAGTCCGCCGATAGCCGGGTTGCAGCTCATCACCGCAATCGTATCTTTTCTTATGGTTACCAGCGCTGTCTTGGCGCCGATTTTTGCAGCGGCGTATGCGGCTTCGACACCGGCGTGACCGGCACCTATAACAATGCAGTCAAAGTCATTCGCTTTCATTTGATTTTGCCAGGGCAACAGCTGATGCGATTGCGAAATTTGCGGTATGAGTGATGCTAACGCTTATATCTTCAATCCTGAGTTTGTCGGCGATTTTTTTGACCTCGCCGGTCAGTGTAACTTCGGGTTGGCCCGTGGGAGTATTTGTTATTTCGATATCGGTCCAGGCGATTTTTCCTCGCCAGCCGGTACCTATCAGCTTGAGGATTGCTTCTTTCGCCGCGAAACGGCCTGCTAATTTCTCCACTCCGTTTTCATTCGAATCGGCATAGGCCTGTTCGGCTGGGGTAAAGATTCTATCCAGGAAACGTTCACCGTGCCGCTTTACCATCTCCTCTATCCGCGGAAAATCTACGAGGTCTATGCCATGGGCTATATTTTTCATTTATTAATCCTAATAAGTCGCTGCGATTACATGCTATTGATTACTGATACGATAAATTTCTCTGAGACAATAACTTACAAATTCATATTTTCTATCGAATGCTGCCTGTTGAGCAATTTTTATACTGAATTCGTCAATAGCTTTTCTTCTGCGGTCCAAATTGACCTGGGCCTCTACTTGTGTTTGCACTTGCTCAAACGGCCTGACCGATTCGGATTGTTTTTCCAACAGTTTCATTATAAAAATATGGCCCTGGACTTCGATAGGTGGTGCGATTTGACCGGGCTGTATCTTTTCAGCATATTCAGCGAGAACATCGTACGGCTGAGCAAGTGAGTCCGGCTTAACCGGTTTCCATAACCCTCCGACAGATTTTCTGTGTCCATGTGAATATTGCCCGGCAAGCTCACCGAAATCCTCACCGGCATTTATTTTCTTGATTAGTTTGTCCGCTAACTCTCTGGCAAGTTCGAGTTCACTTTTCTTAGAACCGGTTTTCTGCATTTTGGCAGTTTGAATATCTATTAGTTGAAATTTCAAAATCGCCGGTGTTACGAAGAACTCATTCTTCATTCTATTGTAAGCATCGAGCAACTGGCTGTGAGTAATGGGCGCCTCTTCGGGCAACTGCGATGACATATAAGACTGACTGAGAATCATTTTCTTTTGATATTCTCTGAAGCTTTTCCAATCCATATTCATTTCTTTCAGGGCTTGCTCTGCTTTGGCAGCGTCACCCTCGAAACTGACGAGAAACTTATTGACTTCGGCATCGACAATTTTTTTCAAAGCTTCTTCAATTTGCTCGCCGGCATCGTCCTTGGCTTTTTTATAAAGCAGAATATTTGAAATTCTATTTACAAGCATCTGCTCGATTTGCGGTCTGGCCTGAGCTGCGAACTGCTCGAAATCGGTTTGTCGCGCAACCGGTTCGAGATATCTTACCAGCGGCTCGATTATCTCATCGGCGGTTATCGTTTCGCCGCCAACCGTCAAGACAAAGCCGCCGGAAGGTTGGGGCAGGCCCGTCCTTTGCGCAAAAGGAACATCCGCCAGTTTTTCATCGGTAAATACCGACTTATTACCGCCGCCGCAACCGGTAAAAAAAACCGCTAAAACAAGCCAGAAAATACATTTACGCATAGCTAAACTCCGATTCTGTAACCTAAACCAAAATAAGATTTTACGTCAAATTTACAATATAATCCACAAAAACGTTTTGAGGAAACAGGAAAATATGCCGATTAATTGGTTACCATCGAAATAACAAGTTGGCAGTTTCTTTATTATTTTCAATGTTTTCTGTAGAGGGCAAAAAATGAACAAATTATGTTGGCTAATAGGATTGTTGGTGATAGGCCTTTCCGCGGGTTGTCATTCGGATATCGTTTGTACCAAACAGCTCAAGGAGCTTGACCACAAATGTGTGTACATTGCACCTATTGAAAGCGAAAACCCATATGTAGGCCAGGTCCTAAGAGACGTTCTCGAAAAAGAATTCATGAGAAAAAGGATTGAAATCTGCGATGCCAACAGCGCGACAGTTTTTATTAACGGTTCAACTTTTATGACCTTTCGAGCTTCGGGAGATTCCGGCGGTCTTAAGTCTCATAAGTCGGCCGCCGCCAACCAGGCGATTGAAAGTGTCACCGTGACAGCCAAAGACAATAACGGGCAAGTTCTCCTAACCGCATCGTACGATAACTGCGAGCAGTACACAGCCAGTAAACTCGCTAAGGAATTCGGCCAGGCATTGGTCGGGAAGTTCAAGTGACCCACGTCATTTTTGCGAAGCGGTACTGAATATTTTTCGCAAAACGGTCATCAGAGTTTTAGGTTCAAAGTAGCTTTCACTCAACCGCAGGTAAGCTGTTTTCGGGTCAACAATTTTGACGTCACCTGATACTTTGGCAAATAAGGGTTTCACTTTTTGTTCGGCTTGAGCGTTAAAGGAAAAAATCAGGTTTTTGCCTGAAGTGATAATGCTTTTTATATCCCACTTGCTTGCCTGGATTCTTATCTGGGCCAATTCGAGCAGCGTTTCGATTTCGGCTGGTACCTGACCATAGACATCAGCCAATTCGGCGGCAATTTGTTTCAGGTCATCGGCAATTCGGGCCACGGCGATTTTGCGATAAACCTCCAGGCGATGTCTGTCGGAAGGTATGTAATTTTTCGGTATGTATGCGACAAAACCCAAATCCAAAACAGTGGTCGCAATGGATTCGACTGGCTCGTTCCTTAATTTCCTGACGGCATCGGCAACTAACTGGCAATACATCTGATAACCCACCAGCTGAATATGACCGGACTGTTCGGCACCCAATATATTTCCCGCACCGCGAATCTCCAGGTCTCTTAAAGCGATTCTGAAACCGGCACCGAGGTGCGAATATTCTTCGATGGCTTTTAGGCGTTTTGCGGCGATAGGAGTAATCGACCTTGATTCGGGCAGCATCAGATATGCATAGGCACGATGTTTGTATCTGCCGACTCGGCCCCGAAGCTGATGAAGTTCGGCAAGACCGAAGCGGTCGGCATTATCTATGAAAATCGTATTGGCATTCGGGATGTCCAAGCCGGACTCGATAATTGTCGTACATACGAGGACGTCGATTTGACCGGTCACGAAATCAATCATCGCTTTTTCAAGTTCGCTCTTGGCCATCTGGCCATGCGCAACGGTAATTCTTGCACCGGTTCCCTCGAGTAGTTTTCCGATTTCCCAGGCCTTTTTGTCAATCGTTTTGACCCTGTTGTGCAGATAGAAGACTTGTCCCTGACGGTTCAATTCCTGGATTATACCTTTTTTGATAAGCCGAGTATCATAAGCCGCGACCGATGTGACAATACTGCGGCGGTCCAGAGGCGGTGTTTGCAATGAGCTTATGTCACGCAGACCCAACAGTGACATATGAAGAGTTCGTGGAATAGGCGTAGCTGTCATCGTGAGAACATCGACGTCGATGCGCAATTTTTTCAGCTTTTCTTTGTGTTCGACGCCAAACCGCTGCTCCTCATCGATTACCAAAAGACCCAAATCCTTAAAACCAACGTCGCCCGTTAAGAGCCGATGCGTTCCGATGAGGATATCAACTTTGCCCTGCTTTGCCTTCTCGATTATCTCTAAGGACTGCTTGCGAGTTTTGAAACGATTGAGCGCTTCGATAGAAACGGGGAAATCCGCGAATCTTTCGGCGAAAGTTCTGCTGTGCTGGACAGACAATACCGTTGTCGGAACGAGAACCGCAACCTGCTTTCCATTTTCAACTGCCTTAAAAGCCGCACGCATCGCAATCTCTGTTTTACCGTATCCGACGTCACCGCAGAGGAGTCTGTCCATCGCAAACGGCTGCTGCATATCGGCTTTAATTTGTTCGGCTACGGTTATCTGGTCAGCAGTTTCCTGATAAGGGAAAGATTCTTCGAATTCTGTTTGCCATGTCGAATCGGCCCCGAAGGCAATACCGCCCATCGACTGGCGTCTCGCCTGAACCTCAAGCAGTTCCGCAGCCAAATCCTGCACGGATTGAGCGACTTTTTGCTTTTGTTTTTGCCATTTCTTCGAACCAACCTTGCTTAGCTTCGGTCTTTTCGGAGAAGTACCTATGTATTTTTGTACGAGAGCAATATTGCGAACCGAGACCTGAATCTTGACGCTGTCCGCATATTCGATTGTAAGGTATTCGCTGATTCCACCCTTTTCCTCTATCGTCTTGATACCAGAAAATTTACCGATACCATATGAAGCATGGACGACAATGTCACCTGTGTTTAAATCAGTAAGGGTATCGACCGGCAAAGCCGCTCGCAGCGACCTTTGTGTTCTTTTGATTGCATATTGACCGAACAACTCATGGTGACTTATTACGATTGTATTTAGCGAATCAATGACAAAGCCCTGATGAATAAAACCCAACAATAACTTGAAGTTCGTTGGTACTTTGTCGCGGGTCTGCGTTATGATTTCGGTAACACGTTTGATTTCGGCTGCTCTTTCACAGTAAAGATGAACGATTTTGCCCTGGTCGGTTTCTTCGAGCAACTGCCCTAAAGCCATTTTGCTTCCCGCCCACAGAGAAGTAGCTTTGTGCTGGAATTGTTGGACACTTTTTACGCCGACCTTAATAAAATCGCCATCCGTCGAAGTCGCGAATCTGTGGATATGCAACTGAGTAAATTTATTTGCAGCTTTGTAAATATCCGCCCAGCTATAAAGTCCCCTGGCATCTTCGCTGCGTTCCAAAAACACATTCGCAACTTCCTG